>JAZDFB010000013.1:0-22389 GCA_043808305.1 Planctomycetota bacterium | reverse complement strand
ATTAAATTTATAGCGGGGCGGACTATATCGGGATAGCTATTCAGATAATAAAAGCGACTTGGGAAATATACCGGTGAAGGGAAAATCTGCAAAAATTCCGAAAAATTATTTGACATTAACGAATATATGGCCTATATTAATAGCAGTGGGGGGGGAGTTTATGGCCGAAAGGAGGCTGTTATGATAAGAGCCAATAATGCGCAAAAAGGCGTAATAATGGTCTGGGCAATGTTATCCATTACCATACTGCTGGGCGCTATAACAGCCGGTTTGATAATTTTGCAGGCGACCAATAGCGCGCTTGAATCCAGCATGGAATATTATGCGCAGGCGCCGGCAATGGCCAGAGCCGGCTTGCTGGATTCCCTGGCCTGGTTCCGGCGGCAGGCCGGACAGCCGGTAACAACGTTTAATCCCCAGCTTAATCTCCTGGCCGACCCGCCTATTAACGATACGGATGATGCGGCTATCGGTATTGTGCGTGAGCTTGAAGTGTCCCAGAGCCAGAATATCTGGGGCCGCTATGAAGTGGATAAAACAATCGTATCCGATATTTCCGCCCAAAGGGGATTAACCGGCAATGGAGCGATATGGAAGATTCAATCTAAAGGTTTGCTTTACTTCCGGTTTGACCCGACAAAAAGTTATAATGTCTGGCCAAACCGCGTCTTAACCAGCGTTAAATTAGCCACGGAAATCCGGCGCGTCAGCATAGTATCGCCGGCCCAGGCCGCATTATGTGCGGGGAACCCCAGCCAAACGGTTATCGGGAATAATGTTAAAATCCTGGGACAAACACAAATCGCAATTGTTTATCCGCCTCTTACGGGCACGCCTAATATTAACGGCGGAGCGGTTGTAACCGGAACATTAGGCGCTACTTCAACGGTTACCCCTTACAATGATTCAACCGAAAGCGTTTTTGGGATGACTGAGACAGAATTGCGTTCCATTGCCGATTATTATGTTACCTCGGTTGACCAGCTGCCTGACCCTATTCCTGATTATAAGATTGTGTTTTTTGAGGGTAATGCTACATTTAATTCATCTCATGCTTTAATGGGGACAGGTATTTTTTATATCACCGGGACTTTAACAATGGCGGCAAACAGCGGTTCGTCATACAACGGGGTTATTTATTGCAAAGGGCACTATCATCAATTGGCACCTTCGATAATCAGCGGTGTGGTTATTACTAAGGGGCAGGTGAATATTGAAAGCACCGGTGATATCTCCGAAATAGACTATGATGCCGGAATCCTGAACCAAATCCAGACTTATACGGGCCAGTATCGCCTTGGAAAAGGGATCTATGAAGTGCAGTGATGGTTTAATCCTCCAAACACACACCAGATTGGTCAACAAATGGCAACGCGGCATGTCGTTGCTGGAAGTTGTGCTTGCCCTGGGAGTGATGGCTATAGCTATGAGCGCCTGCCTGAGTTTTATCGTATCAATAGATAAAGCTGTCGCGGTTAACCAGGATTACTCCTTTGCGATTCAAAAAGCCGTTACTATTGTCAGTGAACTGCGTGCCTACGCAGAATCCCACGAATCAACAGGCGGCGCCTCGGTGCTGGATATCTTTGACGACGGCGTGGGCACATCGCCTTTGCTGACCATAGATTCCAGCATAGGCGCGCCGGACCATATCCTCAGCGGCAACAGATGGATTACCGGGCGCTGGTATTATGCCCGGCGGATTAGCGTGCGGAAATTTCCTTCTTTTGAGGCCTCTAACGTGCGGATTGTGACCGTAAAAATATTCCAGACACATATTGGCAAGAATGACGAGACGCTTATGGCCGATATCACCTCGGTTATCACTACAGCCGGCGATTCGGATCCGACCACCCAGGTTTATGATGCTTACCTTTTGGGTATAGAAAATATTCCGGGTTGGTGGGTTTACCTGGCTTATTTAACGCCTTTTATCGAGAACGCCCTGGGCGATATGGAATCGCGTAACCCGGGTATGAAGTTCCGCCGCCATTGGGTTACCAAAGCCGCTTACGGCCGGGACCAGGAATACAATCCTTATTTTAATAACGCGGCTGATTCTAACCAGACGATTAATTACGCGTATTTCTATCCCGGAACAATGCCCGCCGGGTCAGCCGTAAGCCAATACTATGTTCCGACTAACGTCAATGCCCGGGTTAATATAGACGGGGTGGCAACCAATGATTATAGCGCAACGGCCAATCCTTATCCTTATGCGCTGGCTGACCAATTTAACCACGCCATGCGCTACCCGGCAGAACTGGCTTTATTTAATTCCCGCCTGGCTGCCGGACAGGAAACTACCGGCAATCTTACTTACCGCCTTCTCCTGGATGATATGGTGCTTAATCCCGCACATTACCGCAACGCCCTTTTTATTAATTTACACGGTGAATTACTTCCCATGCCTTCAATCCGCAACTATTCTGACGCCGCCAAGGACCCGGCCACATATCCCCAATGGCGCGCGGTGACCCATCCGGAAAAACTGCGTTATGCATTGACCGATGATTTGAAACTCAGGGTTTACGGCTATCTGGCTGACCCTTCCGTGGGGGGTAATAATTTTATGACCGTGCCCGTCAGCATCACCATACCGGGTATGAATTTAACTACTTCATCAACCGACATTCAGATTGCTTCTATTGAAGGCGGCACCGACCAGCGCACTCCGGCCGGCGCCGATACCTATACGGTAATCAGCCCGGCGCTTACCGCCGCCTCGGAAAACCGGATGTGGTATACCAAGAGTTACGATGCCGTAATATCCAGCACCGTTATTCTGCTTTATAATACGCCTTTACGCACCCCCAGAACTCCGGACTTTTGCGGATTAGATACAGTTCGGAGATTGTACGGGCTGGATTATATCCCCTGTCCGGTTGAAGCGGCAAATGATTTCAGCCAGAATTTGGTATCCACAGTAAATTCCTGGGATGTGATGGTCAGTGCATCAAGCAATATTGACACCGGCGGCGCCTTATGCTATCCCGGTACAGGCGACTATATTTATGCCTTCAGGGGAGGTAGTTCTCAAACCTTTATGCGTTATTCCATTTCAGGTAATTCCTGGACAGGAAAATCAAATTACGGCTCCAATGTCGGCGCCGGCGGCGCCTTAGCCTATGTCCCTTCAAACGGCCGTATTTATGGTTTCAGGGGAAATAGCCAGACAAATTTCAGGTCATATGTTGAAGATTCCTGGACCGCAAGGACGGCTGCACCGGCCGCTGTTGCCGCGGGCGGCGCCTTATGCTATCCCGGCACAGGCGATATTATTTATGCATTCCAGGGCGGGACAACCACTTTCTGGCGTTACAAAATATCAACTGATTCCTGGACCACACCTGGAGCGGCGACTGTTGCACCGGCTGCTGTTGGCACAGGCGCCGCATTGGTGGCTACCGGCGGCGATTATATCTATGCATTCAGGGGAGGTACTCAAACAACCTTCTGGCGCTATTCCATTTCTGGTAATTCCTGGACCGCAAGGACGGTGGCTCCGGCTACGGTCGGCGCGGGCGGGGCACTGGTCTATCCCGGTTCAGGCGATTATATCTATGCCTTCAGAGGAGGTACTCAAACAACCTTCTGGCGCTATTCCATTTCTGGTGATTCCTGGACGGTTATGACAGCGGTGCCGGATACTATCGCCGCGGGCGGCGCCTTGGTTGCAACCAGCGAGTATATTTATGCCTTCAGGGGAAACGCTCAAGCAACCTTCTGGCGCGGGTCATCGCTGCCCAAGAACACCGTGCGCTGGGTTATCACCATCCCCAAAGCAGTCGTAGACCGGGAGAAGGGCGTAGGTGATTCGTTGATTACCATAAATACCAGGATAGGCACCGACCTGAACACCGGCACCAGATGGCCGGCCAACAACAAGCCGGCTGATTTGTCCACCACCTATGTCTGGCGGACCAATAGCATCAACAATGTCCCTTTCAGCGAGCGGTATCAATTCCAGGGCGACCCGCGCCATTGCCCTTATTCCGACGTCTATTCATATGACGGCTACAACTGGTATTTTGATAACCTGTGTGACGCGACCAAGAACGCCCAGTCCGAATGGCCCAATATTGACACTACCCGCATTAATGGCGGCGGCGATACCACAGACGGTTGGCACGGCGGCGGCGGCACGGGCGGCGATAGGATGGAAATAGACGTGCCCAGGTTTTTTCAGTTCATCAGGACGGCTTTGACTGGGTCAAATGCGGTTTATACATCCATTACCGGCTGGTCTTATTACTATATGGGACTGGGCAATGAAATCGGTTATGACTCGGCCAACGGATTTACCAACAGCATACCTACGCACCGCAAGCCCTTTGACGGCGGAGCCACCGGCAGCCGTAATGAAGACTCCATCACCGATGCCCAAACCGGAGGCGTCAAGTACATAAGAGAAAGCATCTCGCCTTATACCTGGTGGTCCAAGCCCTGGCTGGGCGAAATATATCCGGATTCGGCCTGCACCACTTGGACAGCCACCGGAAATATTTTCTGCGGCACCGGCGCGGGTTACTACGTCCGTATCAGGCGGCAGGATATTCGGACTTCAGGCTCCGCGCCTCTGGTTACCGCATCAACACTGCCGGCCGGAACTACTTTTGACGGGCTTACCTGCGTTCGCCGGACCAATGCCTACGGCTGCACCTCGTTTTTCAACATCGGCACGACTACCTCGACTTTTCGGCATGAAGGCCGTGACGGCACTACGGGTAATGTGACGCTGGCCGGGCAGGCAATGGCCAACGGCTATAATCTGCCTCTTCCCGGCCAGGCCGCTATCAGCCGGCCATTCAGGCATAACAATGACTGGGGCAATACGCCCAATGAATTCAGTATCGCCGATTATTCTGGAATCCGTTGCACCGCCGCGGTAAACACCGATTTTTACGGGCATCAGGACGGCGCCGCCTGGAAGGGCAGTACCTTGTTGCAACTGGCTGACCCTGCCGGTTCAAACGCCTTTATCGTGGTTAACGGGCTGGACCGGACCGTGGAAAACGGTTCGGCATTTATCGGCCGTTACGCGGTAGTAAGCTTGGTAAACAGCTTCCTGACCGGCGGTATCCCGGCCACAGCCAGCCGGATTGTCCAGTTGCCCCGCTGTGAAATCAAAACGCCTAATGTTACCACCGAGCTGGAAAACCCCACCACCATCAGCATTACCTGGTTAAGTGAATGGAAGCGCTGGGACGGACAAACTTATACCACCGCTTACCCGGTGGGATTTACCGAAACCGAAAATGATTTAAGATACGCCCTGCTTTATTCCCGTGATAACGGGAAAAACTGGCTGCATATCGTGGATAATACGCCCGCCACGCCGGGCATCCCCGACAAAACTCTCTGGATAGCCGACGCGGCTACCGGCGGCAATGAAAGTTATCTCTGGGATGTTTCCAATGCCGGTTATTACAGTGAAGGCAGTTACATAATGATGCTGGAGGCCTACCGTTTCAGCCAAGACCTGCATTACGCCTACCACCGGCAGAAAATATATATTAATAGGTGAACCAATATATGAACCGTAAAGGCACCACTCTGGTAGAAATGATGATAGCTCTGGCTTGTTTCGCGGCGGTAGCTTTTGCGGTTACCCTGCTGATTCAACAGACTAACGTATCCAGTGAATACTTAAACGGGCAGAATCAGCTGATACAATGGGGGCAAAAAGCCATAGATGAAATTAATTTTAACCTGGGTCAGGCCAGAGTCAATTACCAGAACGATACCATGGGAAACGTCTATTGGGGCAGAATGCAGGTTGATGCCGCATACCCGAAACTGACTTCAACGCGCTTGGCCTGCATTGACCAAACCGGTTCTTTCCATCTGGATATTGCGCCTGCCACCAGGACCGGTAATGCGCTTCTTTTTTTAAGAGAATCAACTCCTTTTATTGCCAATATTGGCGGAATAACCCGGTCCGTAAGCACTTATGCTTTAATAGGCTATTATCTTTCGTCTACTGCCAATCCTATTTCCAAAAAGGCATCCAGCCTCAGGTTAGTCTGCTGGCAGAGCAGGGAATTCGCCGATTATGCGCAAGTGATGACCATAACGCCGTCCGTATCTCGCAGTATTTTTGCCAACGCTTTGCTGGCGTCGCGGGGCATAGACCATTTTTTGGTGCCCAAGAATAATCCGACAGTTGATGCTTTTTATGAATTTGATGATGATGATGCGGGCGATGCCGATAACGATGACATTGATGATGCTCCGGACTCAGGCTATATAATTCAAAAGGATACGGTTAGCTCTGTTGTCGGGAATTTAGGTCAGGGCCGGGCCGCGGTTTCCTGGAACAAAGATAACAACTTCTGGGTGCCTGACCCGGTGCCCAAGTTCGGCGCGCTTGACATAACCGGGGACGGCTTCCCGCACGGTCTAGAGGTCCAGATGGTCGGCCCGACCGGCGCCCGGCAGGTTTTTGTCCGGCTGGTCCTGGCATATTATGTCAGTCTCAACCAGGCTATATTTTCCAGCGAGTTTACGACAATTTCCACAATGCACGAATTCTAATCCGGGTAACACTTATTGTATTTTAGGTTTTTATATGGCATGCCTTTGGGTGTTACTTCTTTGAGCCCTGCGTGGTTTCCCACCAGTTTTTCCAATCATCATAATTATCGCCCAGGAATTTATTGGTGAGTTTACCGAGAGACCTGGCGGCGCTGAGCCTGATTTTCTCCTCGCTGTCCTGAAGAAGTTCGATAAGCGTTGAAATAAGAGACTGGTTTTTGCTGTCGCCCATAGCCTGGATTATTTGCATCCTGGTCCAGAGGTCTTTTTCCGTGTAAAGCTTGCCGGTGAGCACCTCAATAACTCGGGCATCCTGTATGGCTGATAGGGCCATCACCGATTCGCTCCTGATGTCGGTGTTTTCATCATCAAGAAATTTAATGAGCATATCTACCGCATCTTGGTTATTCATCTGGCCCAGCAAGCTGATTACCCCTTTCTTGCCTTTTACGCCGGCATCGGCAATTTTCCTTTGCAGCATACTTTTAAAATCCACGTCTTCCAGGGCTTTGGGTCCGGCGTTGCTGTAAATATTTGTTATGGCTAATGCCGCGGTATGGCTTAGCGTATCATCCTTATCATCCAATAAATCAAGCAGTATGCTGAAAGAATCAACATCCGCCGCCCTGGACAGGATGTTTATCAGGGCTATTTTGACATTGTTCAGCTTTTCCAGGCCGAGTTGTTTCCTGATTAATGCGACTGTCGACACATCTTTCATCCGCCCCAAAGATTCAAAAATCTCAATTCTTATGGTTTCATCCGTTTCCGATTGGAGCATCTCGTAAAACAGCTTGATGCATTCTTTCAGCTCCAGTTGGCCCACCGCATATACTATCCATTTCAGGGCCGCGCGGTTCTGGACGCTTCCCAATAAGCCCACCATATAGGGTTTGTCCGCCTTGCCCTTGACTATCAGTTTCTCAACCAACTGCCAGGCGTCTTCGGATTCTTTTGTATTGACAATCTTGCGGATGATTTCGTTAATTTCTATCTGAGCAGGGTTCAGTCCTTCGTCGCTTAAAACCAGCGGCGCATCCCGTTTTGTGGAGACAGGAACCGACGTCTTTTCGATAGTCGGCGTTAACGGGTTGGTATTATCTATTTTAACTGTTTCTTTAGGTTCGACCTTCTCGTCTTCAACCTCTGCCTCGACATCTCCTTTTATTATCTCAGCAATATTACTAATTTTAACCGTTATGGTGCCGTGCGAAAGCTCTATCACCACGGATTTCTTGTCCTGGCTGACTATCTTGCCTTCCAGCGTCGAGCCATTCTTCAGGCGGACTATATCGCCTAAGGCCAGTGAAGCTATCATCAGAAAGAGTAATCCACCGATACCCGCCGATTTAATATTTTTAAACATAATCAAATTATAGTTCGGCTGCCTGTCCCCCCCTCAAGGGGAGGCCCTTTGGGGCTCTGAAGTTGCAGCCGACTATACCTGGCAGATAAGTCGCTCTGCTCCAACTGCCAGAGTATTATCTTACAGTTTTCTTTATGCCCTTTATTTTGATATACGGGTCGCCGTCTTCAAGCAGGGTGGTCATCCCGCCGTTATAGGTAATGGATATATTCCCGCCCATTGTAACATCAAACTGGCTGCCTGTGGAAACCTTGGAGCAGGAATCGCCGTGGTCTTGGGCTATGAGCACCCCGTTAAAAGTAGGCGTGCCGGTCAGTTTTATTTGCTCGTGCGCCGCAAACAGGCCCGTAAAAGGATTGCTGGCCGAGCCGGATACTTCAAGGTCACCGCCGGCCATTAATGCGACGTTATTTGTATACGGAATCATCTTAGGACTTCCGGAAACATCGATATATCCTTCGGATATGATGGTCGCCTGCCAGGGTACTGCGGTAGTGCCCGGAGAACCGGTGATTTTTACATTAGTGCCTGCAACAGAATAATATGAACCGTTGTAAGCCGTGCCGCTGTTATATGACCAAAGTCCGCTGCTATAACTCCAGCCCAGCGAGGCGGCCGTTTTGACTTGAGTGACGGGGTCGGGGTCGAATGTATCAAGGATATCGCCGGTTGTTCTGAGCCAATACCTGCAGGCGCTGGCGTATCTGGTCGGGGAAATAGGCGGGATATCAACCGGCGGCGCACCGGCAAATTGCTGGTCTGCCGGAACTCCGGGCGCAGTAATGGTCCCGGTAGAGTAAATATTCTGGGTTACCGTAGACGCGGCGCCGACCTCAACGTTGCCGTTGGCCTGGATATTGCCGTCTGACCCGCCGATAGTTGCCGAGCCGTACACCTTGAGCGAACCGCCCACCACCACTGCCGAGGTCGGCTCGTAATAAGCGGATTTATATTGGACCAATGTCTGGAGCATTATTTTCTTGGGGATATTAGCCTGAGCGGCCCGGTCAGCGGCGGTTGCGGTGCTGCCGAACGCCCAGACTTTAAGCACTAATGTGTTGTTTGTATCGTTGGTATCAGGAACGCCGCCGTCGCTGTCATTTATTATCTCCGCCACGAAAGTATTGCCCTGGTAGGTAATATTCTGCCGCCATTGGAATGTCGTAGTAATCGTAGCCGGCGTAACGTCTATCGGCGCCGTAAATTCATTATAAGCCAACAAGCTACAGGTGAGAAGCTGGGCATCCCACGCCGGATTGCCGCTTGTTAAAAACTGGCCCATTAAAAACACCCGGGACATATCAAAACCGGCCTGGGCTGTTTCCAGGTAAACTGACTCATCTACGCTGGAGTAAACCATTTTTGACTGGGCTGTGGATGTGGCTATATAAGCAATGCCGAATCCGGCAATAACCGCTATCATCAGCATGGCGATTACCAGGACCATTCCGCGTTCTTTCCTATCATTCATATATTACATCCTTTTTTTATGCCTTTAAGCATACCAGATAAATTAATGCTTGTCTACTTTTTTATAGTCGGCTGCCTGCCCCCCCAAGGGGGGCCCTCTGGGGCTCTGAAGTTGTACTTCGGCAGTTGGAGTCCCGCCTTTGGCGGGACGACTTACTGTCAAGTATCCTCGGCTGTAACTCACTACGTTCGAACAGCCGATGGACAGCCGACTATACCTGGCAGTAATTTCATAGTTCGGCAGTTTGATGGCGCCTTTGGCGCCAGAATTACTGCCGACTATACTGGGCTGTAACTCGTCCCGCCTTGGCGGGACTCTAACAGCCCAAGTACAAACTGCCGGAGTATAGTTACACCGCTCAAATGGCGCCCTTATCCCCGACGGGAGGCCGAATGTGGCTCTGGCGTTCACTGTCAGCGTACCGTTTTCTTCAGCCCGAGCACCCGGATATACGGCTCGCCATCATTCAAAAAAGTAGCCATATCGCCGTTATAAGTAATCTCGGCGTTGCCGGCTATGGATATATCAAACTGGCTGCCGGTGGAAACAAGGTTGCATAAATCCTCTTTATCCTCGGCCAGAACCACTCCGTTAATCTTGGGTGTGCCGCTGAGTTTTAACTGCTCGTGCGCCGCATATAAGCCGGTGTAAGGATTGCTGGCCGTGCCTGACATTTGCAGGTCCCGCCCGGCCAACAGCGCCACGTTCTGGGAATAGGGTGATATGGTCGGATTGCCGGAAACGTCTATATAACCCTCGGAAATAATGGTTACCTGCCAGGGCGTTGCCGGAGCGCCCGGCGAGCCGGATATCTTCACGTCCGTGCCGGTCTGGGCATAGTAAGTTCCGTCATAAGAATTACCGGAATTATAGCTCCACAGCCCGCCGTTATAGTCCCATCCCCGGTAAGGCGGCGCATAGGCGATGCTGTCGGATTTATTGAATACTTGACCGTCGGATTGGAGGATATAGCCGGCCAGGCCGGCATACTGGGTCGGGCTGATGGACGGAATGCTGACCGGCCCCGAATCCGGGTAGGGGGCTCCGCCGATATTGCCCAGATTGCCGGTGATATTACCGGTGGCAAAGACATCCTTTGATATAGTAGCCGAGCCGCCGATGTCGACGTTGCCGTTAGCCTGGATATTGCCGTCGGTTCCGGCGATTTGAGCCGAGCCGAACACCTTAAGCGAGCCGCCTACCACCACGGCCGAGGTCGGTTCGTAATAGGCCGGTTTGTATTTCACCAGCGACTCCAGCATTACCGCGCCGGACCGCCCTGAAATATCTGCCGGATTGCCGAAAGCCCAGACTTTAAGCATTAGAGTATTGTTGGTATCATTAGTTGCGCCGCCGCCGTCGTTGTCATTGGCTATCTCGGCAACATAGGTTTTGGTTTGATAGGCAATATTCCGCCACCATTGGAAAGTAGTGGTGATAGCCGTTGGCGCCACGTCAATCCCTGGAGCCGTTTCGTTATATGTTGTTTTATTAGCTATGCTGTTTGCCAGCTGGGCGTCCCAGGCCGCGTTGCCGCCTGACAGGTATTGGCCCAGCAGGAATGACTTGGCCGTATCGAACCCGGCCTGGGCTGTTGCCAGATATTCAGACTGCTCGATGCTGGAGTCAACTGTCTTCTGGTGCGAAGACATTGTCAAAAGATATGCCACGGCCAATCCGGACAGGAGCCCCAGAATCAGGAGCACTACTACCAGAACGGAACCATTACGCCGGACAGGTATCATCGTAACACCTCTTATTTAGAATCTTTAACAAAACCTATTATGATAAGTATCTTCCTCTCCCCTTGTGGGAGAGGTAGGGTGAGAGGGTAAGATAATCACCCTCCCCTGACCCCTCCCATCAAGGGAGGGGAATAGGTTTTGTTAGAGTCTCTTAAGCTATTAGAACGTAATACTATTGTGGATTAAGCAGGGCAATCTCGCGTTTGACGTTTACGATTATCGGGTTCTGTTTGGCGCCGGTTCTGCCGCCCAGCCACAGGTTTATCCTGACGCGGTTACCGCCTGTCGCTACGGCCGTGCCGGCCGCGTCCAGGAACTGGAACATCGGGTCGGTTGTCCCGTCGTCGTTTATGTCGTCGTATTTATTAACATTGCCGGCCATTACATAGGCGCAGATAGTCCGGGTGAACACCGCGGCATCTGCCGCATCCAGCCGGATTTCAACGAGTTTGCCCAGTTTGAACGTATCTGTCATATCGCCGTCTTTATTCCAGTCCCTGTGGTCTGCGGCCTCGGTCAGGGTATCATTCGTGTTATACGGGGCAATCAGGTCCTGCGACTGGACCCAGGTATATTTCAGTTTATAATTCTGGGTGCTATTAGCCCCCCAATAGATAACGCCGGCGTCATTCCAGTACGATAGCGTCGGCGTTATCCCGCCCAGCACCGGCACCTGAATCGTCAGCAAAGCGTACTCATTGCCGGCAACCGCCGTCGGAGCGGTGACTATTTTGCAGTCAACCAGGTTATCCGAAATTATATCGATGGCGCTGATGCCGGCCTGTTCCAGGTCGCTTTCCACGGTGCCTTGGTTAAAAGTATCCTGCGCCGTAAGCTGGATAACCGCAACCACCGCGGCCACCACAACGAACATCGACATGGAGATGACTAATTCCAGCAGAGTAAAGCCTTTTTTCATAATACTATTCGTTAATTGCAGGAACGGGCTATCATGGTATACATTCTATATTCCTGTGTATTATTTTTTCCTATCACGCTCAGCCACTTTATCCGGATGCCTACCTGGATTAAAGAAGGTTCAGTGGCGGTAATGTCTATGAAACCGGTATTGAAAGGCCCGGCCGTCCGGTCCCACGGTTCCAGGCCATTGCCCCGGCTGGTTTTCATGCAGGTATTGACCTGGGCGGTGGTGGTGTGTTTGGTTCCGCAATTGACGCACCATTCGTTGAACGCCGCGTTGGCAAAATGGCTGGCCAGGTTGGTAAAGTCAAAAGACGCATAACCGCGGATTTCTTCAATCTTGGTAACAGCCGCATTGGTGGCAACCTCTTCTTCGCGGCTGACCTCTTTCTGCTGTATGCCCGAAGTCATCACCATCAACAGGGCTACCATGCCGGTTGTTAATATGGCAATCGCCAGGGTGACCTCTATCAGGGACATGCCCCGGTTGCCTGTATTTTCAGGTAGCTGATGATTCATACGACACTCCGTAAATCTCTTTCTGCCCACAGTATAGGATAAAATCCTTTATTTGTCAAATAAAATTTATTATACTAAAGTATTTATATAATGTTATCCCCCAGAGGGGAGGCCGCTCCCTAGACCCTGGGGGGTCTTGGGACAAGAACCCTCACGGGGAAACGGCTCTCCCTTAAGGTATTACCCATCCGGTTAATTCCGGGGAGAGCACCAAGCTACTGCCGTATTCAAGTCTTTTAGCATTAGGCTTGACAGGGACAGAGAGGTCTGATATAAAGATTATAAGGAAATGAACGGGGACTTGATACGTTCGCGAAGTTTATCCTGCACTTCGTGTCCTGAGGACACTCAGTATCCGAAGGAAGTATTCCCGAAGGGCTCAGTGCGAGGCGAGCAGATTTGGCCGATTAACCGGATGAAATCCGTTGCTATCCGCTCAATCTGCTTGCAAAAGAAAGTGGCGCCATAAGGGCGCTCCCGTGGCGCTAAAAGCGCCACATGGGCGCGGAGTTTACCCCGCATCAGCGGGGGCGCCAGAGGATTGTATATATGAAAAAACTACTGCTTATATCGGTTGGCGGATTTATTGTTGTTGGTTTAATTCTGGGCCTGCTCGTATACAATAAGGCGCCTGAATCAACCATACCCGGGCCGGCTCATAATGCAAATCCCGTCAGGGATGAACCTAAAGTAACTGAACCCGCGCCGACTAAACCCATAGCTATCGAACCCCGGATAGCTCCGGTATCAACTACCACACCGACCGGGACTTCTCGGGCCGGCGCTGGCCGGGCAAAGTCAGGCAGTTCGTTTGATGCGCTTAATTTAAGAATCGCCCAATGGAAAAAGAAGTATCCGGATTTATTCAAGGAATATCCCGAGATTGAAGAACTATTAAGAAACCAGGACGCCCGGAAAGTAATCGACCTGTTATTACAAAGCCGTTTTGTCGGCACCGCCGCTGAGATAATTATATATTCATTTTCATTGAGCTCAATCGTCTACAATTCCAGAGATTATTGGGATATAATTGAGATTCTTCAAAATAAGGTGTCTAAAGATGATATCCAGGAGATAATCAGGTTATTATCAGATTCAGATGCCGGCGTGCGTAAATACGCAGTTATGGTGCTTGGGAGTTTAAAAGCCAAAGCGGCTGTCCCGGAGATAATCAAGTTGTTATCAGATGCCGATGCCAAGGTGCGCCAAGCCGTAGTTTGGGTACTCGGGACATTAGGAGCCAGAGAGGCTATACCCCAGATAATTAAGTTGTTATCCGAGGCCAATGCCGAGGGGCGGGCCGACGCCATTAATGCGCTTAAGGAATTACCGGGCAATGAGGCCATGCCGGAGCTAATCAAGTTTTTATTAGATGCCAATGCCGGTATGCGGGCAAACCTAATTGATGCGCTTGGGGGATTAGGCGCCAAAGAGGCCGTCCCGCAGCTAATCAAGTTCTTATCAGACGCCGATGCCGTTGTTCGTCAAGCATCAATTCGCGCACTTGGGCGATTAGCAGCCCAAAATTATGCTCATTCGCCGTCGGAAACAGAATATGCCGAAATAGATGCGCTTGCCAAAGAAGCCATTAAATTGTTATCAGACGCCGATGCCGGTGTGCGTCGGGCCGCAATTGGCGCGCTTGGGCAATTAAGAACCAAAGAGGCTGCCCCGGAACTCATCAAGTTGTTATCAGATGCTGATGTCGACGCACAGGAACGTAACGCCGCCGTTTGTGCGCTTGCGGCATTTGGAGCCAAAGCCAAAGAGGCCGTCCCGGAACTCATCAAGTTACTATCAGACGCCAATCCAATGCTCCGGGCCAGCGCGGTTTATGTGCTTGGGCAATTAGGAGGCTTGGGACCCCTGGGAGACTTACAGGCCCAGGAGGCCATACAAAGGGTCATCCCGCAAATGACCCAGTTATTATCAGATGCCAATGCCCGTGTGCGGGCCAACGCAATTTCCGCACTTGAGCAATTAGGAGCCAAAGAAACTATCCCACAGATAATCAGGTCATTATCAGATGCGGATGCATATGTGCGTGGATGCGCAATTTCTGCGCTTGGGCGGTTAGGAGCCAAAGAGGCTATCCCGGAATTAACCAAATTATTATCAGATGCCGATGCCCGGGTGCGCGCAAGCGCAATTTCCACGCTCAGGCAATTAGGAGCCCAAGACGCTATACCCGAGAAAATCAGGTTATTATCAGATGCTAATGCCAAGGTGCGCATAAGCGCAATTCAGACAGTTGGGCAATTAGGAATCAAAGAGGCTATCCCGGAACTCATCAAATTATTATCAGATGCCAATGCACAGGTGCGCGCAAGCGCAATTCAGACACTTGGACAATTGGGAGCAAAAGAGGCTATACCGGAGCTCATTAAATTATTATCAGATGCCGATGCCTGGGTGCGCGTAAGCGCAATTCAGACACTTGGACAATTGGGAGCCAACCAGGCTATACCGGAGCTCATTAAGTTATTATCAGATGCCGATGCACAGATGCGCCACAGCGCAATCGGTGCGCTTGGGGGGTTAAAAGCCCAAGAGGCTGTCCCGCAGATAAGCAAATTATTATCAGATCCCGATGCCGGTGTGCGGTCAATCGCAGGTTGGACACTTGCGAGTTTACAAGCCAAAGAGGCTATACCCCAGATAATCAGGTTATTATCAGATGCCAATGCCGGGGTGCGGGCCAGCACAGTTTATGTACTTGGGCAAATACAAGCCAAAGAGGCTATCCCGGAGATAATCAAGTTGTTATCCGATGGCGATGCCAAGGTGCGTGTCAGCGCAATTAGGGCGCTTGGAGTATTACAAGCCAAAGATACTATACCCGAAATCACCCGATTATTATCGGATTCAGATGAAGATGTCCGTAAGGCATCAGCAGAAGCCTTGCGTAGGTTAGAAGGCAAATAGATGGGGTAGATTTGGCACTCACTATAAACAGGAGAGTGCAGTCCTGGTTTCCTGCCGGTAATGCCGATGAGCAATCCCTCCCCGGTGTTACGAGCAGAGCTGATAATCTTGGTTGTAAAATATTATTTCAGGCGGGTTTTCCCGGATTTTAGTTAGCCGACATTTTAGGCAGAATGGCCTTGTAATCAGACTGAATCTCCGCGGCAGTGCGGATATAGTTATAGATTTTGACTTCGGCCATAAATCCCTTGAATAGATAGGGGCGTTTGTCCGGGTCAGCTCCATATGGATTAGGGCTGTTGGCGCCTATCATAAAAGAATCAGAATCCGAGTCAAGCTTGCCTGTAACTGTTTGGGACGCCGTTTCGACGCCGTTCTCATATAGTTTTACCGTTTTACCGTCATACGTCAAAGCCAGATGCACCCAGGTGTTTAACGGGATAACATTACGGGAATGTATTTGTTGAGGGGTTAACCCGGCCATATCTGCCTGGTAATGATTATCGCTTATATGCAAGGCCCAACTCTGCCCTTTATTTAAGATTATGGCGCCGCCATCCGGAAAATCAGGAATCTTGACCCAGCATTCCGCTCCCAGGGGCGGGTAATAGTTTAAGGGCGGGGCATCAGGCACCTCTACATAATCACGCACCCCATCAAAGCTCAGTGCGCCGCCGGTCTTGCCGGCAACCCATTTAGCTCCGTGGAGTATGCCATTATTGTTATTACCCGAACTGTCGCGGGCAATTGTGCCTGAAGTTTCATCAAGCTTCCAGCAGGCGATTAAATCTCCTATCTGCGATAAGATTCTATCGGCGCGCAGTTTTATCTCCAGGTCCTGGTGGTTGAGGGCTTCCTTGAGGCGTTTAACCGCGGGCCGGCCAATCTCAGCAAGCTTTTTAGAGGCGTGTTCGCGGATACGCCAATTATTATCGCCTAATTTCTCGATAAGTTCTTCGATTTCTTTATTCTGTTCCTCATCCGTCATATCAAGGCGCTTATCCGCGTCCGCGGGTTGGTCTTTTACCCGGTGTGAAGCGCATCCCCAAGCGAGCAACTGGCTGAAAATGAACAGGGCAGGTATCAAAACCATACTTGTCAAACATATTCGTTTTAGCATATATCCTTGCCTGAATCGGGATTCATCATACCGGAACCGGCGGTTACTATACAGGAAATCCCTGTTCTTATCAAGATAAATAAACAACCTTCCTGATTCAAGCGTTTTTATACTCGGCCGGGTTTCTGTTTAATATGCGGATAGGGGGCATCCTGACGGGATGGATTACTTTTGGGCTAAGGTATTCTTGACATTGGTTTCATCGCGGTTATAATCAGATTTACTTACTTCTTTTCAAAAGGAGGTTGAATTATGAAGCCATTCAAGATACACGCCATATCAGCCATAATAATCCTGTCTGTCCTGGTTGGCTGCGCCGCAACCGGAAATACACCGCCTCCGGTTATAAAGACCGATAAAACCGTTTCAGCTGAAAGCCAGTCGCATTATCGGAAAGGGCGCGAATTAATCCTGCAGAATAAGTCAGAAGAGGCGGTAAAAGAATTCAAGCAGGCAATAGCCCTGTCCCCGGATTACCTGGAGGCGCATCAGGAATATATTGACGCGATGCGTTATATGGATAAACAGTCAGAGGTCCGTGAGGAATATAAGGTATCCCTGGGCACGCACAAAGAGATGGCTTTGGCGCATTATCTGTATGCCAAGACATTGCCAGATAAAGACCTTGAGCAGTTAAAGATACAGTGTGAAGAGGCCCTAAAGATAGACCCGCTTTTCTACCCAGCTTACAGTATGCTATCCAAATATTACGATGAGTTAAAGGATTATGACAAGGCAATCGCGTCCGCTCAGAAAGCGATTGAGATAAATCCTGGCTATGTATGGGGATATTTAATGTTGGCACAAACCTATCAGTCTCAGAATGAACTTGATAAGGTTGTCAAGAATTATGAAAAAGCGTTGGAGTTAGACCCTGATGATACAGGAAGACAAAGCAATTTAGCCTTGGCATATTTTTGGATAGGTGAAATGGATAAAGGTTTCAATCTTATAAGGTTGATTCTTGAGAAAGATAAGCGTCCTTTAGTCCGAGTTGTTATATATAATAATCGAGCTATGGCTTATGCAAGAATGGGTAATCGGAGTGGGGCATTAGATGACCTCGATAAAGCCATCGCCATCGGCCGGTCTGGAAAATCGGCATCGATGCTTTTTATGGCAGCAGATACTTTAGCCCAGATTAAAGAATACGGTAAGGCGCTGGAGATATTGGAGCAAGCCCTTAAATATAATCCTGATGAAGTGCTTTCAGGACAGATTAATGCCCTCATAAAGCAGATGAGCGTGGCCAAGGGTCAGGCATCAGGCACGGATATGGCCCAGCCTGTTTACCAGGAGCTGGAAAATGCCGAGCGAGAGATGCTCGTGAGAATAATGGCCCTGCCGGATGAACAAATAAACCTTGCCGAGGCCAGCCTGACACTGGCAAAGAAGATATATCCGGATTTGGACATCGCCAAATACCTCAAACATATTGACTCTATGGCAACAGAACTTAAAGCCAAAATAGGCAATGAGACCGAACCGGCCAGGATTATCAGCGCTGTTAACGCCTATCTTTATAAGGATGCCTCTATGGCAGTAGAACTAACGCTAACGGAGAAAGGAGCTTCTATAACGACTATGAGGTCGCTCTATGAAGAAGGCAACTACTGGTTAAATGAGGTTCTGGATGCCAAACAGGGCAGTTGTTTTGGTTTTACGGTCTTGTATCTGGCGATGGCAGAAAGGCTGAAACTGCCGGTTTACGGTGTCACTTTGCCGGAACATATATTCCTGCGCTATGATGATGGCAAGACCCGGATAAATATAGAGCCTGTAGGGGCAGGTAAACAGATTTCCGACAGCGATTACTGCTCAGGCAAGGTCAGCCCTGATATTGTTATCTCTGAGAAAGGGCAGGCATATTACCTAAAAAACATCACCAAAAAGGATGTTATTAAAGCCCTTGTATTCCAGAGAGGATTATCATACCTTTCAAATAATATGCCGGACAAGGCAATGGATGATGTAAAAAAACTCTTGGAGATAGACCCCCAATACAGCCGGGCTTATTTGTTACAGGGAGGGATTGCAGTGGTAAATAATAACCCGGATAAAGCCCTGGATTGTTGTGCGCAGGCAATAAAGGTGAATCCGTTATTGGGTGAAGCTTATTGTAGCCGTGCGGGAATATACTGGAAGACTAAACAATGGGAAAAGGCGGTAGAAGAATCGACCCGGGCAATAGAGATATTCCCATCGGCTAAGTATTATGCGCTAAGAGCTTTTGCTTATGCGAAAAATGGCCAGATAGATGAGGGATTTAAGGACGCCAATAAGGTTATTGAGACGTGGCCGAAGAGTCCATACGGGTATCAGGCCCGCGGCTGGGTATATAATAGCATAAAAGAATACGCCAAGGCATTGACGGACTTCCAGCAATACCTAAAACTGGTTCCGGATGAGCCCGACGGCGAGGTTCTATACGCGATTGCATGGTATTATGGGAAGGGGCAAGGTGGGGTGGACAAGGATATCAAAGAAGCCATTAAATGGCTTAATAAAGCGGCTGAGCAAGGACAAGTTTCTGCTTATTGTGCTTTAGCACAGCTTTACTATGAAGGTCAGGATATACCACAGAATATAAGTGAGGCGGTAAAATGCTTAAACAAAGCTCTGGAGCAGGGATATCAACCGGCCAAAGAAGCGCTCGAGAAAATACAGGCCGAAACGGCGTCATTCGAAGAAGTCAAGAAAAGTGCAGATGATAAAGATGCATCACTGCCAAATTATTTGGTGGATATATTAAATTCGGAAGACAAGGATATTGACCTTGCAAAAACCGCTTTGTTAATTGCCAAAGATGTCTATCCTGATGTGGATATCGATAAATATCTTAAAAAGATAGATGCGATGGTATCAGAACTCAAGTCCAAAATAGCAAAAGATAAAAGCCCAATGGAAATAGTGGGTATAATAAATGATTATATCTTCAAGGAAAAAGGCTATCAGATAGCGCATCAGAAAGGACCAAGCTCCGACCTACTTCAACCAACCAAATTCTTTCTTAACCAAATTATTGATGCGCAAAATAATAACGCATGCGTGTCAAAAAATTCTATTGTATTGTTGTATCTGATTTTATCAGAAAGGCTTGGGTTTCCTATTTGCTATATCACACTCCCATATTTAGCAAAACCTATTTTGTTAGAATATGACGATGGGTGTTCCCAAAAATTTATGGTTATTATTGAAACGCCAAAGGATATTCACTTTGATACGTCAAATAAGGATTTGAAAGAAAAATATAAAGGAGTCCTTAAAATATCCGAACAAGCTATAAAGCGAGGGGTATATTTGTCAAATGGTTCCAAGAAAAAACTTATTTCCTCGTCATTGGTATTTGTGTCAGTTTGCTATTTTAAACAAGTGAAACTCACGGAAGCCTTTAAAAATCTTGATTATGCATTAAAATTAGATCCGCTAAATCTGTTTGCATATATGCTAAGAACAGCAATTTATGGTTTCAGAAAAAAATATGTAGAGGCATCTTCTGAATTGGATAAATTAAAGGAATTAGACCCTAATGAAGTAGTCGTTTATTACATTGAAGCGTCAATTTATGCTGAAAAAAAAGAAATGGATAAAGCAATCGCTGTGATTACCAAAGGCATTGAAAACGGGGTAGATTGTGTTGTTTTATATGACCTGAGAGGACGATTACTCCTTACTAAAGAAGATTATACGCGCGCCTTAGACGATTTTAACAAGGTGATAGAGTTGGCTCCTTCCCAGATGGATATAATAGAATTTGGGACATCAGACCTCTGCGAGTCGTATTGCTGCAGAGGTAAGATATTTGCTGAACTAAATGAAGGTGCCAAGGCCATTGCTGATATGGAAGAAGCAATTAAAGTATTTGCTGAAAATTCTTATCCGTATGAGTGCTTAGCGCTTATATATGACCATCTTGAAAAGCATGGGAAAGCGGCCAAATACGCCAAAGAGGCTATAAAACTAGGGGCAGAAAATGATAAGTTATCTAAAATAGCATCTTTTACTGACGAAACCGCTTCTAACCCGGCATATGAGCATTTCAGTAGTGGTCAGGATTATCACAAGAAACGTGAATTTGATAAGGCGATTACTGAGTATAGCGAAGCAATAAAGATAGACGCTAAATTTGCTAAGGCATACTATTACCGTGCCAATGCTTATGCTAGTAATAAAGATTACAAGGCGGCAATCGAAGATGGGGAGATGTTTTTGAAACTTGCGCCGGATGACCCCAAAGCCAAGGATATGGAACTGTTGGTTGAGGAATGGAAAAATAAGGTTAAGTAGTTTCCAAATAGTATACCCCATCCCCCGGCGTTAGTAGACACTATCTGTTAGGGGTGATGAGCCAAGAGGGTAGGGCTATCCGTAAGAGGTATTATCCCTTATCTACACACCGACTACCCATTGCTTGCCCTCTGTGCAGGGATTTAGATAGGGCGGGTTAGGTCTTGTCTTACCAGCCCAGATAGGGTTACTCAAGACCTATCCTCTCTTGATATACAGGCGGGTGGGTCTGCTTCTGCGGCCTAATATCCATTTGGATACCACCCATATTCCCCTGATACCAGCCTGCCCGGACTGTCAGTGACATCTGGGTAGGTCTGACGTAAACAGCCAATAGTGGTGTAGTGGGGTACCGGTATGAGGTATCTATGCCGGTATGCGTTATATGGCATACTGATATGGCCTGCATAGCGTATATATATACCCCGAATAGCATACCGATATACCGCATATGGCATAGGGGGGTGGGTGGGATGTCCCCCCTCCATACCCCATACTACATATAGTGCCTACTCAGATGCCATACCGCTATACCTTGTATAGCATATATCTAACATCTACATAACATACAGACGCTGTCTATATGGCATACCGGCACTTGATATACGCTATATAGCCATACCCTGTATGGATTAGGTCTATATGTTATATGCCATAGCTCTAATGCCTACATAGCATAGGTATATTATCTGTATGGTATATGAGACTTGCCTCTATGCGATATAGCTGATGCTGATATAGATACCTCATACTGGTAGGTGTGATGAGAGATAGCATTACAGCGGATGAGATATAGCGGTTGGTATATAAATCCATACTATTCCTTGAGTAAATCCATAGTTGTGGTTATCTAATCGGGTAGCGGCGGGTAAGCGGCGGCCTATACCAAGGTGGATACAGAGGCATTATCTGGGCTGATTAGGGGTAACGGAGATAAGATAACGATATACTTGACATTATCTACAGGGATGGCATATTATCAGGTGGGAGAGCCGGGAGCGTGCCTGAACCCGTCTGGGGTCGTACCTGACTACCCGATAGTGGGTTGGAACAGGGGTAGTAGAGGGGCAAGCCCCGCCTATCCCGCATTATTCATACGGTGCTTAAAATGTTGACACATTGTCAGAGATTGCTTCGTCGCTACGCTCCTCGCAATGACATCCTTTGCTTGTCATTGCGAGCCCCGAAGGGGCGTGGCAATCTCGCTTCTAAATTTATGAATAATCCGGACTATGCCGGGTATAGATAAAGCGATTCGTCCCGATGTCGTCCCAGTGGGACTCATCGGGATAAGACACTGTAACGCCCCGAACCGCCTGCGGCGGCATCGGGGCTAACAGTCTCTAAAAGGAGGTATCTATGTCAAAGGTAATCAGCGAACTAATCATCGGGGTCACAGCCGGCAGTATGCCTGATGAGGTGAACAAGAAATGGGAAGAGATGGCCATAAACAATGCCGAACTGGGCAACAACCGGCGCAAGAAGAAAATCAAGACCA
>JAZDFB010000012.1:0-7598 GCA_043808305.1 Planctomycetota bacterium | reverse complement strand
CGGCGCATCCTCTTTGGAAAGCAGGTTGGTTATCTGAATGAATGCGATGAGTCCGCAGTCGGCAAAATAGTTGTCTCGGAAGTAGTAATGCCCGGAAAGCTCTCCGCCGAACGGGACGTTAAGCCGGCGCATCGTTTCCTTAATAAATGCATGGCCGACCCGCTCGCGCACGGGTTTACCGCCCCAGCGAGTGATTTCTTCATTAACCGCCCAGGATGAGCGTAAATCATAAAGTATATGCGCGCCTTTTTCCTTGCCCAGGATTTCCCGGCCAATCAGAGCGGTGATAATATCATTGGGCACGCGCTGGGCGTGTTCGTCCAGGAATATGCAACGGTCGCCGTCGCCGTCAAATGCTACGCCAAAATCGGCTTTACACGCTGTTATCTCCTGTTTTATCCGGGTGATATTTTCGTCATGCATCGGGTTGGGCTCGTGATTGGGGAACCGGCCGTCCGGCTCAAAGAACAAAGGTATCATCTGAAATGACGTTTCATCCTTAAATATGTAATTTAATATCGGTCCCATCGCTCCGTTGGCGGTATCAACCACTATTTTCAGGGGACTCTTTACATTAATAAAGCCCAGGATGAATTTTTGGTAATCCGCTCGAATATCTTTTTCACCGTAAAGACGCAGGGAATTCTTCGCGTTCTGTGTGCTCGGCGCTTCTGTGGCTAATTTTTCAATATCCTTTAGGCCAGTGGTCTCTGACAGGGCAATAGCCTTTTCGCGGCATATCTTAAAGCCGTTGTATTCAGACGGATTATGCGAGGCGGTAACCATCACCGAGCCGTCAAAATTGTATTTACCGCAGGCGAAATAAGACATCGGGGTGGAAACCACGCCGATATCGGTTATTCGACAGCCTGCGGCCAGCAGGCCGTCTATGGCATTTTTTGCCAAAGCCGGAGATGAGGTACGGACATCGCGGCCTACAACGATATTAGGGCTGGTGAGTTTGTATCGGCTGATAAAGAATCTGCCAATGGCTTGGCCGATATTATTTGCCATAGGCTCATTTAGTTCGCCCGGGTATTTACCGCGTATGTCGTAGGCTTTAAATATACTCATATCTCACCGCAAAGAACGCAAAGAATTTAATCTTGATAACTATCTAATACATTTCTACTAAAAATGGAATACTTAATGTGGCTAATAGTAAAAGAATAGAATATACTATCCAACTCCTATTTTTCTCATGCATAATTCTTGCAAATATTACCCTGAGGAAGAAAAACACATCAAGTACCAGCCCTATCATCATTTTAACATCGCCTTTATGGCATAAACACGGAAGCCAAAATGCTTGTAGTAACAGTACCACGAGAAGAAATAGCAGAAGTTTCCCAAAAGGCCATTTTGCTTTCTTCTGGTCATCGATCATATTCTTTATCATACAACCAGATTATTATTTCGCAACAATTACTATTTATATTTTAATTGACCTTCAGCGAGAAAATCGGTAAGATAGGATTATATGCAAAAGTATAAAATAACATTTTTCCCTGAGAATAAATCAGCGGATGTCGATTGCGGGACGACGGTATTGGAAGCGGCCCGGACAGCCGGTCTTTATACCCAAAGTATTTGCGGCGGGGACGGACTCTGCGGCAAATGCCGGGTTATCCTGAAATCCGGTAAGGTCGAAACCAAACCTACCGGCCTTTTAAAACCGGATGAAACAGCGAAGGGAATCATTCTGGCTTGCCAGGCTACGGTGTCCGAATCCATCACGGTGGAGATACCGCCGGAATTACGGGCTGAAGAAGGCCAAATAGTGCTGGGCGCCCGGGGCGAACAGAATACAAGCGGTTGTTCATCGATTGCAGAGCTTGGGCCGGATACAATTCACCAGGCAAAGATACTCCAGCATAGCCCGCTGGCCACCAAAGTCTTCATGAAACTCCCGCCGCCGACCCTGCAGGACGCAATAAGCGACCTGGATCGCATATACCGCGAGCTTAAGAAACAGGGATTTGACAATATCCAAACCAGTCTATCAAACATCAAGGACCTGTCGGCATTCCTGAGGACGCATAACTGGGCGGTAACAATCACCATAGGCATGCGCAATGGCACCGCGGAAATTGTAATGATTGTAGGCGGCGATACTTCTAAAACCAATTACGGCATGGCGGTTGATATCGGCACGACCACTGTGGTGGCGCACCTGATAGATTTAGCCAGCGGGCAAACCATAGGTTCAATGGGTTCATACAATAAACAGATAACTTATGGCGATGATATAATCACCCGGATTATTTTCGCCGGTCAAAAGGAAGGGATGGAGAAGCTTCACAGGGCAGTGGTTGATAACATCAACTCGCTGATTGAGGCGCTGTGCCGGGAAAAGGGCGTGAACCGGGATAACATCACGGCGGTATCGGCCGCCGGCAACCCGACAATGATACATCTTTTACTGGATATAGATCCGATCTATATCAGAAAAGAACCGTATATCCCGACCGTTAACGAGATGCCGGTAATCCGTGCGGCTGAAGCAGGGATAAAGATTAACCCGCGCGGGCTTCTGGCTTGCGCGCCGGGCATTTCCAGCTACGTAGGCGGCGATATCACGGCTGGATTGCTGGTAACCGGGATGACAGAATTCGATGAACTGTCGCTTTACATTGATATGGGCACCAACGGCGAAATGGTTCTGGGCAATAAAAACTGGCTGGTCTGCTGTGCCTGCTCAGCCGGTCCGGCTTTTGAAGGGAGCGGCATCCGTTCAGGCACTAGAGCGGTTAAGGGCGCAATACAGAAGATAAAGATTAAATCAGTTACCCAGCCCGTAGAGCTTGATACTATAGGCAATTGCCGGCCGCACGGGATTTGCGGTTCAGGCCTGATTGAGATTATCTCGGAATTATTTAATTCCGGAATTATCAAACGAGACGGTAAGTTTGCGCCGGAATCAAAATCACCTTATCTGAGGAAAGCCGAGCAAGGCCTGGAATATATTATAGTTAAATCGACTGAATCCGCGACCGGCCAAGATATCGTAATTTCCCAGCCGGATATTGATAATATTATCCGCTCAAAGGCGGCGGTGTATGCCGGGACGATGGTTCTTCTGAAAAAGATGGGTCATACGGTTCAGAATGTCCGGCATTTCTATATCGCCGGTGGGTTCGGCAGCCATCTGGATATAGCAAAAAGTATTCGAATCGGGCTGCTGCCGGATGTCCCGATAGAACGGTTTCGGTATATCGGCAACGGCTCGGCTGAAGGCGCACGTCTTATTCTGCTGTCTTATATCGCTATGACTAAAGCCAAGTCCATAGCAGGAAAAATGACTTATCTTGAACTGAGCGCGGACAACGCGTTCACCGAGGAATTTGTCTCGGCGCTGTTTTTGCCGCATACGGATTTGACAATGTTCCCAAACCACAGATAGTCACAGATATTTAATAATGTTCACAATAGCAGTAGCAGGTAAAGGCGGCGTGGGCAAGACCACGATAGTGGCTCTAATTATAGAGACCCTTAAACGACAGGGTAAGACTCCGATTCTGGCGGTTGATGCCGACCCTAATTCTACTCTGGGCGACTGGCTGGGCATACCTTATCAAACCACGGTGGCTGATATTATCGATGAAACAAAAGGGTTGCGTAACCTGCCGGAAGGCATCTCCAAACCGACGCACCTGGAATACCAACTTCAAAAAGCAATCACCGAATCCAAAGGCATTGATTTATTGGTAATGGGCCGGCCCGAAGGCCCGGAATGTTATTGCATGGCTAATAATATCCTTCGGGGATATATGGACAAAATCAGCCGGGGTTATAAATATGTCGTCCTGGATAACGAAGCCGGAATGGAGCATCTTAACCGGAAGACCACACAGAATATAGATACTTTGCTTCTGGTAAGCGACCCAAGCCAAATAGGGCTGAAAACGGCAATGCGCATCAAACAGCTCATAGATAAGCTGACATTTCTCAGTATCAAGAAGAAATTTCTGGTAATAAACCGGGCCAAAGGCGCCAAGGCATCAATGCCTGAAATATCCCTGAAGATAGGTGGCGTAATTCCCGAAGAGCCGATGCTGGCTAAAATGGATTTGACCGGCAAGCCGATAAGCTCACTGCCTGATAATAATAAACTGGTAGCGGCTGTTGGGGAGTTAATTGAGACAATTATAGGCGGCTGATTCGCGTAAACTTGTCCCATCCGCGGTTACAGCTTGGGCAACCTGACCCTGGGCACATCCGACCACAGGAATTCCAGGTCGTAGAATCTGCGAAGCGACTCGTGAAAAATGTGCACTACCACGCTGTTCAGGTCAACGACAATCCAATTCCCCTGTTCATAGCCTTCTACGCCGAGTATCTGGCTTTTAAGTTTTGACAATAATGTATCGGCAATGGCCTGGTTCTGTTTTTTGTTATTTCCCGAGCAAATGACAAAATAATCGGTAATGCCTAAAGACGTTTTTGCCATATTGAGGACGGAAATATCATCCGCTTTTTTGGCTGATGCTAAACGGGCGCATCTGACGGCAAAAGTGCGGGTGTCATCCAGAGCCTTTATAGAACGGTTTATCATTGTTGTAGTACTTTAACCTCCTCTGCTTTATAAGTTTTAGGGTCAATTTCTTTCATGGCCTCAGTATTTATTTTTTGGTCGGTTATATTGGCGATGATCGGTTGGCTGGGTATCAGTTTTTGGGTGTATGCAAAATCGGCGATATCATTCAATGTTGCGATAAAATTATCGCTCAGTCCTATTTTAACCCTGCTAATCTGGCGGTCGCGGTTACTGCAGAACACATTATTATCAGAACAGGCCCAAACAAACTCAGACGGTATGGCGGAAATCTGTTCCACCCATTTATTGGCAACCTCTTTATGCGTGGAAATAAAGAAGAACGCTTCTTTAAGCGCATTGATAAACCCGAATACGGCGTCCGGATTATTGGCATAGAAATCCTTTGATATCAGAACTACGCCGTAGTATTGGGAATCCATCAGGTTGGTTACCTTGTTAGACCGGAGAAGCATTTCCAGAAGCGGGTCGGCCAATACAACGGCATCGGCCCGTTTGTCCTCCAGAATCTGCAATGACGGCTCATTAAAATGAAGGATTCTGATATCTTCCGGCTTCATCGATTGCTCCTTGAGCCATTTCATCATACTGCGATGCGCCGGGGTTCTTTCGGTCAGGCCGATTGACTTGCCTTTGATATCCTTAAATGACTTCACGGGAGAATCGGTTAAGGTTACCAGGTCTGTCCGTCCTAACGGTCCCAGATAGGCCGCAATCAAACCGTTATAACCTTTACCGATTTGCATAACAGCCGAAAGGTCGGAAACAAATGCGGCATCCAATGCGCCGCCGGAGATAATATCCATCAACGACTGTTCTGTTTCAAAATTGGTTACCTGCCCTTTTAGGGAATTCTTTTCCAGGATATTGGTTCTGAGCAATGTCTGGCCGAGATGATTTATTATCAGAAGTTTGCTGGTATAGCCTATCCGTATGACGGATTGGGCCTTGGGAATTTGGGTGTTAGCCGTCGGGGTTATTGCCGGTCCGGTATTATTGGGTTCATGCGGATTAACGACTACTGTTCCGGAGTTCTTAATGTTATTAAGAATCAAAATAGCGGCGATAACCAGTATGAAAACAATGCCCATGGCCAAGACTTTTTTCATAAATAGCTCCTTTAGAGCCGCTTAAACATATTACCACTACGGGGTAATATGTTTTTAGCGGGTCTTATCCCGACTATTCCGTCGGGGTTTCCAATTTAAAAGTTTAAATTGTTTGCCTATTCATATATCATTTCGCGGAAAAGGTGCAAGTAAAATAATAAAATAGAATGGCTGAATAAGAAATGCGGAGCGTGAGCGAAGTCCCGAACGGAGCATCGGGGCGGGCAAACAAAAAGGGCGCCCGATTGCTCGGAGCGCCCTTTTGTTTTAGGTGACAATTACCACAGTGTGCAAACTATTAGTGATACTTTGTTGTCATCAATAGCCGGAGAAGGTTCGCCGTCCATTGTGTATTCGAACTTCAGAGTGGTGTTGCCAGAAACCTTGTATCCGCCACCAATCTGGATTCTTGTCGTTTTCGCGTCGAATGCTGCAGCGCGATCTACTGCAAAATCATTGTAGCTGTAACGGAACGCCACATACAACTTGGCATCGACATTATAAAGAGCGCCTAATGCGACGTAACCAGTGGTGGTTTTGCCGACTACCGGTTCGCCAGTGGTGACTGTGCCGTAAGCCAGCGTGAATACACCCTTGCTGTCGCTGTACAACGGGGCCTTGGCCGGTTCAAATTTAGCGGCGCCTTCGAGCAGGTCAAAACGGGCGCTTAATTCGAAAGCCTTCTGGCTCCAATTGACTGCTACACCATCATATGTACTAGCTAATGGGGCATCCTGAACAACGGTGCAGGGAATACCTGTTGCGCTGTAATAGGATAATGAGAAATACAGCGGCTGGGTCTTCATCTGGCCGGTTGCCTTGAAATTGAATGCCTTGTTGGTGTTGTTGTCCACAAGTGCGCAAGTGCCGTTCATGAACGACAGGCTGCAACCCAGGATTAACGGCAGATTCTTCAGGAAATCCTCCTGCTTGAACATTACGCCATTATCATTGCCGCTGACATTGGCCCTTGAATTGTAAACCAACGCGCCTTCGACCGGGTTATTGCTGTAGGTTTCCTCGCCGAAATCGATTTTGAACTTACCGACTGTGATGCTCGGATTAATCGGCAGATTCGGAACCAGCTGGGAAACTACGTTATCCAGTTTCACGAAAGCATAATCCAGAGTCATTGTCGGGGCATCAATTCTCAATACGGCTGAAGTATTCGCATCCACTTTAGCATTCAGTTTCAGCTTGGCATCAGCAACTCCAAATGTCGGGCAGGCTGATTCATCTGACATATAACCAGCCGCTACGCGTGAACCAGTATGATCAACGGCCACATCGGCGGCATAGGAAAGCCCTGTTATCAGGCAAAACACCGCGATAAGACCTACTGTTAAGACTTTATTCATTTTAAATCCTCCTTTAAGATTTATTTTGGGACAGCTCTGAAACTATAAGTTTATGTTTCAGAAACCCGGCGCCTCGTGCCAGGCGGGAAGTATTGTCCCTTTCAACTCCGAATTATTTGGAGTAATACTTGCCATTCCTCGTTATTCTTCCCCTCGTTACGAGCCGAGACCTCATAACGACTACACAAATCACCTCCTTTGGCCTGATGGTAGTGCCTTAAAGCGCCACCAACGGGAAGATTAATATATATATCGGTAATTCTAACCGAAATACTTGAATTCAGAGGTTATCATTTACAAAGAATCTGTCAAGGAAATAAAATAATTTTAAGCATGTTTTTATGCCTGCTAAAATACGACTGTTCCCGGTCAAAACACCTCTAAAATACCGGTTTTTACCCAAATAAGAGTAAATTATCTTGCCAAACCGATTTATTTAGTATTTAGTCTTCATCTATGGAAATAATTGCGTTGAAAATAGCTTCTTTGATTCTAGTGTGGCTGGTCCTGGTATTTTCGGTTATCGTCCATGAATGTGCCCATGGTATAGCGGCTTTAAAATTAGGGGATGATACT
>JAZDFB010000011.1:0-28832 GCA_043808305.1 Planctomycetota bacterium | reverse complement strand
CGCCGGTTAGAGTGGGTTTGGACACGGATATGCACGCATTATTGATGAATATACGCGTTCCGGACAGTGCTTTCCGAAAGAGGCATTTTTTGGAACGGGCATTAGATGCGGTTAAGGCGATAGGCGCCGATACGGATAACCGCCAGACCGAGGTCTGGATAACTGATGCGGACCGTAAGTTTGCACAGGAATTACTCGCTAAGAATATTGATTTGAACAATAAACTCCTGATAGGGATTCACGCCGGCGCGAATCCCTGGTCTTTGGTCAGGCAGAGTTGGCCGCCGGAGCGATTTGCGGCAGTTTCCGACGTCTTGGCGGATAAATACGGCGCTAAAATCATATTTACGGGCGGTCATTCGGAAATACCACTCATTGAACAGGTTGCATCATTAATGAGGAATAAACCATTTATTGCGGCCGGACTGACTACGCTTAAGCAAGCGGCGGCATTGATGGAGCGATGCCATCTTTTTATCAGCAATGATACCGGCCCTATGCATATGGCCGTAGCCATGAAGACTCCGACTATAGGGATATTCGGTCCGGGTAACTGGCTGGCTATGGGTACGTACGCGCCGGAAACAAACTTCGTAATGGTTCGCAAGGATATTGATTGCTGGCCCTGCCATAACCTGAAATGCACGACTCGCGCCTGTATGGAGCTGGTAACAGCAGAAGATGTGTTTAGCGCGGCTGATAAACAGATTTCTAAATTATATGGAAATAAATTCGGAAAATAGGCGCAAGAAAGTCGTTTATGTCATCACCCGCTTAATAAGAGGCGGGGCGCAGAAAGTCTGTTTTGATATCATAAACGCGCTTAAGAATAAATACGAAATTACTTTGATCAGCGGAATTGAAACCGGCCCGGAGGGGTCGCTCTGGCCGGAGTTCAGGGCTATACCCGGCGTTAATATGAGGCAATTAGCCCAATTAGTCCGCGGTATTGCTCCTTTTAAAGACACGATAGCGTTAATCAGGCTATACTGGTTTTTCCGGAGCTGCCGGCCGGATATTGTGCATTGCCATACGGCAAAAGCCGGATGTCTGGGATGTTTGGCGGCAAAATTAGCCGGAGTCCCCAGTATTATCTGGTCGCCTCACGGCCATATATTTTCAACTGACGCTCAAATACCGCAGGTAACCGGGATATCAATGCGGATTTTCTACTGGTTCTGGAAATTAACCTGCTGGTGCAGTAATACAGTTATTGCCCTTACTGAATCTGATAAGAAAGACCAGGTTGCTTTAAGCTTGGCTCCTGATAAGAAGTTCAGTGTTGTTTATAACGGCATAGATGCGCCGATGAATAGTTCGGATAAGACAGTAGAAATCAACGGCCGTCCAATTCTGGGGGTAATAGGGCGGCTCAGTCCGGAAAAAGGGCAGGAATATCTTTTGAAGGCAATAAGCATTCTAAAACCACAATATCCTGAGATTCATCTGTTAGTGGTTGGCGATGGCAGGCAGAGGGCATATCTGCAATCAGTTGCAGAGCAATTACAAATAACATCTTCGGTGACATTCACCGGGCTTGTGGGAAATATTTACCCTTTAATAAATAAAATGGATGCCGTAGTTTTGCCATCACTTTACGAAGCATTCGGATTGGTTCTATTGGAAGGGATGGTTATGAAGAAACCGGTGATAGCCTCGAATGTTAATGGCATCTCCGAGATAGTTGAAGACAACAAAAGCGGGATATTAGTTCCTCCTCGGGACGCGCAGGCGCTGGCCGAGGCAATACGAAAATTGGTTGATAATCCCGATTTGGCCGGTGTTATGGGGCAGAATGGTTTCGACAGGCTTGCTGATTTGTTTGCCAAAGAGCGAATGATTACCCGGCTGGAAGATATTTATGACCAATAAACGACTAAGGAAATCTATCGGTGATTTTCCCGAAAAGCCGGGCATTTATATGATGAGAGACAGAGGAAACGATATTATTTATGTAGGTAAAGCAAAGAGCCTGAAGCATCGGGTGGCAAGCTATTTCAATAAGGCGCTGGACAATAAAACTCTTGCCTTAATGAGCCGGGTTAAGGATATTGAATATAAAACTACCGGCTCGGAGATAGAGGCTTTGCTCCTGGAATCCAGATTCGTGCGTGATACGCAGCCAAAATATAATATGCGCTTGCGTGATGACAAATCGTTCCCGGTCATTGCTATCAGCAAGGATGAATTCCCCCGTGTATTTATTTTACGGGAACGCGGCATAGAAAAGGATAAAGGTGTCGAGTATTTTGGGCCGTTCATTAACGTTAAAAACCTTCAATCAGCCCTTAAAATACTTCAGCGCATATTCAGGTTTAGAGTTTGCCGGCGAATGGATAATAAAAAAGGATGCCTGTTGTGCCACATAGGTTTGTGCTCTGCCCCATGCCTGGGGAAAATTAGCCAAGCCGACTACCAGTCTGATATTGAGCTATTAAAACATTTTTTAGATGGCGATGCGGATGAACATAAGTCAGTTTTATTAAGTAAGATAAAGAACGCTGAGTTCCAGGGGAGAGCGGAATTAGTTGTTAAATATCGGCGGCAGATGGATATCTTTAACCGGATGACGCAGGGTAATGCGCCCAGAGAACAAATGCTTAATCCTGATAAATTGTCAGGGATGGAGGCTATTCAAAGAGAACTGGGGATGGTTCAATTGCCGAGGTCTATGGTGGCGACCGATATTTCAGATATCAAAGGCACAGCCGCGGTCGGAGCAATAGTTACGTTTATCGACGGATTGCCTTATAAGGACGGTTATCGCCGCTACCGCATCAAGACTGCAATAGAAGGCCGGGCAGATGATTACTATCGGATAAAAGAGGTAATGACCCGCTACATTCGGCGGCAGATTGAGGAGAATAATAATTTCCCGGATATTATTCTGGTCGATGGCGGAAAAGGACACCTGCGCACTGTTGCAGATGTTCTTGGTAACATTAAAAGTAATGTAAAAGGATTAACCCTTCCGATTTTGGCAGCCTTAGCCAAGAAAAACGAAACACTGTATACAGTTAAAGATGGTAAAATCAAAGAAACCGGCGTCTCGTCAGAAGGTATGAAAATATTCCAATATCTGCGCGACGAAGCGCACCGTTTTGCACAGGCATACCATCACTTGCTTCGGCGTAAAGCATTAGTAAAGAGATAGTTATGAAAATATTAGGCGGCTCAGCCAAAGGGATGAATCTACTCTCGCTTAATGATAACAGCGTCCGGCCGGCCTTGGCCCGGATGCGTAATTCTCTTTTTAATATATTGGCTCCAATCATTCCCGGAACAGTCTGTTTAGACCTATTTGCCGGCACAGGTTCGTTGGGATTGGAGGCTTTGAGCCGCGGCGCCGATTACTGCATATTTTCTGAAAACAACCGGCGGTGTTTTGAGGTGCTGAACAATAATATCGCTAAACTCAGGTTTGATAATCGAGCTCAAGCTCTTTTTATCAACGCTTTCGATATTACCGAACACCTTATGGCAGACAAACCGTTAGATATTATTTTTGTTGACCCGCCATACAGGTACTATAACGATAACTTAATACGACAGAGGCTTATGGGTCTTTTAGACTCGCTGATAGAGAAACGCCTGGTTATTCCGGATGGGCGGGTGATTGTAGAGCATCCTAAGAAACAACTTAATGTCATGGAATTAAAAATGTTATCATTATATGATACCAGAGAATATGGGCAAACCGTGCTGTCTTTTTTCCATACCAAAGCATAGACTGAAACTGGTTTTTGGTTTTGTGCTTATAGCAACTTGCTTGTTTATTACAAATTTATTCAGCGCAAGTAATAATAGTTATGTTGATTTTGAAACCGACGAGGTCAATGATTATCTGAAAACAGCATCTGAGTATGAGTCAAAAAAACAATGGCGCGAGGCTATTGAATGTTACGAGTTCCTGGCCAAAAAATATCCTGATGCGCTTTGCCAGGTGGATTCTGATTGCTATACCGGTATCAAGCAGTATTATCTGCGACGCCTACAATCCTATCCGGACGAGGGCCGGCAAGTTTATAAAGATATGTTTGATAGCGCTAGCCAATTGGAATTCCGGAACGCCCTTGCTCAGTTTCGGCAATATGGCGATATCAATCCTGTTATCAGGATTACAAAAACCGAACCATTTGGTTTCGGCTCAATAGATGCTTCTATTTTAGCCGGCGACTATTTCGCCGAGTATAACCAATATGATAAAGCCATAAAATATTATCGTTTAGCAATTGAAAATGCTCGCTGGCGTAACCAAAGCCAGGATCAAGTTGAAGCTCGTCTTAAACAATGTATTAATTTACGCGATACTCTTCCTCAGGTAATGGTTACTGATTGGTTCAAATACGGCGGTAATAATGCCAATAATTTCGTGTTTTCGGACAAGTCCCTGCCGGTAAATCCAGCATTGGAATTATCCTGGTATTGTCCATTTGGGAATATGCAGTCATTATTTTCTGGCGGCAGAAAAAAAATAGATAATCATTCAAAGGATTCCGTTAGTGCTGCTGAAATATTACAAACCCCTTTGTACTACCCTGTGATGGCGGATGGAAAGGCATATATTAACACCGGGCTTTTTATAGTATCGTTTGAAATCGCCAGCGGCAAAGTGGGCGCTTTTTTCTCGTCTGGTATGACAAGAGGCCAACCTAATTATGTAATTTCAAAAAGCAATAACGTAAATACAATAATCGCTAACACAAACGCATATAAAATACTTTATGCAACAATGCCTATTCAATCCGGCTTAGGGCGGCTGGTTGCACTCAAAATACCGGAACTCAAAGAACTCTGGGAATCAGAAATTGAACTAAATGAGGGCAATATATCGGGGCCATTATTTTATGATGGGAAGATATATTTGTGCGGATTTTTTAATAATAATAATGAATGGCAGTTTTGCCTGTTTTGCTATGAAGCCTATACAGGACGATTGATATATAAGAAGAATATATATTCGTTAAGCCGTGCCAGTAAAAACATTAGAAATAGTTTAATGATGGCCCCCAGGATTGCTGAATATAAAGGTTTTATTTACACGCTTACCCAGCCTGTTGCAGCTGCCATCAATGCAGAGGATGGAGAAATTATCTGGGTAAATGATTACAATACAACAGAAATTATGCAATTATCGAATGGTTATTATGGCTTTACTAACCAGATTACATATCTTAGTTATATTTTTCCTCTTATTAAAGACGAGACCGTTGTAGTGCAGTCAACATACTCCGGGAAGGTGCTGGGTTTTGATGTATTTTCTGGCCGAGTTAAATGGCAACAGACTATTAATAGCAGCCGTGCAACTTTAACGCCGGTATATCGTAATCAAGGACGGCAAGTATCCGAGATCATACCATGGGCTGAAAGTGTATCTGCTATAGGTTGCGCGGGAGACGCGGTTTTGATTCAAGGGGAAGATTTAACAGCTATAAATTTGGGAAATGGGAAACTCGTATGGGAAACATCAATAGAATCAATTCTAAAACTTCTGCCCAGCCAGGGATCCGCTGGCGCAATAATTGGGCAGGGGTTCGTAACAGACCATTACGTGTATTTTCCGATAGAGCGTGGTATTGTGATTCAAAATATTCTGATTGGGAAAACAGGAACAATTATTCTGAAGTTATCAGAAGTGATAGCTCAAACGGGTGATTCTGACCGAATGATACTTTATCGTATTTCTGATGGGGTAATGGTTGCATCAGACAAGGGTGTCTGGTTTTACCGAATAAAATAGGATTGATCACCGGCGGGGTATTACAGCATCTTATCGTAAATCCTATACTTTTTATAAAGACGGGCGCCCAATGATTCAATCGTACGATTCATCAAGATATTATCTTCCAAAATCCACGATAACTCAGCACCTTTGTAACCAAGAGCCTTTCCATTTTTTATTGTTTCCAGATAAAAGAGCACGTCGATGCCGCGTTTTTGGTATTCAGGGATGATGCCCATAGTAATTACCCGGGCGCGGTTAATCTTGTTAATATAGACATGCCAAAGCAGCTTAAATATGCCGAAAGGAAATAAGCGCCCATTAACATGTTTAAGAGCCATGTTATAATCAGGCAATGTCAATGAAAAACCGGCTGGTTTGCCTTCAACCTCAGCTATCAGCAAGAGCGACGGGTCAACAATTCTTTTCATATCCTTTGCCATATGCTGGAATTCTTCATTAGTCATAGGCACGAAACCCCAGTTATTGCTCCAGGCTTTATTATAAACATCCTGAATAATTTTGACTTCCTTATCAAGGTGTTTCATATTAGCCTGTCGGATGGTAATATTGTGATGAGACCTAACGCGATTAGCTACCCGAACCATCTTATCCGGCACGGCTAATGTGTCATCGACATACCAGGCAAAAAGGTCTTTTGATTTAACTAATCCGGTGTTTTCCACAAGGGACATATAATAACTCGGGTTATAGGTCATCATAAACATCGGAGGAGAGGTGAACCCATCTATGAGCAGTCCGCAGGTTTCATTAGTGGAAAAGTTCATGGGACCGCGCATTATTTTCATTCCTTGTTTCTCAAGGTATCCTGCAACTGCAATAAAGAGCTCTTGCGCTACAGCTTTGTCGTTAACACACTCGAATAAACCAAAAAAACCTGTCCGGTCATTATAAAGCTTGTTATGAGCCTCATTAATAATCGCCGCAATACGGCCTACCGGTTTCCCCATGTCAGAATACGCAACAAATAATTCTACCCGGCCATGCCGATGGAATGGATGAATGTTGGGATCAAGTAATTTTTTATCCTCACTGATCAGATTTGGGACCCAGTTCAGGTCGCCCTTGTAAAGGCGGGCAGTCCAGGGCAGGTATATAAAATCATTCCAGGGGTGGCAGGGAAGTTGTTTAATTGAGGCCATATTCTTAGATTACATTCAAATCCTTGCCTACTTTTTCGCATATTTCCAGTACTTTATCCAATTCACTATCTGTATGGGTAGCCATATAGCTGGTGCGGATAAGCGCCCCATTAGGGGGCACAGCTGGGCTGATAACCGGATTTGCAAAAACTCCATTATTGAAAAGTTGTTTCCAGAATTCAAATGTAAGCATATTATCACCAAGGATTAACGGTATAATTGGGGTTTGGGTATGCCCGATATTAAATCCTAATGCTTTGTAATTATTCTGCATCCGGTGTGTGATCTGCCAAAGGCGTTCACGCCGACCAGGTTCTTTTATCAAAATATCCAGGGATGCTAAGACGGTTGCTACGGCAGAGGGAGGCATACTGGCCGAAAATATTAAGGCCCGAGAATGGTGTTTGATATAACTGATAACCGGTTCTTCACCGACAATAAATCCGCCCAGTGACGCAAATGATTTACTGAACGTCCCCATCACTAAATCAACATCATTTTCCACGTTAAAATATTCGGCTGTCCCGCGGCCATTTTTCCCCAAAATACCAATGCTGTGAGCATCGTCTACCATCAATCGAAACTTGTATTTTTTTTTCAGCTTTGTAATCTCTCCCAGATTGGCAATATCACCCTCCATGCTGAATACGCCGTCTACTATAACCAGAGCTGACTTTGGGTCAGTTATGTCTTTAAGAATACGTTCCATGTCTTCTATATCGTTATGTTTATATTTTATTGTACGCCCAAAAGATAACCGGCATCCATCTACAATACTAGCATGATCAGCACGGTCAATAATGACTGTATCGTCTTTGCTCACCACCGTTGAAATTACGCCCTGGTTTGTTTGGAATCCGGTAGAAAAAACCAAACAAGCTGGTTTATTCATAAACTGGGCAAGTCTATGTTCTAGTTCCTCATGAATATCAAGCGTACCGTTAAGGAATCTTGATCCCGTACAGCCCGAACCGTATTTTTCTATAGCTTTGACAGCCGCTTCCTTGATCCGTTTATCTTGGGTTAGACCCAGGTAATTATTTGAGCCAATCATAATCATTTTTTTTCCGTCAATGATTACTTCGGTATCAGCTCCGGACTGGATAGCTTTAAAGTAAGGGTAATAGCCTTTTTCTTTAGCCTCTTTAGCCCTAGTATAATGAAAACACTTATTGAATATATCCATATTTACAAAATATCAGAATAAGAAGTATTGGTCAATAAAAAACAGGGCCGAATTATTAATATTCGTGAATTTGACTTGCATCAAAAACAGGACCTTCATTGCAAACAGTAACCCAACGCCAGGAATCAGGGTTTTTACCAGATTTACAGACACATCCGCGACAGAGACCTATTCCGCAACCCATCCGAGCTTCTAGCGAAACCTGGGTTGGTAACCTATGATGAATAGCAATTTCGCAGACAGATTTTATCATTGGAACAGGGCCGCAGGAATAAAGAGTTGTTTTACTTGCCCATTCCTTAAGATCCTTTGTTGAAGACGCAATTCTTTTTTTGCATATATAGTCATTTAGCAAAGATGTTACTAATCCTTTGGTACCTACGGACCCGTCTTCGGTAGTGATAAGGATATTCTTCGCCAATTTCCCGAATTCTGGCAAACAATAGAGCCGATTTTTAGTCCGTGCGCCAATAAAAACGGTTATATCATTACACATGTTATAGACTAATTGTTTTAATAGCAGATGTAATCCGGCGATACCGATACCTCCTCCGACTAAAATAGCATGCTCTATGTTAGGAGCTATTATAAATCCTTTTCCCAACGGACCGAAAAAATCCAGTTTTCCCCCCGTATTTAATCGTCGCATAAATTCTGTACCCTTGCCTACTACTTGATATGTAATTTCTATTTTATTGCATGATAAGGTATCATATATGCTGAATGGACGGCGTAGAAGAAGTTCGTTATTAAGTTTTAAATGGACAAACTGGCCTGGTTCAATTGACTTAAATACTTTAGTGGATAATTTAGGGTCTAATGTTAACCTCATTCGGTAAGCATCCGGTCCGATAGATTTGTTGGAGGTTATTTGAGCAACGTACTTCATTGTTTATGGGAATTGGAAGCCAGAGCTTTCTTTAAGCCACCAAGTATTCCACTTGTCTATTGGTTCCTGCTGTTCTTTAACCGCTGAGTAATGCTTGTATTCGAAAGTTTCTCCTGCATTGAGTTTGGCAAGTAGGCTTATTGCCAGCGCTCGGTGTGATGACTCATCACTTTTTAAAGCTTCTATCATTATTGGAATGCCGCGTTTATCCTTAAGTTTTATCAGAGCTTCCCCAACAGCAAATGTAAAACTTTTGTCCGGGTCAGTAATCATTTCGGCCAGAATCGGCAGGGCTGATATATCCTGAAGGTTGCCCAGGATATGAACTACAGATATTCTGATATCTTTTTCCTTGATAGCGATGGAAAGGATTGGCACTGCTTCGTAAGTGGTCATCAGGCTTAATGATTCTTCGATTCGTGTCCTGTAGCGGATATTTGTAGTGTGCATAGTTTCAACTAAGGCGGCCACTGAGGCCTTACCAAAAAGCCTGAGCCGTGCGCTGATTTCTGTAATATTTGCGGTTTCTGATTCCAGGTCCTTAACTAGCTTGGTTATCTGTTCTGATACCGATGAACCATTTTTTTGCCGTTCGCTTTGCATAATTTCTTCACGCAGGATTTTTAGTTCGAAGCGGATATATTCAAGAGTTTTCTTGTCATCGCTAACAGAATCAGATATTTCCTTAATCTGTTTAGTCATAACCTGATTTTGTTTTTCTATTTCGAAGATACGGCGGGTTAATCCCTCCGAAGCGCATTTTACGTTGAATGACACAAATAATAGCACACAAAACACAATGATAAAAAAGCAGATATTTTTTTTCATAAAGTACTTATTTAATAATTACATCACGATTGCCTTTTTTAGCTTTCCCGATAAGATAAGGCGTTTCACCGGCTTTTTTAAGTCGACGCATAATGGCTCCAGCATAATATGAGTCGGAGATGACTACCATGCCGATACCCATGTTGAAAACCCTGAACATTTCTTTGGTTGTAACAGCACCATGTTTTTTAATAAAGTCAAATATTGGTTGGGGTTTCCAGGATGAGGAATTTATTTCGATGTTTATATCCGAAGGAATGACGCGGGGAATATTCTCTATCATTCCACCTCCGGTAATATTGGCAATACTTTTTATGGCCCGTTTAGTTCGGTAGGTAGCCAAAATTTCTTTTATTGTCTTGGCGTATATTTTAGTTGGTTTTATCAATTCTTCCCCCAAAGTTGTATTTAATTCAGAATAATGGTCTCCCAGTTTAAGTTTAGCTTTATCCAGCAGAACTTTTCTGGCCAATGAATAGCCGTTGCTATGGAGTCCGCTTGAGGTAAGCCCAATAACCATATCGCCAGGCCGAACATCTTCTCCTCGGATAATGCGGTTTTTTTCGACAATACCCACAGCGAATCCGGCCATTTCGTATTCACCGGGTTTATAAAATCCGGGCATCTCGGCGGTTTCGCCTCCTAGAAGTGCGCAACCAGCCTGGGTACAGCCATGAACTATGCCTTTGACAACATCAAGCACTGTACTTTGGTTAACCTTTCCGACAGCTATATAATCCAGGAAAAACAGCGGTTCGGCGCCCTGAACAATTAGGTCATTAATACTCATTGCCACAAGGTCAATGCCGATAGTGTCGTGCTTGTTCATCATAAATGCGATTTTAAGTTTAGTGCCAACTCCATCGGTACAACTGACTAAAACGGGTGATTTATAATTCTTGGCAAAGAGCTTGTTTTTGGATGTCAGTGAAAATAACCCTCCGAATCCCCAGGGCAAGTCTATTACACGCGGGTCATAAGTGCGCCGCATCATTGACAGGATTCGGTCTATTATTCCGTCCTTTGTGGCGGTGTCAACTCCAGCATCTTTGTAAGTTAATTCTCTCATTTTATTATCCTTTGCCATTTATCAGATAAAATAGAGCATCTGATAATTAGTTTTTTTGCCTTGGCTGGATTATTTAAAGAATTATAAATCATAGCCAGATAAAATGTTGAATTAGCATCGTCAGGATCAATATGAAATAATTTTGTTGTCTGCGATAGAGCATTTCCTATATCGTTTTTAAGATATAATAGTATGCAATTTTTAAAGAGGTTTTTTTTCTTGTCTAAGAAAGAATCCAGCTCCCGCAGAAAGATAATCCATGTGATATTATAGAGGTTATAAATATAAATACCAGCCGAAACAAAGAGCAAAATATTTTTTAGCTCGGTTGATATTCCGTAAAGGCAGGGTAATATAACAAAAACCAGGTCCAAGAGAATAATATATGAAAAAAATATGATGATCCCGCGCCTGTAGCGTTCCAGTAAAACCTGTCCCAAACCCGGGAGAAAAACAGAAAGAATAAAAGCGAATAACTTCACATATTAGTTCGCCCCTCAGCCGTTTACCCGGCCGGCCAAGAGGTTGATAAAAAACTGTGTCGGTTCAAAAAATTTTAGTAGTTAACGGGTATAAATCTTACACCGGAATCCGTATAACCACCCAAAATGGCGCCACCCCAGGTAATCATTTGATTGTTTACAGTATCCCAGATAGCCGTATGGAATGCTCGTCGGGTAGTAGTAGAAGGTGTATTTGTATCAAATAATTTCCAGCTATTAAGAATCGGATTGTATCTACCGCCATCGTTAAGGTATACCGTTCCGTTCCACCCGTTAAAAACAATCATTTCTGTGCCTGACCAGACGGCGGAGTGGAATGCCCGTGGGGTAGGTGCACCAGTAGGATTAATGCTGGTCCAACTATTAGCAGTTGGGGAGTACACCCCTCCGTTACCAAGCGGATTATTTTTAGATTGTTCACCTCCCCAGATAACCATTCCTGTTCCAGTGATCCAGAGAGCAGTATGCCCCGCCCTTGCAGCAGGTGCGCCTGTAGTAGTAATAGCATCAGATACCCAAGTATCGGTTGTTGGGTAATATATTCCACCGGTATTAAGACGAATCGTTTGACCGCCTACTTCATTATAACCGCCCCAGACAAGCATTTTACTATCAGTTGAGTCCCATACAGCGGTATGTCCTGACCTTGTAGCCGGCACGTCTGTAGTGCTGATGGTAGCCCAAGTTCCCGGCGCGCCCGGCGTGTAGAGTCCGCCGTCATTGAGATAATTTGTTCCCTGTGCTCCACCCCAAACAACCATTTTAGTGCCGGTCCAGATGGCAGTATGTCCCGCTCTTGAGATTGGAGTATTAGCAAGAGCATTATTAATAGTGGTCCAATTATCAGCTCCTATATTGTAAGTACTGCCTGTATTGAACCATGTAATGACTCCGGTATCTGTATTTTGGCTGGCACCGCCCCAGACAATCATTGTGCCGGCGTTATACACCGCGGTATGTTGAGTTCTGGCAGTTGGCGCATTATTCCCAGACACAGATGCCCATCTATTTGAAATTGGGTTGCTGGGATAATATTTTGAGCCCGTATTGTAAGTAGCAGTAATTCCCGCATCTCCACCCCAAATAATCATTTCTGTGCCGGTCCAGACAGCAGTATGACGTTGTCTTGAACTACTAAGTGAATTAATAATTAGAGGTGTCCAAGAACCAGTGCTTGGATTAAACCTCCCACCATCAGCGTAATACGTGGTATCGTTTTTTCCACCCCAGACAATCATTTCTGTGCCGGTCCAGACAGTAGTATGTTCATCGCGGGGCTGTGGCGCATTAACAGTTGATGTAGACGTCCAAGATTCAGATAATCTATTATATATTCCACCGGTATTATGGTAATCATTGGCATTACGACCACCCCAGATAATCATTGAACTATCAGTTGCATCCCACACCGCTGTATGACCAGATCTTGGTGTTGGCGCATTTAAAGCATTCGTAGTTGTCCAACCATTAATATTGGAATAAGTAAAACCGGTGATGTATTGAGTATTCCCATTTGGGTTGGTAGCAGAGGAGTAACCAATAATATCGGGCCAGGCGCCATAAGAATAACCAGGCGGTATCCCTGGATAAAATCTTGCGCCGTCGTTCAAGAATGCGCCACCGGCTTGTCCGCCCCAGATTATCATTTCCTTCCCTGTCCAAACAGCTGTATGTTTATATCTTGCAGATGGGCATGGTAAATCAGCAGTTATTTTTTTCCAATCCATATATTTGGGTTCAGGCGAATATCTCGCACTGTCATTTAAGAAAAAGACGCCGTTGTAGCCGCCAAAGATATACATTTCCTTGCCGTCATTTCTTCCGGGACTTGGAGGAACACCGTTGCTACCCGTTGCCAGTACCCCATTTATTTTTGGTAAATAGGCATCAGCCCCGCCGTCGTCATTGCCCCATATGGCCGTGTGGCCGATTCTTCCGCCTAAGGCATTAGCAGTGCCGTCAAAAACAGTCATAGTAATCGCGGTCCAGGTGTCAGCCCCAGGTGAATATGCGAAATAAGCATCAGAGTATTCGTCGGGGTCACCGGCGCCAGAACGCGATAACCCTTCAACGTTGATAGCCGGCATCTTACCGCCAAAGATATACATTGTAGAGGTTGTATTAACCCATATGGCAGTGTGATCGGTTCGTGATACAGGTCCAGCGCCGGCCAAGTTAATAAAATTCGCACACCCAGTTAACCAAGAATCGCTGGCTATGTCATAGATGCCTCCTGTATTAAATGACCCTACGCTGTCTCTTCCGCCCCAGATAAGCATTGTTTTATTTGTTGAGTTATACACCGCGGTATGTCCTGATCTTGAGGCCGGAGCGCTTGTTTTTCTCACCTCTATCCATTCGTTAAGAATGGGGTTAAATTTATATCCGGTGTTATACCAAGTAGTTTCGTTTTTTCCGCCCCAGATAATCATTTCCGTGCCGGTCCAGATAGCAGTATGTCCAGCCCTGCCAGGGAATCTTTGATCCATTGATAGTGTTACATCTTCTATCCAGGGAACCGTTCGGAATGACCAAGGGGCTCCTGTTGCCGTAGTCTGGTCTGCTGAATTTACCGCTATTACACGCCAGTAATATAGAGTGCCTGGCAGTAATATTCCGGGCGTTATTGGACGCATACTTGTATCTATCATATCTGTCGGAATTTGGGAGTCTTCGTATACAATCGGAGAAAAATTAGGGTTGGAAGATATCTGGAGCGTATAACGTAATTCACCTATAGAATCTATCCAGCTAAATATTTGGGAATGGGACATATTGGTAATACCGTTTGAAGGTTGAGATAAGGTAAATGAGTCAGGGGGCAGATTGGGGGTAAAGGCTGTAAAGATGTTGTAAGGAAAGCTAACGATTGATGTAACTGAAATTGAACCATAAATTCTGTCTAACTCTGGCACATTCGCCGGAACAGTTCCATTTATAGCCTGCACACGCCAATAATATTTCTGACGCACCTGCAAATTAGCAGAAGATGGAATTGTGTAAGAAACGGTAGGCGAGGCGGGAGCAATGCCCGTGGCGGTAAAAATGACACTATTAAAGGTATTTGTAATAGATATTTCAACCAGATAACTCTGGGCATCAGTGGATTCATTCCACTCAAATGTAGGTGTCAGGACAGATTGAACGCTATTATATGTAGGCGTAATAAGGGTAAATGCGCCTGGCGCAGGTCCCAGGGTGTAGAACGACCACGGGGCGCCGGTTGCCATAGTGCTGCCTGTATTATTTCTGGCGAAAACTCTCCAATAATATGTTGTATACCTGGTTAATTTGTCAGCCGGGATTGAGAAATTAACTGTTGAATCATTCGAGGGTGTATTGGTAATGGTTGCAGTGTAGGCAAGGAGTGAGCTGGTAAAGGCATTATTATTGTCTATTTGTAAAAGAAAATCATCAACGGTTACGGGTTGTTCCCAAGTTAATACCGGAGTAAGGCCGGTTACGGATAGAGTATTGCCCGGACTGATCAATGCGAAAGCTTCCGGCAGAATTAATGAATTAGCTGTTGTGAATTTGCAGGCGGCATTAGTAGCCGTGATTGCTTCCAGGGTATTTATATCAACCGCTAATATGCGCCACCAGTATGTCTTATTCCGCTGTAACTTATTAGTCGGCAGTGTAAATGAAGTTGTATCTGGAGCTAATACTTCATTAACATACAAGGGAGTAAAAAAAGTTGCTTCATACTTGCCATTCAGAGGATTTGTAAACAAATCATCATTGCCGTCTATCTGTAAAATGTAATTCTGTGGGCTGCTATAAGCTGTCCATATGAAAAGAGGGCTTTGATAAGCAACCTCTATCGCGTTATGAGCTGGTGAAATCATCTGAAAAACGCTGCTTGAATCGGATACGACAGTATCACGCTTAGAAACGCAAGAAGCCTTTCCGGAAATCAGTATGATACTGATCAGCAACAAAAAACAGATAACTACCAACTTAGTTTTATTCACTGCAAACAAACGAATATGCATAAATTCCTCCTTTAATCAAACTTGTTATTTTCTGATTCTTAACAATAAAATATCGTCCAGGCCGGCATCTGTTACGGAAGGACTCGGAACGGTTCCTTCCACGCCGGTGATAGATCCGGACAGAGTAGCAATCGGTATGCCAAGAGAGCCTCCGACCGCGGCATCAGCGCGCGTAAAAGCGGTTAGGAACTCTGTTCCAATTCCTCCCCCGCTTACTCCCGAGACGTTATTCCAAACACCCAAGGTCTTTTTGGTATAGCCACAGATAAAGACGCTATAAGCGTCCGTTGCTATATCGTATACTCCGCCACCAAGCGAGGATTCCCAGATTCGTTGGCTCTGGAGCTCACCTAGCGAGTTATATACAATTATAAAAGGCGTTGGTGCGGAACTGAAACTTTCAGTTGTTCCACAGACATAGATATTACCGCTGGCAGAGTCAATAGCAATGCTCTCGGCGATATCGTTTTGACTGCCGCCCCAGCGCCGCTGCCATATCAAAGTTCCGCTGCTATTGTATCTGACAACCAGAACATCCTTAGCGCCGACCACACCTACCGTATTAGTTTCTCCAGCCACATAGACGTCACCGGATGTCGAAACTGCGATAGCTTGAGCTCTTTCATTTAGAGAATCTATCCAGAGTCGTCGCCAGCGTAAATTACCGTTAGTATCCAAACTTATTAAGGCTAAATCAGAATTACTTACTGAATATGTGTCACCGGCCAGATAGATATTACCGTTAGCGTCAACCGCTGAATCATAAGCGGTTTCTGCAAAACTTGTTCCCCAGCATCTAGCCCAGGTAAGAGACCCATCTTCACTATACTTAAGAACAAGCATATCAGAATCTCCGGCGCCGTAACTCCGCGTGTTACCGGTAATGTAAATTCCGCTTGTTGTCCGGGCCATTGAGTAGGCGTTGTCCGGATTAGGGCCGTCCCAGACTCTTTGATATGTTTTTTGTCCAATCGAATTATATTTACAGAAGAATATTCCGCCTTCTTGGCATAAGAAATTAGAGGTCAGCCCGCAGGTATAAATATTTTTATCCGGGTCGATTAACATGGAAGTAGCTTCATCATCACCTACCTGGCCCCAGGTTTTTTGCCAGAGAACCTTCCCGGAGCTGTCAAATTTTACAATAAGCGCATCTTTTGAGCCGGCTCCCCCACTACTGGTATATCCACATACATAAATACTTGCGTCAGCGCCAAGAATGATTTTGTTAGCCCTTTCATTTGAACTGCTGCCCCAGGTTTTGGCAAGATCAGTCAGCGACAAGGTGGCGACTAGAACGGGATCTGAAGGAATGGAGTCGCCTAAGTTGGTGCTATACGCCCGTATCCGGTAAGTATAAGGGGTCGTAGGGAGGAGTCCGGCATCAGTATAGGTGCACGTGATAGAAGTTGGGGTTGTTCTGTAGAGCGGGTCATCGGAAAAAATAGCTGCAATTGTATCATAGGTTATGCCGTCTGATGAACGTTCTATTTTAAACCCGGTTTCATTGTTGGCGTTATCCTGCCAGACAATGTCAATTTGGGTATAAGATTTAGCCGTTCCGGTTAGAGCTGATGGTTTTGCGGGCGCCGTATTAGTTGCAGATATAGGCCCGATATAGGCTGAGTTGCCGGCGCTATTATATGAACAAACTTTGTAATAATAAGTATCCGCTAATATTATAGTGTCATTTTTAAAAACTACCTGCGGATCCATGATCTCATTGTTTTCCGGGGCTAACCCAATTTGGGAATATGTTATTCCGCCGTCATCACTTCGTTCTACTCTGAAGCCGGCTTCATTATCAGAATTGTCAGTCCAGGTCAGGTCAATTCGGCCAGGGGCGGTAGGCACAGTAAGAATAGGGCTTAAGATAGCAGTTGCAACGAGCCCAGTCGGCGCACGCAGGGCTCCACTGCTGCCCGCTTCATCTTGCACTTTTACTTTTTCCCAGATAACGCAACCTTTTACACCTAAACCTAAGCTTAGTATAGCCAACAGAATCGCCAGGGAAAATCTAAGACTTGACTTTTTCATAGCAGTACCTTTCCTTGCTGGTTGATATCAATAACAAACTAATATCAGTTCGGCAAAACTTTGTCAACTATTTTGTAATATAAAAGATATTTCTTATAACATTTTATAACGGTTGCTCCGGTTTACTTTCTTTTACAAACATTAAAAGAACGGTGGCTAAAACGGTTAGTCCCAGCGACAGGTAGAAAGGTGTTTCTATACTTATTTTATCCCATAACAATCCGGCTATAACAGACGACGGCAACGCGCACAGGCCAATGACCATCTGCAATCCGCCCAGTCCGCTGGCCCTGAACGCGGCCGGCGTCAGTTCAGCCGCAAAGGTTTTTTGAACCGGTTCCAGCGCTCCTTTGTGCAACCCGAACAATATGAATATCAGCACGATGCTCCAATCGGTTCGAAAAAGAATGGCGTTGGCGCAGACCAGCGCCCAGAAAACAAAAGACATCATCAGGACATTCTTCCGCCCGATTTTATCCGACAGCTTGCCGAAAGGTATCGAGGCTATCGAGGCCGCCGCCGCAAATACCAGATATAGCACCGGCACGGTTGTCGGTTGGAACCCGTTTTGCTTGGCGAATATCAAGAGAAACGAGTAGCTGAAAGAACCCAGCGCGAAAACGGCGCTTAGCAGCACAAACAGCCGAAAATTTCCGGTCAGATCCCTGAAAGTCAGCCCTTTATATATTCTGGAATCAACTGGTTTATTCTCCTTGATAAAAAATATAATCAGGATAACCCCGATAACCGAAGGTATCGCAGCCAGCAGGAAAAGATTCCGGTAGCCCAAAAAGCCCAACAGCAGGATTGAGGTAACAATCCCGAAAACCGCGCCCAGATTATCCATCATCCGGAGCAGCCCGAAATTACCGCCCCGGTTTTCCCGCATTGAAATATCGGCGATGATGGCGTCGCGCGGTGCGCCCCGGATTTTACCGGCCCGGTCCAGTATCCTGAACGGAATAATCTGCTGCCAGCTGGTCGATACCGCATAGCCCAGCCTTGACAGCCCGCCGCACAGGTAGCCGAGCCATACAAAAACTTTACGTTTGCGTATCCGATCGGATATATAACCCGAAACCGCCTGCGATATGGAAACAATCGCATCGCCCAGCCCGTCGATAAATCCCAGCATCGCCATATTCGTCTTAAGGACCTCGGTTAAAAACAGCGGCCAGACGGGCGCAATGATATCCGAGCCGAAATCGTTCAAAAATGACGCCAGCGCGAATAGCCGGATAGTTTTCTTGCATTCCTTGATATTGCCGTTTTCCATGTAATAGTTTTTAACTTACTGCAGTTGGCCGTCAAATAATACCATCAAAATATTGCCTAACTCCTGCGATTATTATATAAGACGCGCTTATGATACCGTTGCACAAGTTGAAAACATATTCCATAAAAGACCGCAAGAGTGTTGTTAATGTAAAGGACTTTGCCACCTTGTCCAAACCGGGCAAGGAATGGGGCGGATTCTTTAAATCCTTGCCCGATATACTGGGTGGCAGGGATTTTAACCGCCTGATTGACGCTATCGTCCGGGCAAATAAGGACAAACATCTTATCGGCGTCGGCCTGGGCGGACACGTTATCAAATGCGGGCTTTCACCGGTTATTATCGACCTGATAAACCGGGGTATCATCAAATCCGTGGCTATGAACGGCTCCACGGCTATTCACGACTACGAAATATCGCTTATCGGCGCCACTTCCGAGGACGTCAACGAATCCATCAAAGACGGTTCGTTTGGCATGGCCGAAGAAACCGCCTTCGCCTTTGCCCGGGCCGCCAAAACTGCCGGACAAAAAGATATCGGCCTGGGCCGGGCGCTCGGGCAGATGATTGACAAGGAAAACAGCCAATTCAAGCAATACAGCATCCTGGCCGCCGCTGTTTGTAATAATATTCCGGCTACAATTCACGTGGCCATCGGCACCGATATCGTCCATATGCATTCCTGCATCTCCGGTGAAGAACTCGGCAAAAGCACCCTCAAAGATTTCCATATCTTAGCCGAAACTATCTGTGGTTTGGACAAAGGCGTCTGGCTCAATATTGGTTCAGCCGTGATACTGCCCGAAATATTCCTCAAAGCCGTGGCAATTGCCCGCAACCTGGGGCATAAGCTCAACGATTTTACCGCCGCTAACTTGGATATGATACAACATTACCGCCCGCGCCAGAATGTTACCGGCCGCGTGGCCGGAAAAGGCGCCGTTGGAATAAACCTGACCGGACACCACGAGATTATGCTCCCGTTGCTCAGGCTGGGTCTCTTAAGCGCACTGCAATAATAATCCTGCCCTGATTATTTCAGATATTTTTATTGACGGATGCCTTTTTAGAGCTACAAGATTCCTTCAGAGAGAATGCCAGGATATTTTGACGCCTATGCGTGAATGATTTCCAATGATTAGACCGGCGCGTATAATCTGTTTTTTCTTATTCGTATTAATTTATGGTGGCATTGCCTCAGGTGATCCGCCTCCTAAAATATCGTCTGAGGAATGGGTAAGTAAATATACCGAATTTAAAGAGAAGTATTCTTCATCGGACCGGATTAACAAGATTAAAGCTATCCAATTAATTGAAGATGCCTGGCGCCAGGGCTTTGCCAGCGAAACGGACAGCCGCCAGTCCGTTCAACTTATCCTGGGCATTCTTTCCGGAGAAACGGACGAAACCGTTGCTAATGCCGCAATCAGCTGCGTTACCAGAGCGCCTTACAGCGCCCAGGCATTGCAATGGCTGGGAAAAGATTACTCTACCATCTCAAATGACATCGGCTGTTTCCGGCTGATAAAAGCATTGGGACTGTTTGTTGCCAACCATAAGGAAGCGGTTGCTGTATTGATTCAACTGGCCGAAGATAAAGAAAATTCCCCGCAGATTAAACTGGCCCTTATTGATTCCTTGGGTAAATTATCCGAAGCCCTGACATACCAGCTTTTGATATACTTTGTTAGTGACAAAGACTCAAAGATTTCTTTGGCGGCCCTGGCGCAGCTGGCCGGCATTAAAAACTACAGTTCCATACCTTTGCTGATTGGTATGATTGGCACGGAAACACGCAAGCCGATAAAAGAGCAAATCGGCAAGACGCTGGAAGCAATAACCGGCTTGAAATACGGCTTGGCAATTGCCAAATGGCAGAAGTGGTGGGGCACCTCCTCGGAAATATCCCAGGATGATGTTGACGCGGCCATCAGCCGGGCAAAGGACTACCTGCTGACGAAGTTACCGCAATATTCAACTATCAGCCAGACTTATGGGTCTGCGGAATTGGTTTTGTATGGGCTCTTGCATACAAAACTGCCCGCAAACTCGGATTTGCTTCAGGAACCATTGAGGTTGCTGACCGTCAGGAAATTAGAGAAAACTTATTGCGTGGCGCTTACGGCAATGGTGTTGGCATATGTGGATAAAGTCAAGTATCAATCACGCCTTATCCAATGCGCCCAATTCTTGCTGGCAAACCAATCGCGAGATGGAAACTGGACCTACGGCGTTCCTTGTAACGAAACAGATATTACGCCGACAAATACTGTGGAAATAAACAAGGCTATAATCACAAGGCAGAACGCCAAGCCGGGTTCCACCCAATCGTTGAAAAAGATAAAGGTAAAGATAAAGATTCCGCCCCGGCGCAAAGAAAATACTTTCGACAATTCCAATACCCAATACGCCCTGTTGGGCCTGCGCGCCTGCGCCGAAGCCGACATAGAAATTCCGGCTGATGTCTGGCAGGATTCCGAAAAGCATTTCCTGCGGACCCAGTCCGGCGACGGCGGCTGGAATTATTCGTCAAGCGGCTATAGTTATGGCAGTATGACCGCCGGCGGACTGGGCGGGCTGGCTATATGCAAGTATTACCAGGGTATAAAACTGGAAGACGAGCCCGATATCAAGAAAGCGATTGATTGGCTTGCCAAGAATTTCATCGTCCAGGGGAATCCCGGCGTTGCCAAACAATGGGGCGGCGGGTTACCGACGCAATGGCATTTTTATTATCTTTACGGAGTTCAACGGGCCGGCAGCCTTGCCAATACCGAAACATTCGGTCCCTATAAATGGTATCAGCTCGGCGCGCGGTATCTCCTGATAGAGCAGGATCCGGATGGCAGCTGGAATAAGAATGTTGAGGACACCGCCTTTGCCATACTTTTTCTCAGCCGGGCGACTAAAACCTTGACTGCGCCCAAAAGGATTGAAACCCCGGGACCTTCAACCCAGGACAAAACAGACTCGGCAGCGGTTAAACCCAAATCGTCCGTCAACGACGCCTGGAAGCACGAACTTGTCATCACGCCCATCGACGACGGGAAATGGGGTTGCCCCCTGGAAAACGCCCGGCAGGTGATGCTGTCGGCGTCCGGCGAAATATGGAAGTATTCCCCGGACCGGAAGATGCCTCTTATCGAGGTAGTGTCCAAGGGCGGTCCGGTTTTCGTTTATAACATCGGGGACGACCAGCACGTTCGTGTCTTGCTCAATACCGAAGGCTGCGTCTGGGCGCAGATGTCTTACCAGTTTGCCCACGAGTTTTGCCATCTCCTGTGCGTTCCCAGCGACCAAAAGGTCCAGATGTGGTTTCAGGAAACGTTGTGCGAGATGGCGTCGCGTTTCGCCCTGAAACGGATGTCCGAATCATGGCAGACCAACCCGCCGTATCTGAACTGGAAAAGCTACGCCGCCAGCCTGCGGGAATACCTGGACAACCTCCAGAAGAATGACCGGCTTCCAAAGGGCAAAACGCTGATTCAGTGGTATCGCGAGAACGCCGATGTACTGAACAAGAATTCCATAGACCGGCCCAGAAATAACGTCGTTGCCGCTGAATTGTGGGAAATGCTGGATGCCCAGCCGGAACACTGGGATATTACTACGTATTACCCGCATAAGAGGCCTAATCCGGACACGCTCGAAGAGTTCTTCCTGGCCTGGCAGCGTGATTGCCCCGATGCGCACAAGCCGTTCATCGCCGAAATCGCCAAGAAATTCGAGATTACCCTGCCCAAACCGGTTGCCACGCCGAAACCCGCCGAGCCCGGTGTCAAATAGCGCTATCCGTTTTGAGAAAAAGAGCATCTGGTAAAATCAGGCAGTGAACCGGTTACGGACTGAAAGTATCTTTAATTTATCACCTTAAAAACCGTCGCTTTCGCTGAAGACTTACGTATAGTCTCGTGTCAAGGAATTGGGGTGTTGAATTATCAGCATATAAATCGGATTTTCTCTTGACAAAATTTACCAGTGGATTTATACTAAAATTGATTAATGGTAGAACGCTAACCCTATTAAAGGAGTCCCATATGCGCAAACAAGCCTTTAAATTAATAATAATTCTTTTGTTTGTTGCATATTTGACCGCTTTTAACTATGGCGGCTGTGGTGGAGATAGCAGTACTGGGAGCAGTGCCCCAACGCCGCTTCCGGCAGTGATTGAACTGCCCGATGCGCCTTCAGCGCTTACTGCCACTGCTGTTTCCTCAACGCAGATAAATCTCATCTGGACAGATAACTCCGCCAACGAAGACGGTTTTAAGTTAGAGCGCAAGACAAGACTGAACGGAACCTATAGTGTGATAGCTATAATAGCTACTGCAAATGTTACGTCTTATTCCGATACTGGGCTTGTTGCTTCCACCCAATATTATTACCGGGTCAGGGCATATAATGCCGCTGGCAACAGCGCCTATTCCGGCGAGGTGTCGGCGCCTACTCAAGAGCCGCCGCCGGTTATCCCTTACGCGCCTTCCAGCTCAACGGCCGATGCGGCGTCGTCATCGCAGATTAACCTGACCTGGAGCAATGTTAACGGCGAGGATGGCTATAAAATAGAGCGCAAGATCGGCGCGGACGGGAACTATGCGCCGATTACAACGATAGTCGGCGCGAATATCGCTTTATATTCCGATACCGGTCTGGCCGACGGCACGGTTTATTATTACCGGGTCAAGGCGTATAATGCCGGCGGTGACTCTGCTTATTCTTATGAATCGTCGGCCATCACCCCGCTTAAACCGACTTCGGCTCTTAGCGCCACGGTCATGGCTCCTTCGCAGATTAATCTGGCCTGGACAAACAACTCTACCCACGTAACCGGTTTTAAGGTGGAACGAAAGGACGGCGTTAACGGGACTTATGCCGCGATTACCACAATAGTCGAGGCCAATATTACGGTTTATTCCGATACCGGCTTGGCCGACGGCACGGTATATTATTACCGGGTCAGGGCGTATAATGCCGTCACTAACAGCGTTTATGGCGCGAGTGCATCCGGTGCAACGCCGGTTAATCCGCCATCCGCTCTTAGCGCAATGGTTGTGTCTTTATCTCAAATAGACATATCCTGGACGGATAACTCGGCTGTAGGGCCCGGGTTTAAGATAGAGCGCAAGACCGGCGCCGGCGGAACCTATGCCCAGATTGCTTTAGCTGGAGCCGGTATTACTTCTTATTCCAATACCGGCCTGGCCAGTGAAGCGGTATATTATTACCGGGTCAGGGCGTATAACGCATCCGGCGACAGCGCTTATTGCGCGGAGGCATCCGGCGCAACGCCGATTAATCCGCCATCCGCTCTTAACACTGAGGTTATCTCTTCATCGCAGATTAACCTTACCTGGACGGATAACTCGGCTGTAGGGCCCGGGTTTAAGATAGAGCGCAAGACCGGCACAGGCGGAATCTATGCCCAGATTGCTTTGGTTGAAGCCGGTATTACTTCTTATTCCGATACCGGCTTAACGGACGGCACGGTATATTATTACCGGGTTAGGGCGTATAATGCATCTGGTGACAGCGATTATTCCAATGAGGCCAGCCCGGCGATAGCGCTTAATGCGCCGACCGGATTAGCGCCTGCCGCCGTATCTTTTTCGCAGATTAACCTTGCCTGGACTGATAATTCCAATAATGAGGATGGTTTCCAGATAGAGCGCAAGACCGGCATTGCCGGGACCTATGCCGCGATTACCACAATAGTCGGGGCCGATATCGCGGCTTATTCCGATACCGGACTAACCGACGGCACGGTTTATTATTACCGGGTCAAAGCGTATAACGCAATAGGTGACAGCGCTTATTGCGCGGATGCGACAGCCACCACGCCGGTTAATCCGCCATCCGCTCTTAATACTGCGGTGGTGTCTTCATCGCAGATTAACCTTACCTGGACTGATAACTCCAATAGCGAGACCGGTTTCAAGGTGGAGCGCAAGACCGGCATTGCCGGGGTTTATTCAGTTATCACCACAATCGCCGGAGCTGGCATAACTAATTATTCTAATACCGGACTGACCGACGGCACGGTTTATTATTACCGGGTCAGAGCGTATAACGCAGACGGTAACAGCGCTTATTGCAATGAAACGCCCGGCACAACTCCCGTTAAACCGCCTTCCGCTCTGAATGTTACAACCGTATCTTTATCGCAGATTAACCTTGCTTGGACTGACAACTCCAATAGCGAGATTGGTTTCAAGGTTGAGCGCAAGACCGGTGTTACCGGGACTTATGCCGTTATCACCACCATAATTGGCGCGGGTATTGCTTCTTATTCCGATACCGGACTAACCGACGGCACGGTTTATTATTACCGGGTCAAAGCGTATAACGCAATAGGTGACAGCGCTTATTCCAACGAGTCGTTTTCCGCCACCTTTCCTTCTCAGGTAACCGCGCCTAACCCGGCTAATAATGCAACTAATTGTATAACCACCACGCAACTTGCCTGGACATCGGCAAGCGGGGCGACATCTTATGATGTCTATTTTGGTACAACCTCGCCGGGAACGTTTAAGGGTAATCAGGCCGGCACTAGTTATAATCCGGGTTCACTGGCCTGCAATACACCTTATTACTGGCGAATTGACTCAAAGAATGCCGGCGGTACGACAACGGGTCAGGTTTGGAGTTTTACCACGCAACTGGCCCAGCCAATCTCACCTACCCCGGCTAATAACGCGATCAATGTTATAACGACTACTCAACTTTCCTGGGGGGTAGTCAGCGGCGCTACATCTTATGATGTCTATTTCGGCACAACCTCGCCGGGAACATTTAAGGGTAATCAGGCCGGCACTAGTTATGATCCCGGTGAGCTTTCTTACAGTACTCCTTATTACTGGCGAATTGACTCAAAGAATGCCGGCGGTACGACAACGGGTCAGGTTTGGAGTTTTACCACGCAGGCAGAAGAACCGCCGCTTCAAGTTACCTTGCATACGCCGTCTGATGCGGTAAAACAATGGACCAAACAATTCGGGGTAACGGGTTCGGATGAGGCTTATGGCGTGGCAACGGACACAAACGGCAATATCTATGTGGCCGGCAATACTGATGGAGACCTAGACGGCGCCGGGATTGAATGCCAGGCATATGGAGAAACAGACCTTTTTGCGGTAAAATATAATTCCACCGGCGTAAAACAGTGGGCCAGGCAATTGGGCACCGCGACCTATGATTGGGTTCGTGCTGTTGCCGCTGATGCCGGCGGCAATATCTATGTGGTTGGTTGGACCGGCGGTGATTTGGATGGCCAATCCAATAATGGCGGTTATGACGCTTTTGTGGTTAAGTATGACTCCGCCGGCGCAAAACAGTGGACCAGGCTATTAGGCACCACATCTAATGAGACGGCAAGTGGCGTGGCAGTATCAGGCGGTAATATCTACGTGGCCGGCTCGACGGAGGGTGACCTTAACGGCACTAACGTCGGAAGTAATGACCTTTTTGTGGCTAAGTATAACTCCGCCGGCGTATGGCAGTGGACCAGGCAACGCGGGACAACATCTGCGGACCAGGCTAACGCTGTAACAACGGATACCAACGGCAATATCTACGTCGCCGGCCAGACCTGGGGCGACTTGGACGGCAATACCACTGCCGGTTTATATGACCTTTTTGTGCTCAAGTATAACCCCACCGGCGAATGGCAGTGGACCAGGCAACTTGGCTCAGACAACGCTGATTATGCTAATGGCGTAGCCGCGTCCACGGACGGCAATATCTATCTAACCGGTTCTACTGGTGGAGACCTTGACGGCGCGGGAAATGAGTGTGAGACATTTGGAGGAGACGACATTTTTGTAGTAAAATATAACGCCGCCGGCGTAAGGCAGTGGTCCAGGCAATTCGGCACCTCAAATAATGAATATGGCCGCGGCATAACAACGGATGCAATCGGCAATATCTATATAGCCGGTTATACTAGCGGCGACCTCGACGGCGCCGGCGCCGGGCAGAACTTCGGCGGGGAAGACCTCTATGCGGTAAAGTATGATTCTGCCGGCGTAAAACAATGGACCCAGCAACTCGGCACAGTCAATACTGAGGAAGCTTATGGCGTGGCATCGGATACCACTGGCAATATCTATGTCGCCGGCTGGACTAATGGCGACCTGGATGGCAATACCAATGGCGGCGGTGTAGACCTTTTCGTGACAAAATACAGCCCTGACGTTGCTGCTACGGATGTTTCTATTACCCAGCAGTTAAACTGGTTGCCAGCCAGCGGCGCCACCTCTTATAACGTCTATTTCGGCACCACCTTGACGCTTATAGGCAACCAGTCCGGCACGACCTATAACCCGGGCACGCTTGCTTACAGCACCACCTATTACTGGCGGATAGACTCCAAGAATAATGCCGGTACGACCACGGGAGTGGTCTGGAGTTTCACCACGCAGGTCCCGCCGCCGGCGCAGGTAACATCGCCTCATCCGGCTAATGGCGCAGTTAATATGCTGATGATGGGGCAGCAGTTATCCTGGGCCGCGGCCAGCGGCGCCGTTTCTTACGACGTCTATTTCGGACAAACCAATCCACCCACTCTCTCCGAGTTTAAGATGAATACTACCGACCTGAGTTATGCATTTGGCGAGTGGGACCTCAATGAAAACGAAACTTATTACTGGCGGATTGATTCAAAGAATACTAATTGCGCCACCCAGGGAACGGTCTGGAAGTTCCAGGTCCGGCCCTGGATTAAACAAGATGGGTCGTCATCATCCCTGGATATGGCTGCAGCGATAGCCGTAGATTTATCCGGCAATAGTTATTCCGTCGGCTATACTTTTGGAGACCTTAACGGCGCTAACGTCGGTGGGACCGACCTCTTTTTGGTTAAGTATGATTCTAAAGGCAACCGGAAGTGGACCAGGCAATTAGGCACCATAGAATATGATTTTGCTCAAGGCGTCGCGGTAGATACATCCGGCAATATCTATGTCGCCGGCTATACTTACGGCGACCTTGACGGCACTAACGCCGGCACCGGCACCGGCACCTCTGACCTTTTTTTAGTTAAGTATGACTCGGCCGGCGCAAAACAGTGGACCAGGCAATTAGGCACCACAGAAGATGAGTATGCTTATGGCGTCGCCGTAGATGCAGCCGGCAATATCTATGCGGCCGGCGCAACTTATGGGAACCTTGACGGCGCTAATGCCGGCGAGATGGACCTCTTTACAGTTAAATACGACCCCGACGGCAACTGGCAGTGGACCAAACAATTAGGCACATCAGTTTCTGAGGAGGCATATAGTATCGCAGTAGATGGCAGTGGTAACAGTTATATCGCCGGCTATACTTACGGCGAGCTTGACGGCGTAAACGCCGGTAATGCTGACCTCTTTGTGGCTAAATATGACTCCAATGGCAACTGGAAGTGGACCAGGCAATTAGGCACCGCAACCGATGATTATGCAAAGGGCGTTGCGGTAGATACAGCGGGCAATATCTATGCGGCCGGCGCCACTTATGGGTCCCTTGACGGCGCTAACGCCGGAGACAGTGATATCTTTGTGGTTAAGTATAACTCCGCCGGCGTACAACAGTGGGTTAGGCAATTCGGCACATCAACAACAGAGGAGGCTAATGGTATCGCAGTGGATGGCAGTGGCAACAGTTATGTGGCCGGTTATACTTACGGCGGTTTTGACGGCTGGGCTAACGCCGGCGATGCTGATATTTTTGTGGTCAAGTACGATGCCAACGGCGTCAAACAGCCCTGGACTAAACAAGTAGGCACATCTACAACTGATATGGCGAATGGTGTCGCCGTGGATATGAGCGGCACTATCTATATGGCCGGCTATACCGGCGGCGCCCTTGACGGTCATAACTATTATGGTGATTCCGACTTCTTTGTGGCTAAATGGCGGAAGTCAAGCTGGACCGCCCAAATCGGCACCTCAACCGATGATAAGGCATATAGCATAGGATTGTCAAATGTCAATCCCGTTGTGGTTGGCTCTACTGGTGGAGACCTTGACGGCACCGGAGAGGGCAACATTGTGGGAGACCAGTCGTATGTCGGAGGAATTGACCTTTGTGCGGTTGTATATAATTCCAACGGCGAGTGGGGCGGGATGACTATCCAATTAGGCACCGCAGATGATGATTATGCATATGGCATAGTTCTGGATACGGATG
>JAZDFB010000010.1:0-32935 GCA_043808305.1 Planctomycetota bacterium | reverse complement strand
TCTGGCAAAAATTGCCGTAAAACAAAAGGAAATTTCACCAAATGACCCACTGCTTAAACCAAAGTATTATCTTTCTCCGGATATTGATCAGGATTGGTTAAAGCAAACATTAATTGAATCCTTTAAAGGCATAAGGCATTGTTTAACTCTTTCAGATAGCACGGAAATTATCGTAAAACATCTTCATGGAATGGGCTATTCAGGCACTCTTTGGAATATGCTTATTTCAAGCCAAAAATAATAATATGGCTCAAAGTAACAATACCGGACCTAATCAAATTTGGTGCGCTATTCCTGTTTTTAACAACAAAGATACGGTGAAAAATGTGGCGATAGGCTGCCAATCGGCAATCAGGAATGTAGTTGTAGTCGATGATGGCAGTACGGATACAGATATCACATCACTACTCTCCGATTTGGATATTGTCATTTTAAAACACCGGCAAAATCTTGGAAAAGGGCAAGCCATCATTACAGCCGCGCGATACATTGAATCTCAAGGCGGCCGTTATATGATTACTATAGATGCCGACGGCCAGCACCTGCCAAATGACATAGAAAAATTTATCCCTCTGATAGAAAAAAACAACTCGGATATTATCATTGGGTGCAGAAATTTTAACACCGATAATGTTCCCGGGAAAAGCCGTTTCGGAAAAAAATTCGCTAATTTCTGGTTGCGTGTGGAAACCGGACTGGAGATAGAAGATTGCCAGAGTGGTTTTCGGGCTTACCCGGTCAAATATTTAAATCAGCTTAACTTTAAAGGTTCTCATTTCGATTTCGAAACTGAGGTGTTGGCTAAAGCCGCATGGGCGGGATTACAGCTAAAAACTGTTCCAATTAGTGTAGTTTATCCTAAACCTCAGGATCGTATCTCCCACTTCAAACCTTTTAAGGACAATCTCAGAATTTCACTTATGCATACTAATCTGGTTCTCAGGCGTTTATTGCCTTTCAAACATAAAAAATTAATAGAAACTAAATCAAAAATCAATTTAAAAACATTGCTGCATCCAGTAAAGTTGCTAAAAAGACTCCTTCACGAAAATACCACACCCGAAGGATTAGCAATGGCTGCAATGGTTGGAACTTCCCTGGCTGTTCTGCCATTACTGTTTGTCCATACAATAGTAATTCTATATGTTGCTACGCGACTCAATCTAAATAAAATTGTTGCCGTAAACGTGCAGCATTTTTTTATGCCACCTTTCGTTCCGGCTCTATGCATTGAAATCGGTTATTTTATCAGGAATGGGCATTGGCTAACTGATATTTCTTCTCGGACAATTTTTACCCAATTCTCGTCACGATTACTTGAGTGGCTTTTAGGATCTCTAATTGTTGCTCCAATTGCCGCAATTATTATAGGCATTCTCTTTTATGTCTTGGCCAAAATAGTAAAAAACAAATAAAATATGACGCTTCAAAAACCAATCACAAAAAAAAGAGGGTCTAAATTAGGATTTTGGTTCTTTCGCACATTCTTACGATTTTTTGGCCTGCCAGGAGCTTACGCATTACTTTATCCTGTTTGCCTATATTATTTGATTTTTGACTGGGCTGCTGTTTCTATGAATTCCGCTTACTTAAAAAGACGTTTTAAAAATCATAACGTTTTTCAAAGAATGTGGTACGTTTTCAATCTATTCATCAATCAGGGCAAAAACTTGATTGACCGATATTGTGCTGCCTCCGAACATGTAGAATTCAGTTTTGAACTTAATGGGTTTGATAAAATAAAAAATATCCTCGGCCTTTCTCAAAAGGGATTCATTCTGCTAACCGCCCATATCGGTAACTGGCAAGTGGCCATGCTCAAATTGAGCAAGCTGGACAAAACTGTCCATCTGTTGATGAGGCCGGAAGATAATATTGCGGTTAAAGAAGAGCTATCTATTCAAAGCGAAAGCAGTAAGATAAAAATCATCTCCCCAGCAGAGTTTCTCGGTGGTGTAATTGAAATAACCAAAGCTATTAATCAAGGTGATATTGTCTCAATTATGGGCGACCGGAATTACGAGCATAATCTCGCCGAAGTTTCTCTTTTTGGTGAAAAAGCATTCCTTCCTCTCGGCGCGTTCAGTATCGCGGCTGCGATTCAATGCCCGGTAGCTATTCTCTTATCCACCCGGGTATCGCCGAAGAAATATATCCTGGATATTTCCAATGTTATCGAGCCCCATTACAAATCCAAAGGCAGAAAACACGAGGAACTTACCGGTTATATCCAGGAGTTTGCTCAAATACTGGAGAATTATGCCGAGAAGTATCCTTTCCAATGGTTTGTTTTTCAGGATTTGTGGAGCAAGCAATAACAAATCACCCCGTAAAACAACGCGTGAAATGCCTGCTTAATTGTCAGTTTTAGGTTTATTTTCATAGATATACTTTGCAAGTGTATCTACAGAATAGAATATTTCTTTCCTTTTGTCTAGATTCTTAATTTCTAACGAAAAATCTCTTTGCAGAATAACAACTATTTCAACCGCATCTAAAGAATCAAGGCCAAGCCCTTCTCCAAATAGCATCTCGTTATCTTTAATATCCTCGGGTTTTATGTCTTCAAGAGATAATCGCTCAATAAGTAGTTTTTTTAACTTTTCTTTTATCAGTATTAATTCATGTTGTTCATTTTGTTCCATAAGGTTATATATAACTTCTCCCTATTCAACCATTGTTTGAGATTCATCTATTCCCCAAAACTATAACGTTAAGGCACAACGAAAACCGATGTGGTAGTAGCAAAACGCAGGTTCTATCCACCCCCGAACGCAGGATCGACATCCAGACGCATTATCACCCCAGGACCCACCGCGCAACACACGATATTGTCCACCTAACGGTCCCTTGGGGTTGTCTTGAGGACTATTTTTATAGTAACCATCATCATACCAATCCTGACACCATTCCCAAACATTCCCGTTCATATCACATAACCCAAAACCATTTGGTTTCTTCTCGCCTACCGGATGATGTCCTATTTTCCAATCTTCACTAAACCACATATAATTATCATTTTCCTTATCACCCCAGTAGTATTTAGTGCTCGTCCCTGCCCGGCAGGCGTATTCCCACTCTGCCTCAGTCGGTAATCTCAAACCAGTTTTCTTACAGAATTTATCACAATCACCCCATGAAACATATTCTACCGGATAATTATCTCCCTTCTTGAAACCAGACGGATTGAGCCCCATTACCTTTTGATAGATGCCCTGTGTTACCTCATATTTGGAGATAAGAAAACTATTTAGGACAACCTCGTGGATAGGTTTTTCACTATAAGCTTCATTAGAACCCATCTGGAATTTTCCGGCGGGAACGAAAACAAAGACCATGCCAGTCTGTTTGTGTTGGTATTCTTTATAACCCTGTGAATTAGCACCAACTTCTATAAAATCTTGTTTTGTTAGCCTAATTCTAGTTTTGTTGTTAATTCTCAATGATGTCATGAATTATTTATTACTAGATTTATTTATCATTGTCAATAGAAATAACTGTACAAAAAAGATCGACGTTCAATGTCAGCGCATTTAAGATTTCAGAATAAAGATTTAACCAGCTCAAACTCAATTGTTGCATTGCGTCCCGATTGTAAAAGAGCCGTTTCCGCCGGGTTATCGTAAGATTTATTTGTTTTTCTGTCAATGCTGCTGAAGGTGAACACCTTACCGGAGTCCTGTCGTGACTGTGCTATATCAAACACCTGCCAGGGCGGATACAAGGTCGCGGCCCAGGTCTGCTATGGCTCAACCTGCGCCGAGGAACCATTCATAAGGGTATTATAAGAAACAGGTGATCGAAAAAGCATTAGCAGGCAATCCAGCGGTTAGTAATGTCGGAGCTGATTAAAACAGCGTAGAGGAAGAAATTCCCTGTATTTTACACGCTAAAAGCTCTAAGTGTATTGAGCGCATTAATGGCATGATTTCTCATATCCTCATTGTAGAGACCACGGTTTAATAACTCATTTTGTATAAGTAATATAGTGTTCTTCGGGTCCGTTGGTATTTCTCCCAATTCTATCAAGGCAATTGTCGCTATTCTATGGGCATCAGAACCATTTTTAGTTATTGTTTTCATTATTTGGGGAATAGCTTCTCTGGCTCGTAAGTCTGCTAAGGCCAGACAGGCGATAGGTTGTTCATATTCATTTCCGTCAAGTAACTTAATAAGGTCTGGAATTATTTGGGTAGCCCCGAGTTTCCCAAGGGCTTCAGCGGTAACAAACCGTAAACTTAGCATTTGGTAACCCAATATATGAAGTTCATACTCAGATGGTAATGAATTTATATTAGAACTGCCCATCATTACATTTTCATCTGATGATGGAAAAGTTGATTTTATATTTGAGTCAACATTATTAAAAACTTTTATTAAATGCGGAATCGCCTCAATTGCCCCTAAATTTCCTAATGCATGCGCTGCCTTTTTGCGCGTATCAATATCTTCAATATCATCATTTAGTATCCGAATTAATTGGGGTATTGCTTCACGCGCACCAAGTATTCCAAGGGCATACGCAGCTAACCTGCGGACGAGCCAGCTATCATCATTAAGCGCTTTTATAAGATTAGGAATTGCTTCATAAACACCCATTTCTCCTAATGTGCGTGCTATTGTTTCTCTTTCTTCTTCAGACTCAGCATTTCGAAGTGTTTCAATAAGACATGGAATAATATTTGCTTCCCGAATTTTCTCTATGGCACAAACGGATAGTTCTCGCACATAGATATCTTTATGATTTGAGAATATCAGGAATTACTTCTTTAGCACGGAGGGACCCCAATTCTTCGATTGTGCCAATTGGGAATGGATCATGTAATTTTTTTTATTAGCGTTTTTATCTGATTATCTCTCTTGGTGCTTCTGGTTTCATTTTCCATAGCAGACTTTTGTTTAATTGTTCAATTTTAGCAACTTTGACAGTATGAGACAGTACTAAATTAAGAGGAAGATGTCAAGGGGTTATATAAGTATATTCTCCCATCCCGCCCTAATAACCGCCCCCTCAAAAGGGGGACTCCCTCCCCCTATAGTGACTCTTACGAACTCACTCATACTAAACCCTATGCGCACTAAGCCAGGTAGGCCCAATTAGACCCCGAACAATGGGAATGATTCTTGTGCCATTAGTGTGCCAACGAGGCATAGAATACCAAGTAATCTTGTCAACTCTTGTGAAATCAAAAATCGGCGTCAAAATCTTATGGTGTCTTATTTTGCAGGTAATATAAGGGTTTGCGGGGAATGGTCTGTTAGCATTAGGAAACCGCCGCTCTATCCAACTGTCCGCCCAAGGCGGATCCGCCTCTGGCGGAAGCTACGGGCACTAATACATATCTTAATAAACTGATTCCCGGTGTAAAGCAAAATATATTTACTCAATTATCATACCAAGACTCTAAGGACAGATTTGTTGAAGTCAGTTTTATAACCCGCGCATAAACTCCGGACGAAAGTTATTGTCACCTTTGAGGTAGCTATCTATCTCGGCCAGCAGGCGGGCCTTATCTTTATTGAATGTGCCGGCCAGCGGGGCGTAATTCGATGCGTGGTTGGCACGGAATATGGTCTGGTTGCTGTCGATATTCTCCACCACCAACCTGATTTCCTTAACCATATCCTCGGCTTCGGGCAGTTCGAACTTACCGGATTCGTAATCCGCGGCCAGCGGCGTGCCGGTGACTATCATCAGGGTGAGCAGGCTGAAATAACGCGGGTTCATCAGGTTGACCGCCTTTGCCGTATCCAAGGCGTGCTGTTTGGAGAGCTCCTTGCCGCCCAACCCAATCAGGCCGATGACGGACATCTTGATGCCGTTGGCCTGCGCCTTGCGGACAGATTCTATCATCTGGGCGGCGCTGGCGCCTTTGTTGACGCGCCGGAGCACCTCGTCGTTGCCGCTTTCCAGCCCGATATAGGCGATGGTCAGTTTATGCGCGGACAGCTCGGACAACTCGGCATCGGTTTTCTTGATGATGTCACGGGCGTTGGCGTAGATGCCGACCCGCTGGAGTTCCGGGAAGACCATGGCCAGAGCCTTGAGAATTTTCAGGAGCTGCTTGTTGGGTAAGAGCATGGCGTCACCGTCACACAGGAATACCCGGCGGGTATGGGGCACATATTTTCCGGCCATGGCGATGTCGGTCAGGACGTCATCCAGCGGACGGACACGGAATTTCTGGTCATAGGTGCCGCAGAAAGCGCATTTGTTGTGAGAACAGCCGTAGGTTATCTGCAACAAATAACTGTCTGCTTCGCTGGGCGGACGGATGATGTTTCCTTCGTATCTCATACAATTTACCACGAAATCACTAAATAGCGAAAAATCAAAACTATTTCGTGCTTTTGTATTTTCGTGTCTTCGTGGTATATTCTCCTTTTAATAAGCGGTTTCAGCCAATAATTTGGCCACCTCGTTCTGGAATTCCACAGCGCCGTAGGGGCCGTCAGCCGCATATTCCAACCCGGTATTCAGTATGGAAAAAATATATCTGGGCTGGCCGTTGTCGTTGCAGATGTAGCCGGACAGGCATTTGACGTTAGCGATACTGCCGGTTTTTGCCCAGATACGGGACTTTTTCTTGCTGTTGCCGGCCTCTTGCCAGGCGCGGTTGTTGAGCGAGTTTTTGTAGTCCGGGAAATATTTGTGGCTAGCCATATAGCTGAGGAATTCGACCATCTGTCCGGGCGAAAGCCAGTTGCCCCGGGAAAGGCCGGAGCCATCGGAAATAAGGTAAGAACCAACAGGGATTTGGAGCCGGTCGGACAGGAATTCGCTAACCACAGCGGCGCCGGTATCAAAGGTGCCTTTGCCTTTAAACTGGCAGCCCAGCAGTTTGAGGATTTGCTCGGCATAGAAGTTCTGGCTGCGCTGGTTGGTTACGGTGATGGTTTTCTTGAGGTCGGTGCTGACACGGCATATTTCGGTGAGCCGGTCGGTTTTGACATCATAGGCGCGTTCGGTCAAAACGACCTTCCCGGTAAACCCTATCTTTTTGGCGATGGTTTCAGCCAGCACGGTCCCGAAGAAGAGCGACGGGTTGTCAACCGGAACCGATTCTTTATGGCACAAAGTATCCCTGGAGATGGCGCCTTTGGCGGTAATAACATTAGTGCCGGGCATCCGATGGAAAGTCAGGGTGTTCCTGCGGCCCAGGTAACTGTTATTGATAATGCCAACATATTTGGTAAGCGGAGAAATGGTTATGGTCGGGTTTTCGGTTGAGCGTACGCTGATATTGATGCAATTATCGTTGAAAGCGATGCCCGAAACCGGGGCGCAATACCAGCAGTTGAGCTGGTCTTTTGGCCAGGAGTTATGGATATAATTCCGGTCAAATACGCTGTCATCAAGGATGATATTTCCCCGGATGTTGGTAATGCCAAGTTTGACCAGTTTGTCGCGCCACTGCTCGAACACCGCCAGTGGGTTGTCATTGTAAAACCGGCCGGAGATATTGGGGTCTCCGTTGCTTTTAACAATCAGGTTTCCTTGGAGCAGGCCGTTCTGGATAACGCCGTCATAATAAAGCGAAGTTGTGAACTGGAATTCCGGACCCAGCCTGCATAAGGCGACGCCGGTGGTTATGAGCTTCATATTGGAAGCGATTGCCATCAGGTAGTCCGAATCTTTTTCATAGACAACCCGGCGCTCGGGCCAGGAAACTATTTCAATGCCCAGATGCGATTTAGCCAGCCGGTGTTTGATAATCAGGGAATCAATACGGCCGGGGATATCCTGCCCGGCGCTGAGCTGTTCAGCGTAAATCAGGATAAAGCAGAGGATAAACAGGCATAATGGAATTAGGCGCTTGAACCTTTGTTTGATGTGCACGTCTTACCTTTTAATCATCAAGCCGGCCATTCCATTTTACCCGGGAAAGGCCGGCTAATAATGCTGTTATTAATGGCCGTGTTTTTCGGGATTTTCCTTATCGGGTTGTTTGGGTTCGGCGATGGAATGGCGCATATCGGTATCGGCCTGTATATTACGCAGGTTGTAATAATCCATCACGCCGAATTTGCCTTCGCGGAAGGCGTAGGCCAATGCCTTGGGAACCTCGGCTTCGGCTTCGACAACCTTGGCTTTCATTTCCTGGGTCTTGGCTTTCATTTCCTGCTCGGCGGCAACCGCCATAGCGCGCCTGGTTTCCGCTTTGGCCTGGGCAATCTTGAGGTCAGCCGCGGCCTGGTCAGTCTGTAGCTTGGCGCCGATGTTATCGCCGACATCTACATCCGCAATATCAATAGAAAGTATTTCAAACGCCGAGCCAGCATCAAGCCCTTTTTCCAGAACCTTCTTGGAAATACTGTCCGGGCTTGCCAGAACCAGCTTATAAGTCTCGGCCGAGCCGATGGTGGTAACGATGCCTTCGCCAACGCGGGCGATGATAGTTTCTTCTGTTGCGCCGCCGACCAGGCGGTCAAGATTAGTTCGGACGGTAACCCTGGCCCGGGCCCTAAGCTGGATGCCGTCCTTGGCTACGGCGTCAATGGTAGCGCGGGTGCCTTCGGTTTGCTTGGGGCAATCAATCACTTTGGGCAGAACGCTGGTATGGACTGCGCCGAGCACGTCCCGGCCGGCCAGGTCTATGGCCATGGCCCGCTCGGTAGGCAGGGCAATACCCGCCTTATTGGCAGCAATCAGCGCCCGGACTACGTTGGTGACGTTACCACCGGCCAGGTAATGGGCTTCGAGCTTGTCGGTGGGGATATCCAATCCGGCCTTGACCGCATTAATGCGGTTGATAACTATAGTGTTTGAATCCACTTTCCGGAACCACATGCCTACTAAGTCAGTCAGTTTGACCGGCGCGCCGGAAAGCATGGCCTGAAGCCAGAGGAAGAAAAATTTCCAGACGATTATCAAAATCACCAGAGCGATAATCAAGCCTATGCCAATCCCGATAGTTGCGATTTCCATAAAAACCTCCTCTTAAGATTTTATTCTGACAATAACTCTGTTACCTTCAACCTTTATTACTTTAATCTCTTTATCTTTATCTATCATGTCGCCTTCGGTGACGACATCAATCTTTTTGCCTTCTATGACGGCGATGCCGGACGGCCGGAGATTCGTATAAGCAATTCCTTCTTTGTTAAGAAGCTGGACTAAATCTATTTTTTCTGACGTAAAGCCGTCGGATGTTTCCAAGTTCTTCTTTAAGGTCATTTTCCTGAATCCTATATAGATGACCAACGGAATCAGGATAACCGCGATAATCGATTGGATCGAGCCAATCAGCGGGCCGTATTGGGTAAAGGCGTAATAGAGGCTGATGGCCAGGCCGATGCCTCCGACCACAGCCAAAACGCCGCCGCTGGGCAAAAAGGCCTCAACTACCAATATTGCCAGCGCGATGGCGTAGATAAAAATAACCAATTCCAAACTCATTTTAGACCTTTTTTACGATAATTCGGGTTCCTTCGACCGCGTCAACCACGACGGATTCGTCCTTGTTGATAAAGTCGCCGTCGGTGACGACATCCAGGGTTTGTTCGCTGTTTTCAAGCCGTATCTTACCTGAAGGCCTGAGTGCTGTCAAGGCAATTCCTTTATTGCCGACCAGCGCGCCGGCGTCTATTCCAGATACGGTAATCCCGGCCGGGGTGGCCAGCGCCGTGGGCAGAATCATCCGGTTGAATAAAGGCATTGAAGGCAGGAACCGGGCGATAATAACCAAGGTAACAATTGAGATAATAAGCGCCGCGCCGACCACAACAAAATTATGCTGGAGTATGGCCCATTGCCAGGGGGCTTTTTCTATGTCCGGTATGGTGAAGTTTTGCATGGATAATATCAGGCTGACGAATATAAGGATAACCCCGCTGATGCCAGCAATACCGAATCCGGGCAACAAGAATATTTCCACTCCGATTAATCCCAGTCCGAGCACAAAGAGCAGGATTTCGGTCACCTGCGCCAGGCCGACCAGGTACTGGCTGAAAAATATTATGACAAAGCAGAGGACGGCAATAATTTCCATCAGGCCTGTTCCCGGCACCTGGAATGCCGAATAGCCGGCTATTAAACCGACGGCGATGAGAATGAGCGTAACCGTCTGGTCGGATAAAAATGCAACCAGATGTTCCGACCAGGTTGGGAATGCCTCTGTTATCTTAAATGATTTGATATCAAAAAGCGACGGGATTTCATCGCGGTTATCCTTGATAGCCGTGGCCAGACCGTAGTTCAAGGCATCGCGGGCCGTCAGGTTGAGAAGTTTGCCTTTGGCGATGACCAGCCCGACTTCGACCACATCTTTGCCCTGCAGGGCCAGGTTTTTTATCTCATCGCGGGTCAGGAAGTCGCGTTTGCCGTCGACCTTCACCTCATAAACCTCCATATCCTTGTCGACCATAGCCATCATCAGGTTATATGGATAGCCCTTTTTCTGGGCGCGGGCCTTGAACTCGGACCTGAACACGGAAGCGTATTTTTCTTCATGGCCTACCGGCGCACCGACCACCTCGGCCGAGCCGATTATGGCGCCGTCTTTCATCACTATTTTATCAGCCGCAATGGAGATGAGCGAGCCGGCAGATACGGCCCATTTGTTGACATAAGCCACGGTCGGGATGGGCGCCGCTTTCTCAATGATATCGCATAATTCAATGCTGATATCCACCCGCCCGCCGGGAGTGTCAATGTCAAATATAATAAGCGCGGCGTTATTTGATTTGGCGGCTTCCACCGAGCGCCTGACGAAATAGTTCATCCCCCAGTCCATAATCGGGCCTTTTATGGGAATGACATAAACCAACTGTTGAATGCCTGATGTATTGGTCGGGCTAGACGGAGTGTTATCCGGGGCTGACCAGGCAACCGGCAATCCGCTAAACAACACCAGAAACAGAACCGTAAGCAATCTTTTCATAGCCATTTATGTATATAAATCATTTATGATACTGTCAAGAAAACATCTATAACCTGATGGTAAAAGGCGGATGGCTGTCGGTTATTTTGGTTTAGCCGAGTTATTTGCCAGGTATTTTTTTAATACCCGGCCGGTGTATGATTTTTCTACTTTGATGATTTCTTCGGGCGAGCCTTCGGCCACCACGTAGCCGCCTTCATTACCGCCCTCCGGGCCGAGGTCGAGAATGTAATCGGCCATTTTGATGACATCCATATTGTGCTCAATCATAATAACGGTATTGCCCATATCCACCAATCGGTTAAGAACGTTAATAAGCTTGTAGATATCAGAGAAATGAAGTCCGGTAGTCGGTTCATCCAGTATGTAAAGGGTGCTGCCGGTGGAAAGCTTTCCCAGTTCGGCGGCCAGCTTGATACGCTGAGCTTCGCCGCCTGAAAGCGTAGTGCTTGGCTGTCCCAGAGTAACGTAGCCTAACCCGACATCGTCCAGAATCTTGAGCATCCTGATTATTTTTGGGAAATTCTGAAAGAACTCCAGCGCGGCGGAACATTCCATGTCGAGCACGTCGGCGATATTTTTGCCTCTGTAAGTTACTTCAAGAGTTTCCCGATTGTAACGCTTCCCTTTGCATTCATCGCAGGTCACGTAAACATCGGGTAAGAAATGCATTTCAATGAGTTTGGTGCCCTGACCCTGGCAAGGCTCGCACCGTCCGCCCTTGAGATTGAAACTGAAACGGGATGACTGGTAGCCGCGCATCCGGGCTTCTTTGGTTGCGGCGAACACGTCGCGTATTTCGTCGAACACGCTGGTATAGGTAGCCGGGTTTGAACGGGGTGTTTTCCCGATAGGCGACTGGTCGATTATAATAACTTTGTCCAGGTTCTTGCTGCCGGTGATTTCCTTGAATTTGCCGGTGCTGATGCGGCTTTTGTAGATTTGGCGCATAAGCCCACGGTAAAGGACATCTTCGACAATAGTCGACTTGCCAGAGCCGGAAACTCCTGTTACACAACAGAAACAACCGAGCGGGAAATGGACATTTATATTCTTGAGGTTATGTTCTGAAGCGCCTTCAATCTCAAGCCAGAGCCGGTCTTCCAACGGACGTCTTTTTTGCGGTAATTCTATCCTTAATTTGCCAGTCAGGTATTTAATGGTCAATGATTTTTCGTCCTTGAGCGCGTCTTCGAGCTTGGCGGCCAGCACTATTTCCCCGCCCTTGCGTCCGGCGCCCGGGCCAATATCAATGAGGTAATCAGCAGAATGTATGGTTTCTTCATCGTGCTCTACGACGATCACAGTATTCCCGATATTGCGGAGTTTCTTTAAGGTATTAAGCAGTTTTTGGTTATCGCGCTGGTGCAAACCGATGGTTGGCTCATCCAGAACGTAGCATACGCCGACCAATCCTGAACCGACTTGTGAGGCCAACCTTATGCGTTGGGATTCGCCGCCTGCCAAGGTCAGGCTTCGCCTGTCCAGAGTCAGGTACGACAGGCCTACATCTAATAAAAAAGAAAGACGACTTTTAATTTCTTTTAAGAGAGGCGCCGCGATAAACATTTGTTCATTAGTCAAAACAAGTTTATTGAAGAAATTCAGCGATTCTTCCACGTTCATCCGGATAATTTCATAGATGCTCTTCCCGCCCACTCGCACTGCCAGGACCTCTTTTTTCAGGCGGCTGCCTTTGCAGGTGGGACAGGATAGCTCGCTCATGTACTGGTGAATTCTTTTCTTGACATACTCGCTGGTGGTTTTATGGAATCTTTTTTCCAGATCCGGAATTACTCCGGTAAAATGACGGCGGTATTTCTGTTCTTCAGCCGGTGAAGTTCCAAACAATAATAACTTTCGTTTTTCCTCGGGCAGTTTATAAAAAGGCGTATCCAGGTCTACATCAAAAGTATGGGCAAAATCACGCAGAATCTGATGGTAGTAGATGGCCATCCGCTTGCCGGACTTGCGCCAGGCATCTATGGCGCCGTTAGCCAGAGTTAATGATTCATCCTGGACAATCAGATTGGCGTCCAATTCCATGCGCGTGCCTAACCCATTGCAGGTTGGACAGGCGCCGTAAGGGCTGTTGAATGAAAACATGCGCGGACTAAGCTCCGAAAGGGAAATACCGCATTCGACGCAGGCGTAATGCTCGCTGAAAACGCTGTCTTTTGAATCCCTGCCTTGGCCTGCATTGATAATAATCAGCCCGTCGCCCAGTCTCAACGCCATTTCAACCGAATCAGACAGCCGTGTTTTGATATCTCCATCGAGTATCAAGCGGTCCACCACAATATCAATATTGTGTTTTTTGTTCTTGTCTAATTTAGGATAGAGTTTGCGGGTGCCGAGTTCCAATATTTTGCCGTCTACTCTGAGCCGGATGAATCCTTCGCGCCGGACCTGGCCAAAGACTTCTTTTGACTCGCCTTTTTTCCCCCGGATAATCGGCGCCAGAATGGCGATGTGCGACCCGGCCGGTAAGGTCCTAATCTGCTGGATAATCTGCTGTGCCGACTGCCGGGTAATCAGGCGGTTGCATTTATAGCAATGAGCCAGTCCGCAGCGGGCAAAAAGGACCCTAAGATAATCATAAATTTCGGTAGTGGTTGCCACTATGGAACGAGGTGTGCCCACTCCGGATCGTTGTTCGATGGAAATGGTCGGCGGCAAGCCCTCGATTGATTCTACTTCAGGTTTTTCCATCTGCTCCAGGAACTGCCGGGCATAAGCCGAGAGGCTTTCGATATAACGGCGCTGGCCTTCGGCATATATGGTATCAAAGGCCAAAGATGATTTTCCCGAACCGGATACGCCGGTGATAACAGTCATTTTATCGCGGGGGATATCGATGCTAATGTTTTTGAGATTGTGCTCACGTGCGCCGCGGACAGAAATAACGTTATTGCTGCTCATTTGCTGAATTTACTATTTCGGATTTGGTTTGTATTTACAGCCTTGATGCGAATTTCTTCTTACCAGCTCTTTTTCTATCATCCCGATAATTTCCCCTTTGCTTACGTTCCATTTGGGCGCAATCAGGTATTCTCCGCTCAATTCTCCGGTCAATCGTTGGATTATTGTTTTGGGCGGCAGAATTTCCAGCACATCGCATACCAACGAAATGTACTGGGTTAAGGGCATTATTTGCACCTTGCCCGAGCCATATAATTTAGCAAGTTCGGTATTTTTGGCAACATAAAGGTGGTGTAATTTGACGCTGTTAATCCCGAGTTCGGCTACTTTGCAGGCGGAATTAATGATGTCTTTTTCTGTTTCGCCGGGTAGGCCGATAATAAGGTGCGCGCCGATAAGGATATTTTTATTCTGTGTTCGCTTTACGGCCGACTCAAAATCGGCATAATTATGCCCGCGGTTGATAAATTTCAGGGTATTATCATTGGCTGATTGCAAACCATATTCTATCCAGGTAAGATAGTTATCAGTGTAAGAAGCGATAAGTTCTATTGCCTCGTCTGAGATGCAGTCGGGCCTGGTCCCGATGGAAAGCCCGACAATATCCGGATGCGCTAATGCCTCGTCATATCTTTGCTTGAGCAGTTCCGTCGAACCCAGTGTATTGCTGTATGCCTGGAAGTAGGCGATGAACTTGTCAGCCTTATATTTGCGCCGGTAGAAATCCATGCCTATCCGAATTTGTTCGGCTACGGATGGACGCGGGTCAAGACGGGCATTCGGGCTGAAAGAACGATTTTCGCAGTAAATACACCCGCCGATTCTATTTGGGCCGGACCGGTGAGGGCAGGAAAACCCGGCATCCAGAGGTATTTTATAAACCCTAAGCCCGGGGAATTTATCTTTCAAATAAGCGCTAAAGGAATAGTAGCGGTTTATCATCAAATGATGTTTTTCTTGATTTTATCCGGCAAATCCGTTAAATCCTGTTACTTTTTACGCCGGGATGGTGGAATTGGCAGACACATACGTTTGAGGGGCGTATGCTGAAAAGCGTGCGAGTTCGAGTCTCGCTCCCGGCATTCCTAACTAAAGATTACCACGAATTAACACAAACAATATTTTTGCGTTCTTTAAGACAAAGACAGGTCGTATCAGCATTTTGCCAGGCACATCCGGTCTTCTTCTATCTGTTTGAACATCCGTTCCGAGACCTTGGTTGGATAAATGCCCGAGAAACAAGCCGTGCAGAATTTATGGTTTGGATCAACAGCCCGGATAAGTCCGGGCAGTGTTTGGTAAATAAGTTCATCCGACATTATTTCTTTGGTGATGGCTTTAACCGTTTTATTGCGGGCGATGAATTCCTGTTTGGTTTGCATGTCTATCCCATAAACGCAGGGGTATATTAAAGGCGGGCATGTGACCGCAAAATAGATCGCTTTAGCGCCGGCTTCACGGACTAGTTCGATAATTTCCCGTGATGTCGTGCCTCGAACGATGCTATCATCGACCAGCAATATCTTCTTGCCCTTGATTTCACTCTTGACCGGATTAAGTTTTTGCCGGACCGATACCTCGCGCGCTTCTTGAAGAGGCATAATGAATGTCCGCCCGATGTAGCGGTTTTTTACGAGACCTTCCCGATAAGGCAGATTTAATTCTGTTGCCATACTGGAAGCCGCCGGTTTAGAGCTATCAGGCACCGGAACAACCACGTCGGCTTTCAATCCCGATTTTTTGAATTCTTTGGAAAGCTCTTGGCCCAGCCTTAACCTGGCTTCATATATGCTTATACCGTCCATAACCGAATCAGGCCGGGCAAAATAGACCCATTCAAATATACAAGGCGTGTGTTTTTCCTTAACGAGACGCTTGCTGAAAAACTGACGGTCGGCTTTAAAGAACGCTTCCTGTTCGCTTATAAATATTGCTTCCCCCGGCTGGACATCGCGTTCAACTTTGTATCCTAAAATGTCAAGGGGTACGCTTTCAGAAGAAAATATGTAGCTGTCGCCTTTTCTTCCGAAAATCAGAGGTTTTATGCCGTGCGGATCGCGAAAAGCGAACATGCCCTTGCCGGCAATAATACCAACAACCGAATAACTTCCCTGAACTTGTTTAAATACGCCCTGGATGGCCTTGAAAACCATTTCCGGGTTGAATTTATGCAGGTTCTGCTGGGCTAGCTCCTCAGCGAATACGTTTAGAATTACTTCAAGGTCGCAGCCGGAATTGAGATGCCGGAAACTTTTATTAAACAGCTCTTCCTTAAGTTCGAAATAATTTGTGACATTGCCATTATGAGCCATGGTAATGCCGAAAGGCGTATTAACATAGAGCGGCTGAGCGTCTTCGGCCGAGCCGGATCCGACTGTCGGGTAACGGACATGGGCCAAACCGGTGGCTCCGGTCAGCCGGGACATGTTTTTTGGATTAAAGACACCTTGCACCAGGCCATCACCCTTCTTGATGTGGAACTGGTTGTCGTAGGTGACGATGCCGGCCGCGTCCTGTCCGCGGTGCTGGAGCGCTCCCAGCCCCTGGTAAAGGTTATGAACTACGTTAGGACACCCGCAGATGCCAAGAACACCGCACATAGGAATTTGAAGGAGACAATCAATTATAGCAACTAAACAAAACAGCATATTAGCATATGATATTTCTTGTGTCAACAGATTTTATTGACATTCTCGCCTTATCTTTTAGCATACAAACTCGTAATCACATTAATCGAGAGATAAAATACTATGAATATTAAAATATTTGTCTTGTTTCTGGCGGGGAGCTTGTTGTTTTCCGGCTGTACGGTTTTTTCTATGGACCTCAAACCTAAAGAGGAGTTTGAAGAGCATTTTGTCTGCGGTAACGAAGCAAGCTCGAATAAAATCCTGGTAATTCCTGTAACCGGATTGATAGTGGGTTCGGAAAACTACTCGATGTTTACCAGCCAGGCTGTGGTTACTCCGGATAAAATCAAGGAACTCCTGATGAAATCAGAAAAGGACAATAATATAAAAGCGATTATCCTTGAGATTGACAGCCCGGGCGGCGGCGTTACCGCCAGCGACATTATCCATAAAACACTGAAGGAATACAAAGCCAGATTTCCGCAACGGCCGGTTATTGCCCTGATGAAGGATACGGCCGCTTCAGGCGGTTATTATGTGGCCATGACCGCTGATTACCTGATTGCGCACCCAACGTCAATAGTAGGCAGTATCGGCGTTATTTCCGTATTTATTACCATAGAAGACTTGCTGGGCAAGATCGGCGTGGAGACGGTGGTTGTTAAATCCGGCCAGGCCAAGGACATCGGGTCGCCTTTCCGCAAGATGACGCCGCCGGAAAAGGAGTTTATGCAGAACATAATTGACCGGATGTATAAAAGGTTCATTGATATTGTGTATGAAAACAGGAAAAATGCGCTTAGCCGCGAAGAATTGGCCCGGATAGCCGACGGGCGGGTGTTAACCGGAGAACAGGCCCTTGATTCTAAGTTGGTTGACGCCACCGGTTATATGTCTGATGCTTTTGCTAAGGCCAAAGAAATGTCCAAGATAACCGAAGCCAAGGTTATCCAATATCAGAAAAGAAAAGGCGTTTTTGAAACCGCATTCCGGCTTGAATCACCGGCCAATGAAATATCCATGCTGACCAGTTTTATTTTGAAGGATAGCACCAGCAGGTTTATGTACCTATGGATGCCGTCTTTGGATAAATAACCTATTTCTACCAGGATATAGCAGAAGATACGGCAGAAAGAAAAATAAAAATATGTTCAGCAAATTAAATATTATCATAATCTTGGCATCCTTTATGTTGGTTGTCAGCTGTGCGGCTAATGGAAAGAAACCTGAATCCATACAAAATAAAAAAGAAACCGAATCCGCACAAAAGGCATCATCTGAAACTCTGCCGATAGCCCTGGCCCTGGACATCAAAAAGCATACTCTTGAAGTAGAGCTGGATCCGTCCGGGCACTCCATTAAGGGCCGGGATATAATGGCCGTGGAAATACCGAAAGACATTTCACCTGTTACGCCGGTTTATTTTGCTTTACACCCGCAGATAACCCTGGAATCGCTTTCAGTAATCAGTGCAGGCAAACCATCGAAGATAAAATTTAACGTCTTCGCATCGCCGGGCCAGCTGACTGTTTATACATTTAATATTACAGCCGATATAAAATCAATTGAGTGCGTTTATCAAGGCAAAATATATGACGAAGTTCAGAATGAGCAGTCAATTAACTTTATCCGGGGCGGTTTGACCTCCGGTATTATCAGCGAAAAAGGCGTATATCTGCACAACGGCACGGGCTGGTACCCGCGCACAGAACTCACTCCGATGATGCTGTTTGAAGTTTCCGTCATTACGCCCGGCGGCTGGGAAGTGGTCGGACAGGATGAGCTCAAAGAACGCAGTGAAATAGGAGAACAAAAAGATAAGATTAAAACCATCTGGACCAGCCGGATTCCTTTCGATTCTTACAGCTTGGTGGCCGGACAGTATATCGTTACCGCGGAGAACCTTAACGGCGTCAGGATTGCCACTTATTTTTCCAAGGAATCGCAGCAATTCGCCCAGATGCATATTGATGCGGCCAAGGAGTTCATTACTTTATTTTCCCAGGCGTTGACGCCTTATCCGTTTAAATCTTTCTCCGTGGTGGAAAACTTTTTTACCACCGGTTACGGCATGCCTTCGTATACTTTGCTCGGCAAGGACGTGATTATGAGCGGCCGGCATGCCAATGAAAGCGGATTGGGGCACGAGATTATGCACTGCTGGTGGGGAAATTATGTCAATGTCGATGAAAGCGACGGTAATTGGTGCGAAGGACTGACTTCGTATTGCTCCAACTACTATTATCTCGAGCTTAAAAAAACCAAACAGGACGCCATCAACTACCGCCGCAATACCGGCGTCAGATTTTCGGCTTACGTCAATGAAGGCAATGACTATCCCGTCCGCAAGTTCATATCCAAAACGGGCGAGCAGGACAGCGAAATCGGCTACGGCAAAGCGTCAATGATATTCCATATGATGCGCCGAATGATGGGCGACGAGACATTCTTCAATGCCCTGCGTATGATTATTAAAGAACATGGCGCCAGCAAGGCTTCATGGCGTGATTTCCAGGCGGCATTTGAAAAGTCGGCCGGTAAAAAATCGGGAGACTTCAATCTGTTCTTTTCGCAATGGCTGGAACGGACGGGCGGGCCGATTATTTCCATCGAAGATGTCACTTTATCCAACGGATTGGATGGTTCGCAACAGGTATCTTTTGCCATAAAACAATCATCCAAAGAGCCGTACAGGTTCCCTGTCCAGTTCGTTTTAACAACTGACCAGGGGCAGATTGACTATACTTTGGATATTATGGGGTTGACGCAGAGAACGACCTTGCCGGCGCCAAAAGGAGCGACTAAAGTCATATCCTTTGTGCTTGATCCGGAATACAATATATTCCGCAAATTCAGCCGTAATGAACTTGCACCCTGCTTGGGGATGGTTCTTTCGGACCAGCGCCTGCTGATTGTTTATCCGTCCAAAGGCGCGCCGGATGAGAATATTTTATACCAGAAAATAGCCGAACGCGTAGCCTCGACCAGGCAGACTGTGATAAAGGCGGACAAGGATGTAACGGAATCAGATATGAAACAGAATTCCATCCTGCTTCTGGGCGATCCTAATATCAACGGGATTACGGGAAAACTGCTGGCAATGCTGTCCGCGGTTCCCGATAAGATAAAAATCAGAAATAGCACATTCGATATCTCAGGCGTTTCGTACCAGGAACCAAAATACGCGCTGATGTTTTCCGAACGAAATCCGCAAAATGCGGATAAATACCTTACGTTATTTTTCGGGTTATCGCCGGTTGCCGCTGAGCAAGCTCGCTGGACGCGATACCGCTGGGACCAGTATGTCATATTCAGCGCCGGCCAGATGACACAAAAAGGCGATTTTACTCCGCCGTTTAATGCGCTGGAATACCGTTTCCCGGATGGAAAAAATAGTTCCGGCGGCTAATCGCCGTCAACGAAAGAACAATTATATTATGAAAATACTTTTCTTGGTCCGGGACAAAAATCATCCGGCGCCGCGTTACCGGGTCGCCCAGTATCTGAATTATTTGAACGAGCACGGCGTCCAGTCAGATGTAATGACCGCGCCGGAATCCGTCTGGAGCTGGTGGCAGACCGCCCGGCAGGCCAAACAATACGATATCATCTTCATCCAGAAAAAACGGGCTAAGCCATTCTGGCTGAAACAGCTCCGGGAACAGAGCCGCCTGATATATGATTTCGACGATGCGGTCATGTTCAACAGTTCCCGGCACGATTCGCCCGATTCGCCTGTCCGGATGAAACATTTTATGGACACCGTCAGCAACGTGAACGGGGTTATCGCCGGGAACGATTATCTTAAGTCTCTGGCTGCGCCGCATAACGCCAAAATATGGGTCGTCCCGACTTGTATAGAGACCAAACGATACCCCCAGAAAGAAGGGGTTGATACTGAAACCGTGACGCTGGGATGGATAGGCGGCGGCAAATCGCTGGTTTTCCTGAAGAAATTGCAGCCGGTCCTTGACCGTGTCCACGAACAATCAGGCAATACCGTCCTGAAAATAGTCTGCAATGATTTCTTCGATAATGGCCGAATGCCGATAATAAAAAAGCAATGGAGCGACCCGGAAGAGGTTCAGGATATCCTGAGTTTTGATATCGGTCTGGCGCCGTTGCCGGATGACCCCTGGTCGCGTGGCAAATGCGGGACCAAATTACTGCAATGCATGGCCGCCGGCATCCCCAGTGTCGCCTCTCCGGTCGGGGTGCATAACGAAATCGTCAAAGACGGCGTAAACGGCTTCCTGGCCGCTGATGACAATGAATGGGTTGATAAGCTCAGCCGGCTGGTAAAAGACGCGGCCCTGCGCAAGCAAATAGGCATGGCCGGACGGGCCACCGTGGAAGCGGGATATTCCATAAATGCCAATGCGCCAAAATTACTGGCAATATTTAAACAGATTTCTTCCGTTAAATGATAGTATATATTTAAGAATATGGAAAAAGTCTGTGTTATAATTATTAATTGGAATGGCAAGAAACATCTTGAGAAATGTTTACCGGCAATATCGGAGCAATCTTATCCGAATTATGAGATAATGGTTGTGGATAACGGCTCAACCGATGGGACTATTGACTATATCAATAATTATTGGCCGAAGGTAAGAATTATTGCACTGAAAGAGAATAAGTTTTTTGCGAGTGGCAATAATATCGGGATACAGCAGGCATTGAAAAACAAAGAGATATCTTATATCGCACTATTAAATAATGACACTATCGCGGATAAAAATTGGCTGAGCGAAATGGTAAAAATAACTGACACTGACCCGCGGATAGGTATCGTCGCGGCTAAACTGATGAAAATGGGGAATCAGCGTATTATTGACTCTACTGGTCATATCTTTGATAAATGGGGTAAAATAGTTGACCGCGGCCATAACGAGATTGATAGCGGTCAATATGATACAAAAGTGGATGTTTTAGGTGCTTGCGCAGCAGCATGTTTATATCGCCGGACAATGCTGGAAGACATCGGTTTATTTGACGAACGTTTGGTAATGTATTATGAAGATGCTGAACTTTCCTGGCGTGCCTATAAAAGGGACTGGAAGGCAAAATACGTTCCTACGGCGGTTGTTTTGCATGAACGTGGCGCCAGTCGCCGAAAGAACGATAAGGCTCTATCAGTAACCAGCAGTTTTAGAAGATTGAAAAATCAGATAACGGTTGTAAAGAAATATGCCAATAAGCAGCAAAAAATTGTTTACGCCTTGCGCCTGTGCTGGAAGTTAATAAGGGCTTTACGCAATACTCTGACAAATACGCCCGGACGCATCAGCTTGTCAGATTATTTGGCGCTGTTAAGATATTTCTTTAAAAATGGCCTTAATTCGTAAATATGGATGCTCTACAGGATTTTTATAATAAGAAAAGTATTGGCTATCAGAGAAACTCCATCCAGGACCCGATTTATCAATATATACTCCAGGAGATTCAGAGAGAGCATTTGAATATACTGGATGTGGGATGCTCATATGGCGACCTTGGCAAAGCGTTACAGAAAAAGAGTCACAAAGTTTATGGTATTGAAATAGCTGATGAATCGGCTCAAACAGCCAGACAGAAATTAACCGAAGTTATCATCGGGAATATTGAAACAATAAATCTGCCGTGGCAGGATGGCTTCTTTGATGTAATTATCGGCGCGGATATATTAGAACACCTGATTTCGCCGAAAGATGCTCTCGATAAACTCAGCCGCTGCCTTAAGACAGGAGGAATTTTATTAGTTTCTATCCCGAACATCGCGCACTGGCGCATCAGGTGGAAATTGCTCCGGGGTAAATGGGATTACAAGAAAACGGGCATACTGGATGACGGCCATCTTCGTTTCTTTACCTATGATAGTGCGGTTAATCTTTTAGAACAGAGCGGTTACAACGTAATCCGTTCCCGCGTAAAAGTTAGATTACCCACATGGTTGAAAATGCTCAATAAACTCTGGAGTGGGGTTTCTAAAGTATGCCAGTTCTACTTCCCAGGATTATTCGGATATCAATTTCTTATGGTGGCCCGGAAGAAATGACGAAAATATTAGAAATAACAGGGAGTCTATATGTCAAGCGTAAAAAAGCGTATTCAGAAGATTAATCTCAGATTCCTGTCTGTCCTGGCCATATTCGGGGTGCTGGTCTGGTTTGCCGAACCCGGATTGCCTAAGACCAAAAGCGGCTGGGATTACCTGCCGTTCTTGATTAGCGGCTTGGCGCTGGTAGCCGTCGGCGAAATTGTCCGCATCTGGGCCACCGGCCACCTGGAAAAGAACAAGTCGCTTACCACCAGCGGCCCTTACGCCTACATCAAGAACCCCATGTACGCCGGAACCTTCATCATTATGCTCGGCTGCAATATCCTGGCCATCAATCCTTATATCTATTACATACTGGCTGTCGAGTTGGCCGCGTTCCTGTTCCAATATGTGCCGGCCAAGAACCGCATCGAAAAGACCCGCCTTCTTGAGAAGTTCGGCCAGGATTACGCCGATTACGATAAAAATGTGCCCGATTACATACCCCGCCGCCTGACGCCGTATGAAAAAAGGACCCTAAAGCCGTGGCAGTGGTCCGTGTTCCGGGGCAACCAGGAGATACAGGTGGGCATCGCGGTGCTTATCGGAACGGCTTTGATTGTCGGCAGGCTTTGGATATCATAAAATAATGGAATACAAAATCATTGAAGTCATAAAGAAATCAACCCCGTTCACCCCGGTGGTGAAGATAATCGACTACCGGGGCCAAAAAGCTGTGCTCAAGGATTATTCCGAATGCTCCGGGCTGACCCGGACCGTCTGGGGTAATACCCTTGTCGGCAACGAAATCGCCGTGATGAAGCATCTCCGGGGCGTCAGCGGCATCCCGGCCCTGATTGACCGAACCGAGGCCGGCCTGATAACCGAACATATCCAAGGCGAACCGCTGGGTCAGTGGATTAAGTCCCGCCAAAACTATGAAATAATACCCAGGATTGAGGCGGTTATCTCGGCCATCCACGCCAAAGGCGTGGTCCATCTCGACCTGGCCCAGAAGCGCAATATCCTGGTCGGGCCGGATATGAAGCCTTACCTGATAGATTTTGCCAACGCCCTGTATTTCCGCCGGCGCGCCTTCGGCTTCAAGCAGATTTTTAATTATCTCTGCCTGATTGACCGGGCCAGCCTGCTCAAATTCAAGAACCGCTATTTCCCTGAAAAGATGACTGCCCAAGACAAGAAATTTATGAGATGGTTCTGGCGGGTCAGGCGGCTTTGGATATTCAGCCGCAAGAACTACCGGCCGTCGGACGATATTAAATAGATATGAAACTGAAACTCCGGACCAATGTCCGCAAGTTATTCATCCTGTCCCTGCTGGTCTGGTCCTATCCCAACATCACTTCGTTGGTAATCGGCGGGGCGCTCATATTCGTCGGCCAGGTCATCCACTTCATCTCGTCCGGTTACCTGGTCAAGCAGGAACAGCTCATCACCGCCGGGCCGTACCGATTTGTCCGCAACCCGTTTTACTTTGCCAATATCCTGCTCGATGCCGGGCTGTGCATCATTTCGCTCAATATTTATATCACCGTTGCTTATATGGTTATTTTCTATCTGGGCGTCATCAACTGGCGCATCCGCAAGGAGGAAACATTCCTGAGCCAGCGGTTCGGGGCTGATTACGACGCCTACTGCCAAAAAGTGCCGCGTATCATCCCGCGCCTGTTCCCCGCCGATATCCCGGCCAACGGCAGTTTCAGCTGGGCCCAGATAACCAAACACTTGGAGCAATGGCGATTCCTCAGGGTGATGAGCCTGATAATATTCTTCTATTTCAGGTTGATAACAATGGACAGTCTGCCCCAGGTTTGGCAGCTGACCCGGCCCAATATCGACAGCGCATACGCCATCCTCAGCCAGCCGGTAAACATCGGGTTGGCTGCAGCATTAGTACTGATAATGTTCGTTCCGCCTTTATGGGTATTTGTCATAAAAAGAAACCGCTAACAATTTCGATAAGGAGACCAGGAAACCAAGAAAATTATTAGGGGTACTTCGAGTGTAACGAGATTAAAGGTATGAATTTATTCCTGCGCATCAGCATCGATTTAACTATTTTGGTTGTGCTCGGGGCCGGCATCTTTAGCGTTTTACGCCCGGATGAATCACGCCAACAAAAGATAAAAGAATTAATAGCCCAACGGGATTGGGATTATCGTGAAAAGGAGAAAAAAGAATGTATCAAACTATTACAGGATAATGTTCCATCGGTTCGCTGGTCGGCTGTTGAAAAATTAGCGTGGCTTGACGCTAAAGATGCTATCCCTGATATTATAAAACTATTGCAGGATAATAACGCAGAGGTCCGTCAGTCGGTTGTTAGGGTATTGGGTAAACTTGGTGCCAGCCAAACTATCCCTGAATTAGTTAAACTTTTAGATGATAAGGACAATAGAGTCCGTGGTATTACGGCAATAGTCCTGATAGAATTAGGCGCCAAGGATAAAGTGCCGTCAAAAGTAATGGAAGATATAAAACCATTCTTAAAGTGGCGTGGTAGTAATTATCCGTCCCGCGCCCGAGTGGCTATAGCGGATTATACCAAAACATATTACAATAGTGGCTTGGCTAAATATAATACAGGTAATTATAAAGGGGCCATAGAGGATTTAACCATAGCCATAGAGGTAAACCCAGAACTTGCCCAAGCATACATAAATCGTGCTGCGGCTAAAGGGGTATTAGGCGATTATAAAGGCTCCATAGAGGATTGTTCCAAGGCAATAGGAATAGACCCGAAAGATGTAATTGCATACTTCAATCGTGGTTGGGCTAAGGATGAATTAAAGGATTATATAGGAGCGATAGATGATTATACCAAGGCCATAGAAATAGACCCAAAACTTGCCCTAGCATACTATGAGCGTGGTTGGGCTAAAGAGAAAATAAGCGATTATAAGGGGGCGATAGAGGATTCCACCAAAGCTATAGAAATAGACCCGAAACTTATCATGGCATACAATAATCGTGGTTGGGCGAAGAATGAATTAAAGGATTATATAGGAGCGATAGATGATTATACCAAGGCCATAGAAATATACCCAAAGCTTGCCCTGGCATACAGTAATCGTAGTGTGGCTAAGATTAAAATAGGTGATTATAATGGGGCCATAGAAGACTGCACCAAAGCAATAGAAATAGACCCGGAATTTGCCTGGGCATATTGCAATCGTGGCGCGGCTAAATATGAATACGGTGATTATAGAGGCTCCATAGAGGATTGTACCAAGGCAATAAAGATAGACCCAAAATATGCTAATGCTTACTTCAATCAAGGTCGAGCTAAATATAAAACAGAAGATTATAAAGAGGCAAAAGATGATTTGCTCAAAGCCCTTGAACTTGACCCTAATTTAAAATCTAAGATAGAACCTAAAATTAACGAGATTAATGTCAAACTTGCCGAGCAAGAAAAGCAAGGCGGTGCCAAGTAGTCGCTTTTTATATTATAATACCTTAAGGTATAACATAATAAATATACCTGATGGTATAAGGAACCCAAGAGACTAAGAAGTTTCTCCTGTTTTCCTGGTCTCCTTATAGAATATAATTAAATAAGGAACCCAGGAGACCAAGAATTTATTCCTTAAAGATTAATCTGCGTAGCCCGTAGGGCTCTGCGCCGAAGGTCTGCGTACCATAAATCTATGATTCTTCTGGTCAATCCCTGGATACACGACTTCACCGCCTATGACCTGTGGATGAAGCCGCTCGGCCTTTTGTATCTGGGCGGATTTCTGGAACAGCACGGTTACCCAATCAGCCTGATTGATTGCCTGGCCGAAGGCATGGAATCTCCCGGCCCGTATAACTGCGGCCATTTCCGGAGCCAGGAAATCGCCAAACCGGCCTGCTTTTCCAAAATACCGCGCAAGTATAAAAGATACGGCATCACGCCAGCGGAATTGGCCGGACGGCTCAAGGCATTGCCGATCGAGCCGGACCTGGTCCTGGTCACATCGATGATGACCTACTGGTACACCGGCGTGTATGAAACTATCGCTGTTATCCGGGAAGCCTATCCCAAATCGCCAATAGCTTTGGGCGGGGTATATGCCACGCTCTGCGCCGAACACGCCCGCCGGAACTCCAGGGCCGATTATGTCATCACCGGGCCGGGTGAAGAACAAGTCCTGGATTTAGCCAGTAAACTTAGAATAAATACCGTATCCCGTACTAAACATTCAGAATCCTATCCGGCATATCATCTTTATCCGGGATTAAAATCAGCGGCTATGATTACTTCGCGCGGATGCCCGTTCCGCTGTTCATACTGCGCCAGCTCAGAGCTTAACAACGGCTATAGACGCAGGGAGCCCCGTCAGGTAATCGATGAAATAAATTATTATGTCTCGGACCTGGGAGTCGAGGATATCGCCTTTTACGATGACGCCCTGTTGTTCGACAGCCGGAAGCATATCGAACCGATTATCGACGGCATCATCAGCCGGGGGCTCAGCCAAAAGGCGCGTTTCCATACGCCCAACGGATTGCACATAAGTTTGATAAACCGTCAGCTGGCTGGCAAACTATACCGGGCCGGATTCAAGACCATCGGGCTCGGATTTGAGAGCGTCAGCCGTCAGGAAGATTCGTCGTGCAAGACCGCTCCGGCCGACCTGCCCCGGACGCTGGATTACCTCTATCAAGCCGGGTTCAAGCCGGCTGATATCGGCGTTTATGTCCTGATGGGCCTGCCCGGCCAGATGCTTGAGGAAGTGGACCAAAGCATTGAGTTCGTCCATAAAAGCGGCGGGATAATCAAGATGGCCCAATACGCCCCGGTTCCGGGCACTCCCGATTTCATCAAGGCGGCCAAAGAACAGCCTCAAATAACTGCCGAACCGCTCCTGCACAACAAATCGGCCTACTCCTGCCGTCTGCCCGGCGTCGGTTTCGATGATTTAGAGGCTCTCAAGGACAAGGCCAAACAGCTCAACCGCCGGTTAAGAAAATAGTACGCAGATTGCAGTTTATCCCGCATGGCGGGGTTAAATAAATTGACATTTCACCTCTCTTATTATAGATGTCTATTCATGAAACAGCTGATAATCCTGTTATTAATCAGTCTGGCTATGATCGGCGGCTGCTCAAAGGAAAAACCCGCGGCGCCGGATAAATCGTCTCAGACCGTCACCAATCCGGGACAGGAAACAAACGCTCAAAAAACGTTATCCCCGGCACAAACGACGCAGAAAACGACTATCAAACCGCAGCCGCCTCTAAATAAAAAACTAATTTCGCCTGCCGGACAGTCATCTGCGCCGATTCCCGGCAGTAATAACACGGTTGTTCCGTACCCGCAGGAGCAGGCAAATGCTCTCAGTAAACTGAGTGCTGAAGAGGAGGCCATCCCGGATATTACCGCATTATTGAAGGATACTAACCCGGCGGTTCGCAAGGCGGCTATCTGGGCATTGATAGGATTTCAAAGAGACGAATTAATTCCGGACATCATCAAGCTATTAAATGATACTGACGCAAATGTCCGCCAATCGGCCATTGAGGCATTGGCGGGGTCAAAATCCAAAGAAAGCCCGCGGATGAAAGAAGCAATCCCGTCGATTATCGGATTATTAAAGGATAATGACCTCAAGGTCCGTTTGTCGGCTATTAATGCCTTGACCCGGCTTGACGCCAAAGAATCTATTCCCGAAATTACCAAGTTATTGCAGGATAATGACCCGGATGTCCGGGGTGACTCTGCTTTTGCATTAGGGATACTTGGCGCTAAGGAAGCAATCCCGGCCATTACCGAATTGTTGCAGGATGGTATCTCAAATATCCGCCTTTATGCTGTTGTAGCATTGGGTCAACTTGGCGCAAAAGAGGTAATCCCTCAGATTACCAGATTATTACGGGATAATGACCCGGAGGTTCGCGAATCAACTGCCTGGGCATTATTGAGACTTAGCGCTAAGGAGGAAATCCCGCAGATAACTGCATTATTACAGGATAATGCCCCAATAGTTCGCAAGACGGCTGTAGCAGTATTAGCTGAATTTGGCGCTAAAGAAACAATCCCGGCCATTATCGGATTATTACAGGATAACAATCCAGATGTTCGCCAGAAGGCTGTTAATGCCTTGGGTCGCCTTAGCGCTAAAGAGGCAATTCCGGCCATCAGCATATTATTACAGGATAATGATTTCAATGTTCGTTGGGCGGCTGCTAGTGTATTAGAAAACTTGGGCGTAAAAGTCCCGGAAGAAAATAAATAGTTATCCGTGTCCATTAGTGTTCATTCGTGGTTAGTGTCATTAAGTGCTTATTGATATTTATCTGTGGAATCTGTGGCTATAACTTTATATGATGAATGAATATCTCCGATTTGCCAGGGTGCTTGCCCGCCGGGCCGGGCAATTGATACACAGCCTCGAAGGAAGATGCTCTGCCAAAACCAAGTCCACCGAGCTTGACCTGGTCACCAAGGCCGACAAGCTCTCCGAAAAACTTATTATCAGCGCCATCCGCAAGCGCTTCCCGACCCATCAAATCCTGGCCGAAGAGGCGACGGGCATAAATCTGAAATCTGTAATCTGTAATCTGAAATCCGATATGCTCTGGGTCATCGACCCCCTGGACGGCACCACCAACTTCTCGCATTCGTTCCCGTTCTATTGCGTGTCCATTGCCTTGGTGCAAGGCGAAACTAGTATCGTCGGCGCGGTCTATAATCCGGCGCTGGACGAGTTATTCTCAGCCGCCAAAGGCAAGGGTGCGTGGCTTGGCAATAAACGGATAAAGGTATCAAAGGTTAAGCGCCTGACCAACGGCATGCTCTGTACCGGGTTCCCGTATATCATAAGACAGAAGCCGGGCGACAACTTCAGGAACTTCCAGCGGTTCTGCCTGACGGCGCAGGCGGTGCGCCGGGCCGGGGCGGCGGCGTTAGACCTGTGCTATTTGGCTATGGGCCGGATAGACGGGTTCTGGGAACGGGAATTAAAGCCCTGGGACACGGCCGCCGGAGCGCTTATCGTGCAGGAAGCCGGCGGTAAGGTCAGCGACTTCAAGGGCGGGCCGTTCAGATTATTCGGTAAAAGGGAAATCCTCGCCTCTAACGGACTGATACATAACGAGATGGTCCGGGTCATAAATAGGGGATAGGTAAGATGGAAGGTATATATAACCACCTCACAGGGTATGTATATCCACCTCACAAGGTGTCCTGTCTCATAGCTTGTTACACAATTTGACCCGAAAATGTCTTTACACTCTCCACTTTTAATCCGTCTGCGTTTACTCCTTGATAATTAGTATAATAACACAACGATTTATTCAGTAAAGTATTTTCTATCGCTAATCTTCTGGCTTTGCGCTCTATGCTCTCACCTCCTTTGGACGCTTTCAAGCCGTTGATCAGCTTCTTTTCTAACTCTTCTATCTCGGACAGCAGCTCTTTGCGGTCTATCTTGAGACGCTGGTTATAGCGGTAAACCTGGCTGGACGTCCGGCCTTCAAATATCAGCCGGGGCCTGACCTCGTTTTCCTCATACACCGCGCGGGCTATCCCCTGATAGATTTCATTGTAAGTCGGGCTCTCCTTTTCTTCGATGTCCTTAATCCATCCGCGTATCTCTTTCAGTCCCCGTTCCACCTTGCCGTTGTACATGGCGTAATAAGGCGGATTGGGCAGGCTGATTACGCCGTTAGCCTTGAGAAAATCCTGCACCTCTTTAGCCAGAAATATCTTGCCGTTATCATGTTTTATCACCAGCGGCACCTGATATATAGTAAACGCTTTCTCCAGCACCATTTTTACCACCCGGGCATTTACTTCTTTGCCCAAATCCCAGATTAACTTATGCCGGCTGGCTTCATCCTGCCAAATGAGCAGATTGCCCTGCCGTCTTTTGATGCAAAGCACGTCTCCGCCCCAGCAAGTGTCAGGCGCTGCAAATTCATATCTTTTGGCCTTGGCTCTTTTATCCGCCTTGATCACCCGGTTGACCGTGCTGGCGCTCACCCCGGCCAGTATCTGGCAAATCGTCTTGCAGCCATAGCGCCCTTTATGCTGTTTATATACCCGGATAATCTTTTCCCTGGTTTCCTGGTCGGTCTTAAGCGGGATATTGCGGGCAATCGGTTTTTTGTCCTGCAGTTGGTTGTCTTTTTCCCTCCTTTTCCAGTTATATAAGGTCTTGCGGTTATATTTTACGGCCTTAGCATAACCGGCTATGGATGTCCCCAAGGTTTTCTCTTCCTGAAGCCCCTTGAGGACATCCTGTTTTAACTCCTTTGGGTATCTATTGGTCTTCTTTTTTCCCCCCGTCAATCCAACCATCAGACGGTTTTTCCCGGCTCTGGCTCCTGCGGTGCGCCAGCGTCCGCTGGGCTATGCTCAAGAGATGTTCTACCTGCATCTTCTCCTTGAGCAACCTCTGGTTTTCCCTGATTAAGGTCGCTGTCTGCGGGTCCGGGCGCTTGCTCTTTCTGCCCCGTTTCCTGGGTTTCAATCCCTCGAGCATCCCCTGATAGGCCTGCCGCTTCAGCAGGTAATACAGGGTCGGCGTGATATGGTGCTCCTGGCAGACTTGCCGGGCGGTCTTGCCTCCGGCCAGCCCCTTCAAGATTATCTCCAATTTCTCCTCCACCGGTATGTTCTTTGGACCTAACATCTGTTGGTTCCTCCTTTTGGGGTGTTTCTATCATATTTGTATTTGCAGGGCAATTATTTTTCCCCAACTCGATCTGGTCTATCGGCTCGCCGTCCAGCTGGATTTCCACCTTCTGGCCTTCGGCCTTTATGGTCAGCTCTTTCTCTCCTAATCGCCCGACCAGGTAAAACGGCTTTTTAGGCTCGCCTTTCCGGGCTATCTCCAAAGCGTTGGCCTGGCATCCGGCTTCTATGGTCTTTTTAACCTCGTCGGCCACCCGGTAATACCGGTCTGCCGGTACCAAGCCTTCTATGCCCTGGTGCGGCCGTTGGTGGTTATAGTATTTTATCCAAACCTCTATCCGCTTTCGGGCATCATCAAAGCTCTCAAATACGATATCCGATAAAAACTCCTGCCAGATATTGCGCCAGAAGCTCTCTATCTTACCTAAGGTCTGCGGATGGCGCGGGCTGGAGCGGATATGGTTTATGCCCTGGCTGGTGACCTCCCGCTGGAATTTGTTTTTGCCCTGCCAAGCGGCAAACTGGCGGCCGTTATCGGTCATAATCTCGTTCGGCAGGCCGTGGTCAATTATGGCCCGTTTCAGCACTTCCAGGACATTACCCTGCCCCTGCGAGCCGTAAAGCCCCCAGCCGACAATATACCGGGAATGGTCGTCTATGATCCCGATAATATACACCCGCTGGTAGATCCGTTTCAGGGTAAAGGTCATAATATCCATCTGCCAGAGGTCATTGGGCGATGGTCTTTCAAACGAATGGACCCTCTTGGCCGGATTACGCCTGGTTTTCCTGGGTTGCAACAAGCCTTCCTTTTTAAGCGTCCGCCGGATTGTTTCGTGACTGACCTTAATCAACCGGAGCCTGGCCAGGAAATCACGGATTTTCCTTACTCCAAAAAAAGGCTTATGCTTTTTTATTTCCAGAATAGCCTTTTTTACGGGCGAAGGCCCGGAGACATGGCTGCTGGGTTTGTTTTCCAATCCCTTCAGTCCGTATTGTTTATAAAGACAAAGCCATCTATAGATACTTTCCTGGCTTGCCCCGTGAATCCGGCAAAATTCCTTGGCGCTCATATTATTTGATTTATATTCATCCAAAATACGTTTCTTTTCCTGGGCGGAATATCGCCTGCTTTTATCCGGTATCATACTTGACATCTCCTTCCTTAGGTGCTACTATACACTAATTAAGACAAGGAGAAGCAGGGGTATTTTAGGCAAGAGTGTAAACTAATTTCACTAATTTCGGTGTGTAACTACGAGGTTGACTAGATAATCATTGAATTTCAGGGGATGCCATACTTAATTCTCGTTAAGCAATCCCATACAAAACCCGCTCGTACCGGACAGGACGGGACAGTTAGTTATATTTATTGGCCTAATCTGTTAATCTCTGCCTTGATTTCTTCAATAACCTCAGTATTGTGTATCTTTTTCTTATCTCCGTCCTTGATAGATATTACGTAAAACACCTTGCCGCCATATTTAGCTGTAAATTTTTTGTGCGTCTCGGCCTGGATTTGATGTTCTTTGATGATCTGTGGGATATAGGCATAGCCGGCCGGTTTTATCTGGAGACCGATATATTTATCCTTTATCTTTATAAAGAAATCAACATTGAATAACCTATCCCATTCATCCGGTGCCGGCTCAATCTTTACCCCTAAGATTTCCTGTAATTGTCCATAGATGGTTTTTATCTCGGTCATATAACCATCAAATGTTCGGTCTATGACCACGGTATACATATAATCGATACAATCCTTTTCCGTGATGTCTTCAACTTCAGATGAGATTACCTCGGTGATTTTCACGTATAATTTCTTCCCTAATTC
>JAZDFB010000009.1:0-6500 GCA_043808305.1 Planctomycetota bacterium | reverse complement strand
GTTTACAGAAAAAACTCTATACTGACGGCCGATTGGCTTTTTATATAAATACTATGATGCATCCCAGTCATCACTTCGTTGTTTCGTATGATACCGACAGAACCAGTAATAAAAATATTTCTTTATTCAAGAACATAGATTCTGATAAATATTATCCGACTTATGGAGATAATTCTAAAATATCTTATGAGGGCACTAATACGCAAGGACCTCTTTATTTTATGATGGAAAATATTAGAGACCCTTCTCATTATAAGTTTAAGTTGTTATTTGGCAATTATCATACAGAAATCAACCAAGCGGAGCTCATTAACTATAACCGTGCCTTATATGGCGCTCAGTTAGGTATCGGAATAAATACCGAATCTCACATTCCATATCGCAAAACAGAGCTATTACTCTTCGCCTCGCAGGCGCATCAGGTGCCGGCCGTGAACGAATTCCGGTCAACCGGAGGCTCGTTCTACTACCTCAAGAACCAGAACATCGTCACCGGCTCGGAAAAGGTGACCATCGAAACCCGCGATAAGCTGTCTAACCTTACATTATCATCTGCCACCAAGGCGCGGGATATTGACTACGAGATAGATTACGGCAACGGCCGCATCATCTTCTTCCAACCCGTAGGTATGGTAACGCCATCGGATACGATTATCTCCGGAAACATCCTCAACGGCAATCCGGTCTATGTCAAGGTTGCTTATGAATATGAGGCCGACGCATTAGATTATTCCAATGGCGTTTATGGCGGGCGGGTGGCATATAAAGGCGTGGGATTGACTTATGTACAGTCCCGAAATAATCGGGACTCCGCTGCGGCTTCGCAGAATGATACCGAAAATTATCAGATTGGCGGAGCTGATGTCAACTTCAGCTTTCCGATTAGCGGAACCGGTTCTATTGACATCAAGGACGAATACGCCCAGTCAGAATCGGCCGGCATACCGGACTACTTTTCACTGGACGGCGGGTCCGGTTTCAGCCCGATTAGCGCCACCAAGACCGACGGCAACGCCTATCTGCTAAAGACCAGGGCCGATATCACCAAGGATATCCAGACCAGCCTGGTTTACCAGCGCACCGGCGATGGGTTTGAATCAACCTCTACTTCGGCCAGCCAGGGAACACAAAAATACGGGCTGAATACGACAATCAAAACCAGCGACAGGTTGAAATTCATGGTCGGTTATGACGCTCAGGAAACCCTGGAAACCAATCCGGCCACTATTCCCGGTGCGTTCATAGGCGCGCAGAAAACAGAGACCGCATTCCTGCAAGCAAATTGGGCGCTGGAGCCGGGCAAACTCAACCTGACCGGCGAATACCGGTATCAGGATGTGGAAATCCCGTCCAATACCTTGACTGACAACAACTCCGGGACAGATATCCTGGCCGCCCGGCTGGATTACCAATACACCAAGCAGACCAGGCTCTTTATCGCCCAGCAGTTTGCGCTTCAGGATGCCCCCGCTGATCAATATACCAACACCCAGACAACCTTGGGCGGTTCGGCTATGTTCTCGGATAAATCACAGCTCTCGATCCAGAGCTCGGTTGCCGCTGACGCTTATTCGGTCCTTAGCGGATTCTCATACCCGGTCAACCCCAGAACCAATATGTATACCAATTACGGATTAGGCGTCTCTGATACCGAAGGAAACACAATGACCTCAGCCATCGGCGGCAGAACCCAGGCTACAGATTCCACTGCCGTATATGCCCAGGAGGAATACAAAACCTCGGACAAAGAGCAGATGGTCTCCAACAACCAGAAGGTGGGCGAGGAAACCCAACTGACATCCGAGTGGACCGTCAGGAACTCGTTTGAGACCGGTGTGGTAAACTACTTTGACGGAACACAGACCACAAGACAGGTCGTGTCCCTTAATGCTATTTATTCTCACCGCCCTTCGGAAGTACTCAGGGTAAACTCCGGCGCAGAGAACGCACAGAAGCCGGAAAATCCCAAATCTGGATTAACTTCGTTAAGCACCAAATTAGAATTCCGGGCCGACAACGGTATTCAAAACAAGAAACAATATGTAACTGCTAATAGTTTGAAATACCAGTTGACCGAGGATTTATCCGGCACGTTGAGGCTGAACTGGGCTAAGACAAATAACACCACCACCGATAAAGTCGAAAGCTTGTTCCGTGAATACGGCATCGGCGCAGCACTCCGGCCGGTCAAGTGGGACAAATGGCTCCTAATTGCCAAATATACTTACTTGGAAGACCTGCGTAATGCCGGCAGTACCAACAAGACGGAAGCCATCGCCAACGTCTACGCTTTAGAAACCGCCTATGACATAATAGCGCCGTTGCAAGTAACGGAAAAATACGCCCATCGCCGGATGTCGGAGGAAATCGGCTGTATCCCGGAAACCAACAGCAACACCGACTTATGGATAAACCGCGTTAACTATACATTCCTGAAGAACTTTATGGTTGCCGGAGAGTATCGCATCCTGAGGACCGAGGCGAAGAATTCCTTATCCGGACGGGAAGGCGCTGACGACAGGAAACAAGGATATCTGGCGGAAATAGGATACCGGTTCAACAAGACCATGCATTTCGGCATCGGCTATAACTTCACCGATTTCTCCGATAACTTAGAACACACCTATGACTATTCGGCCAAGGGATTCTTTATCAGATTGAATGTCGCATATTAGCCGGAATCCGTCATATCAAACGGTACGCAGACCTTCGGCGCAGAGCCCTATGGTTCCCACCATCCCGTCAGAGGGACGGGCTACGCAGATTAATATTATAAGGAATCCAAGAGAACAGGAGTAAGAAATAAATTCCTAGTTTCATGGTCTCCTTATAGAAATTATCAGCGGAAATCCGCATCCTATTTAGCGGATACGGGGTAATTATTCAACAAAGCCTCGATTCCCAGGTTTTTTATTTGGATGTGGATTCCGTGGTAAGAAAGCGGAAAGCGGGTAAAAGTGTAAGCAAGGCATACGCCGTGCCGTATGCTTTGTGATAATTATACAACGGATAATCCCACCAAGAACCGTTTGATTCCTGGCAAACAAGCATGGTCTTGACCAGCGCCTGCCAGTACGGTTTTTGCTCCGCCAGCGGCAATTCCGCAATCACAGCGGCGGCGTAGAAATGGCCGAAGAAAAAATAATAGCCTGATGTGGCATACCAGGATTCGTGCGGAAACGGGCGATATTTTCCCATTTCCATAAAATGGTGTTCTTGGAAAAACCGGTCAAGCCCGAGTTTTAAGTCGGCCGCAGTGACGTCGTCTTTGCAGCGGAAAAGCATCAGGTTACAGGGCTGGGCGCGGCCTAATGAGCCTTTGGGGCGGTTCGGATAGTATTCCGGGTATAACTGGAGATAAGTTCCATAAACATAGGTCTTATCCGGTGTGCGGAGCCGTTTCAGGCATTTGAGCGCCGCCTTTTTTACGGACGGGTCGACTTCTAACCCGGCTTTTTCCGCATCCCAGAGCGCGCATAATGCCGTTCCGGTAGAAAAACTCGTGGATTCATTGCCCGAAGGTTGCCTGTAGCCGTAACCGAAATCGTAATATCCCCAACCACCATCTGCACCTTGTATCTGCTGAAGCATGCTTAACCATTTGCCGGCGGAGGCAATCAGCTGGTCTCCAGGAATATCCAGGTTGTCATACATAATCGCCCGCGAGAAACATTGGGTGACATACGACAACGCCCAGACCTGATATAATACCTGCGTAGTTGAACGGCATTCCGGCGGCTGTTTCATAAGGAAACCGATGCCTTTATTCAGGGCCGCGCGTCCCGATGCCTTCGGATGCGGGGCGCTCCGCTCGTGAGCATCGGAGCGGCGTGCCGCATCAGAGCCGTTTGCTTCCATCAATGCCATACAGCAGAGGGCCGTGGTGGCATTGCGAAAAGCATCGTGAGAAGATACGGTTCCCAGATAAATTATTTCGTAAGGGAAGTCAAATGAGCCCCAGGAACCGTCCTTGTTTTGCGTGTCAAGCAAGTATTGCGTCCCTTTGTCCAGGGCGGTTTTGAGGTCGGCCGGAGCCGGAGAATTAATTTCATCAAAAGCCGAACCGATTCGGATACGGTGTTCTGCGCTATGGCATGAAATATGGGCGGTAAAAACTAACAGGACTATGACGACAAACTTAACGTTCATATAGACTTATTTGGGTGACGCAAGCGTATCGCCTTCCTTAAGCCCATAAGTAATCCATATCTCATCGCCTTTTGACAGCCCGGTCATGACTTCTTTCTCGGAAACAGCATTATTTTCACGGATATTGACGAACGATTTCCCATTCCGCGTTATCAGGAATTTGGATGGGATGACAATCACGTCCGGCACGGCATCAATTTCGAATTTAACCGTGCAGTTAAGCCCGGGCTGTAAATGGCCGTCATTATCTTCAAGCGTAAAACGGGCCGAGTAGGTTAATCCGTTGTTTTCTTTGCCATCGGCCAAGCCGGCTATCTTTGAGATGGCGGCGTTGAATGCCTTATCAGACAGCGCGTTAACAAAAACCTTGGCATTATTATTATTCTTTACCAGGAAACGGAAGTTTTCCGGGATGGATACATTGACGCCGTATTTCCGATTCGAGTAAATCGCGGCGACTGTTTGATTTTGCTGGATGCTGTCCCCTTTTTGTATTTCCTCGGTTGACTGGACTGCCGGCGCTCTTCCGGAAATCAGGCGTTGTTCCAGGTCGCCGTATGCCATAATGCCCTCCATCGGACTTGTCAAGACGCATAGCTGCAAATCGGCTTTGAGGTTATCCAGATATTCCGTGTGCTTCTTGAATTCTATTTCCTGGTTAACCAGCGATTTCTCCGCTTCGGCAAGGCTCATAGCGGCGCGTGATTGCTGTGATTCAAAATCATCTTTTGACCACTTCTCTTCATTAGCCAGGTCCTCCAGTTTTTTAGGGTGTTCTACGTTGCGCCTGTAATCAATCTCGCGTTGCGAGAGTCCCAATGATGTTCTTGCCAGTTGCACATCGCGCCGCGCCCTTTCCAGCACGATTTCTTTGGTCTTGCCGGCAATCTCGCTTTCCTTATACATTTCTTCCAACTGCTGCAATTCAACCACCTGGTCAGCCAAACGCGACTCGGAATGTTTCAGCGACAAATCGTCTCTTTCTTTCTGCAAAGGCCATTCCGTTTCCTTGTAGTTTTTCAGTTGTTCTTTTATTCTTTCATAACGAATCTGCGCTTTCTCCAGTTCTTTCCTTGAATTATTCCTGTCCAATGCCATTCTTTGCTTTGTTTGTTCGATGTTGAATTTCATATTTTCAAACCTGTTAACAGCCTCGCTTATGGTTTTGGCCAGCTGTTCCGCATCCAGTTCCAGCACAACGGAAGAAGCCGCGACCGCAGCGCCGGACGGAACAATATTTTTCACCTTGAGCGGAGATTTGAATTCTTTCATTTCAATCCGCACCGGCTGGATTTTATCTGGAACTATGATTCCTCTCAGGGTCAATTCAGGTTGAAACGATTTCTTGCTCACGCGATATTCGTTTGATGCTGAGGCTTTACCCTCCGGCAAGCCCGCAGGCAGTCCCGCACTTATGCGGGGCAAGACCGCAGTCAGTCCCGCTGATAGGGGCAAGCCCTCAGAACCCGTATTGAGCAGGATCACCAGCCAGGACACGGCGCATAGGATTAGGTATTTTGATTTCATATTCTTCCTCTCTGCCTGTCCCGTCTGGCGGGACGCAGACAGGCTGTAGATATTGATTATACTCCGGCAGTTTGTACTTGGGCTGTTGAATGGCGCTTCGGCGCCAGACTTACAGCCCAGTATAGTCGGCAGTAATTCGCTACGCTCAAACTGCCGAACTATGAAATTACTGCCGGGTATAGTCGGCTGCAACTTCACAGGCAGCCACACTATAATATTTACCCCGTTAGGAGTATCGTGATTATGACCCTGTTGTTGCTCTGTGTCAACCTATTTCAGACCTTGAAGCGAGTATAAGAAAACACGAAGATATTTATTAATAATTAACACGAACTACACGAATAGAACGAATTTCACTAATAATCTAAAAAATTCATATTCGTGGGATTCGTCTGATAAGTTTACCCTGTAAGGGTGCTATTCGTGTTTACGTGCTTCCTATTTAGCGGATACAACTTACAGGTGGAGGGGGGATGCCCTTACCCCCGTAGTATGTTCACCGGCTTCCCCCCTATAGATAACCATACCCCCGCATGGAGATAACCATACCCCCACATTGAGATAACCATACCCCCACAGCGAGATGACCATACCCCCGCAGGGAGATAACCATACCCCCGCAGTGAGATAACCATACCCCCGTAGTGAGATAACCATACCCCCGCGGTGAGATAACCATACCCCCACAGGGAGATAACCATACCCCCACAGCGAGATAACCCTACCCCCACACTGAGATGACCATACCCCCGCCGGGAGAAGCCCGGACCCCCGCACGGCGATGACCAAACCCCCACAGCGGGAGGCCCCCGCCCCCCCCCCCC
>JAZDFB010000008.1:0-11652 GCA_043808305.1 Planctomycetota bacterium | reverse complement strand
ACTCCGTCCCGATTATTTCGGGGACTGATTAACTATACAGAACAGGGGGGGTATACCCCCCCCGACTATACCCCCTACCCCCGGATACTATATAGTATACGAGGTGACGCCGTATACCTTATGAGGCCACTCCCTATACCTTACGAGGTGACCCCCTATACCTTACGAGGCGACTCCCTATACCTTACGAGGTGACTCCCTATACCTTACGAGGTGACTCCCTATACCTTACGAGGCGACTCCCTATACCTTACGAGGTGACTCCCTATACCTTACGAGGCGACCCCATATACCTTGCGAGGTGACTCCGTATACCTTACGAGGTGATTCCCTATACCTTACGAGGTGACTCCGTATACCTTACGAGGCGATTCCCTATACCTTATGAGGCGATTCCCTATACCTTACGAGGCGACTCCCTATACCTTATGAGGTGATTATATATACCTTACGCCTTGCCTACTCCCTGGAGTTTATCCCGCCCTTTGGCGGGATTATAACTACTGTTGGTCCGCTTTATAGAGTATTTTTTCGTGCTCGGTCAGGCAGATGGGGCGTGCCGATGGGCTTGGAGCAACAGTTGTGGGTCTACGGCCGGCGTGCCGGAACAGACTGGGGCTCGTCTACCGTACATTTTATATGGCAAAACCTGGCCAATCTCAATAACAATCTTTACAAGGAGTGTGTCGTAGCAACTGATGCTAATAGACAAATCAGAGTAATTATTAACAAAAATGGCCAGTTTTGTTCGACTAATATTTGGCTCAGGGGATATGTAGAGTAAATGACTAATCCCGCTGGAATAAGCGGGATAAGGTGGCAGGTAACTCACTGCGTTCGAACTGCCACTAATGCCTAATGACGAATGACTAAATGGGGACGCTGGGATACTCTGGCGTCCCCCGAATTCTCAGTTATTTAACTCCTATCCACGTTGCCAAACCATTTTTTAGGAGTCGTCGTGGTCGTATGTTTTTATCCAATACCTTCTTAAAATAACCGTATGACGCGGGATGAGGCACGCCAATAACGATGCGGGATGGGAAAAGATATGGTAATATATCAAATGCCTTCTTGCTAACCGCTATTATCGGCCAACTTTTAGGTGTTAATTCTATTTCTTTGAGTAAATATTTTTTTATACAAACCCGGAATGTTTGAACTGTTGGCTTTTTATCGGATGCGTTCTGGCATTTGACTAACTCAGTCCATAGTATGGGACCTTTTAGACCCAATTTACGAACCATTCTTGCTAATGGACCATAATACTTGCCTTTATAGTCATTTTTATCAGGATTAAAGCGTTTCCTAAACCAGTCAAGCCATACTTTATAATTACCTTCTCTTCCGGCCTTTCTCTCTGAATCTCCTTTCTTTGATTTCCCTATTCGGCCTGGGTTTATTCCAACAATAACACAACCCTTGCCTTTTCCTTCCGCCAATACCAAACATCTTGGAATAATCCCTTGCTTAGGATTGTTATTTACGCCCTCACATTTAAGATTGCACCTGACTAGCCTTTTTCCTAATTCATTAATTTCCTTTTTTAGTCTACTCATATTATGATTCCTTTTTTGGAGACTTCAGCTTAAAAGCATTTGTATTTATAATATTGGCTTTTATTTTGCCGTTAATTACAGACAGACCACTTATGTTTAAAGTAATAATAATCTGTCTTCCGGATTTAACCATCTTGGTAAGTGCCTCATTCATTTTTTCTCTATTCAAAAATCCCAAAACGTCGTCAATGACAATGGTTTTACCGTTCAGAATAGCATCAATTTGCATCATTATACTGTCACTCGCTTCTAAATAATCCACCGGTAAAAACTTATAACGCAGAAAATTTATTACGGTAGTTTTTCCGGAACCATTAAGTCCGGTAATAATATTCAGTCCTTTTTTAAACCTAATGGTTGCGTCCTTGATGATGCCATTGTCTTTAATCCTGACAGTATTTACCATTGGGATAAAAAAAACGCTATCCAAGACCCTTTTCATTATTTTAATATCCTTTCTATTCTCACCGATTAAATACGGGGGACCCCATACTGAATTTGCCTTTGCCGTTTAAGGTCACAATTTGTGACCTTAAAGGTTGCGCCTCCGGCCAGGTCAGCATCAATCATTACCTTATGCCAGCGTATCAGCCCAGTATAGTTGGCAGTCCATCGGCTGTTAGCGACAAAGGAGCGTTATCAGCCGAGGATACCCAGCAGTAATTCATTAACGTTCAAACTGCTGGAGTATAATTCGTTACGCTCAAACTACCATACTATAATATAAATCTGCGTGGCCCGGAAGGGCTCTGCGTTAATCTGCGTCCTATTAGCAGTTTATTTAATCGTGAATTCTTCCTGCCGGATTCCGATATTGCCGTCCGCGTCTGTGGCTTTGATAGAAATCACGTGCGTGCCCGGAACGATGTTCTTGATATTAAACAGGAACTTTTCTGTCTGGCTGTCGAACATATTGTCAACCGGGTAAACCGTTTCCCAGGACTGGCCGTCCAGCGAATATTCGATGCGGGCGATATAATTGAAGTTGTCCTCAACCTCGCCGGAGAATTCGTTGTCTTTTATAACCAGGCTCTTCACCACCGGTTTGGTGTTGTCTATGGTGATAAGTTTGGAAATCTTGCTGTCGCTCAGGTTCCGGCCTTCGGGATTGTTTCGTTCGTCGGTGGCCTCGACCTTTATGAAATACTTGCCGTCGTCCATTGTTTCGGTATTCCAGACATATTCCGGCGTGACAATCAAATCGTTCTGGTTTATCAGCACCCATTGGGTCAGGCCTTCCTTGCGGTAGAAAATGCGGTAGCCCAGCGGGTCGCCGTCCGGGTCAACGGCCTGGTAGATAATCTTGCGGGCGAACGTCTTCTGCGGCGTAAAGGGCGATGGTTGCTGTCCTTCGGGCGGTTTTTTCATTGCCTCTATGCGCAGGTCGGCTATCCGGGGCTGTTGGTTGGCAATCAGATATGCTATCGAAATCTTGGAAAGCAACGCCTGGTTCGAGCTCAATGTCGCCCGTATCTGGACATACCGCCCCGTATTGGCGCCTGCCTTGGCCGGCGTGGCGTCTATCTCGGCTGACCAGGCTGTCCAGGTATCATCAGGTTTATTAGTATTACCGGTCCGGACGGCTATGGCTATGTCCTTGCTGTTTTCCCAGGAGATATTTCCCCATTCCGCTTGGAACCGGGCGTCAAAGACATCTGAGATATAAGTGCCTTTATCCGCATCGGTTGTCGGGAAGAGGTAGATGCCGCCCGCGCCGCCGGCCGCCAGCGCCTTGAGCTGGTTGTCCTTGTCCGTCACCAGCGCCATAATATTGGAGGCATCCAGGTCGTAGGGTATGGCGAACGCGCCGTCCGTCATAATCTGGTAGACCTTTCCGCTGTTGTCGGTCGAAGCCAGCAGGTAATTATTTTTATCGGCGGAGAAATATTTTAGGTCAGTCAGGTATGATTTGTCAAAGCGGATAAGTTCCCTGACCTTGTTATCCATAGTGAAAGTCCATACAGCCGATTGCACTGGCGGTTTTTCCTTGGGCGGCGCAGGCGGCGCTGAAATAGGGGCCGGCGCGTCGGGTTTCTTGGCCTCCTCGGCAGATGATTTCACCGCGCTCAGGAAATCCTGGGGCATCATCTTGATGCCGTTGTTTATGGCCAGGTAAATTAGTTTATTGTCAGGAGAAATGGCGATTGACTTTATTTCGCTGTCGCCGAAATCGTAAAGCAGTTCGGCTTTTTTATCTGATTTGGCCTTTATCCGGTAGAGCAGCGCCGGGTAGCTGGTGGCGAAATACAGGTTGCCGTCACGGTCGAACGAGAACGACATTATATGCATGCCTTTCTTGGCTTCATAGAACGATTCAAACTTGCCGTCCGGCGAGATTTTATAGATATTCGGCACCGGCCCGGTCGAGGCGTAAAGCGATTTGCCGTCCGGCCCGAAGCCCAGCGCCCAGACATAGGCGATAGGCAGTTGGCAGAATATACCGCCCTTGCCGTCCGGCTCGACCTTGTATATCCGGCCGTTCGGGATGGTTGCGAAAAACAGGTCATTGTCCGATGAGACCGCCATCGAGGTTATCAGGGTTTCGGTGGTGGCGTAAAATTCCTCCAGCTTGGCTTCCTTTTCGGACAGTTTGTAGACCTTGCCGCTGGCTGAGCCGAAATAATAGGCGCCTTTTTTGTTCATTATGCCGGTCCAGATGGTCAGCTCGTTGTTCGGAGCGGCTACCTTGGCCGGGTTCCGGCCCAGTGCCACCTCGCCGGCTGGCGTCATCATGGTGTTGTCGAAATCGCCCTTGGCAATATCGGCCTTGTTGTTGAGCTCCCAGTATGCCGTGTTGACGGCAAAAGCGCCGGGAATATAAACGATTGAAAATAATAGGGCTGTTATCAGTACTCTGCGGCTCATTTTTTCCTCACTTTCAACCTGACTGTATTGGAACCTCTCAGGATGTATTCTGTTTCAGTGAATATCTTCAGCACGCCGTTGATGAGTTCGTAACGGTCGTTGACAGTAGACAGGGATGCGCCGTTATGGCTTTTGATGTTAACCGGCTCGCGCGCCTGGTTGATGATGGCGCTCAGAATCGAATTGGGCAGGTTGCCGAGTGACCTCCCGTTGTAAAGCAGGTTAGTTGACTTAATCGGGATGACGGTTATCAAATTATTTGAGTTGTATAATGATTTCAGCAGGTTCATCATCTCTTTGATGCTGGTGGGCGTGGGCAGTTCCGGCAGGATATTGCTGCCGGCCGTGATATCGATATTCAGGTCCTGGTTTTCCATGTCATCCGGGATGATGATTTTTACGGTCCTGATGACATCGGGTTTTTTATAGGGTTTAAGCGCCACGTAAAGCTGGACTGTTTCGCCCGGCTTGACCTCATCCTTTTCCAGCCAGGCATTCCTGATATAGGCGGTTTGGTCTTCGTTGGCTACCTTCAAATCAACCGACATGCTTTCCAGCTTGATATCCTTGTATGGATTATTCCAGAGCGGCATTATCAGGCCGTAGAATAAATCGCCCAGCACCGGGTCCGCCACGCCCCACGAGCTGGACAGGTGCCGTGTAAACGTGACCGGCTCGTAATCCTTTAGTTTGATAGTCACGATTGATTCCACGGTGGCCCGGTCATCGTTGGGTTCGCTGACGGTTATGGCGCTGGCCACGGCGTACCGGATGATGAATGGGGTCCAGTATTTATGGTGCATTATCTCCATATTGAAATCGCTGGCAATGCCGGTCTTGAGGTTGTTTATTTTAATCTTGAGAGGGAACATCGGGGTCCTTTTGCCAATCAGTCCGGCCACGCAGTACTGCCGGTCCTGGGTGAGTGAACCGATTTCCTGGGCGCCGACGCCCAGCTTGAACGATGTCGACAGGCGCGGTATCGTGCCGAAGATGTATGCCTTGCACATCGGCAGCATTGTTTCGCCCACCAGGTCCATGGAATGCCCGAATGCCGCCAGTTTGTTTCCGTCAACGTAGGTGACCGTGCCGATGCCGGTCAAATCCAGGTCTCCACGCGCCATGGGCACGCCCAGCGCGCTGCCCGGTTCTATCGGTCCGGGTACCTGGTAATCGCCGCTCCCGCCGCCGGACTGTATCGGGTACATATTGAACTTCTTCAAATCTTCCTCGAAGTATTTCATCAGCCGGGGATGAAGCCCCGAAACAAACAGCGGCGTCATAAGCGGCCTGAGCCCGCCTGAATCGTTGTTCTGTCCGTTGATGGGTTTATTGTCGGATTGGGCCATAAGCGTATCGGATTCCGGTTCAACCCGTGATTCCTTTTCCAACGGTTTGTTCATCTCGTCTATCATATATTCGATAGGCGTAACTCCGCCTATCGGTTCCTTGCTGAAACCCCAGCCGAAAGACAGGGCCCCGACCAGCCGGCCTTCGGGCTCGTTGATTTCGTCCACTCCCAGATAGACCGGACTGCCGCTCATGCCTTGGATAATGCCGGCATTATCCGTAATATGGTGGCTGACCCGGACGAGGATAGCGTCGTGCTTGGGGGTGGTATTTTTCAGGATGGCGAATACCTCGACCCCGAACTTCTCGATGCGGTAGCCTTCAAAGACGGTCTTGCCGTAGCCCTTCATCCCGATGCGGACCTCGCTTAGCTTTAATATCCGCGGCGGGGTTACCGGGCTGAAATGTTCCAGCGCCGGTTCCTTTTCGGCCAGAGGCTGACCAGCCTTCGGCTGGGGCAATACCGGTTTGGCGTCTTCGGAAAATCCCAGGGATGGTATTGTCAGCAGTAATGTAAGAAACGCTCCAAGGATGACCAGGTCTGATTTTTTATATGCCATAAGGCTTTGACAATACTTACATTTACGGAGTTGTCAAGAAATAGATATTCCCGGCAATCAGAAAATTATTGACATCAGCGTCGGATTTATGCAATATCGTAGAAAATGTATGTCCCGCTGGAATTTAACTATTCCCTTGGGTTTTTAAGCATTCATTAGTCACGGAGTCGCAGCGACGTCCCGCACTTACGGAGTTGAGCGACGTCCCGTACTTATGCGGGATGCGGGATTAGAATTTAGACATTAGTCATTAAAGGGAGTATTTATGACAGACATAAACAAACCTGAGACGCAGTCAAACAATCACACGCTTGGGATACTGGTAGGCGGCGGGCCGGCGCCGGGCATCAACGGCGTCATCAGCGCCGCGGTTATCGAATCCATCAAGCACGGCTGGCGGGTTATCGGCATTATGGAAGGGTTCCGCTGGCTGGTCGGCACGGGTGAGGTCAAGACCATGCCGCTGGTCATTGAAGATATCTCGCGCATCCATCAGAAGGGCGGTTCTATCCTAAAGACATCCCGTGAGAATCCGACGAAGGACCCCAAGAAAGTCAGGAACGTAGTTGATAATCTGCTGAAGCTTAAAATAGACCGCCTCATAACTATCGGCGGCGACGATACGGCATACACGGCCAGCGTTATAGAAAAGGAATCCAAAGGCCGCATTTGTATAATCCACGTGCCCAAGACTATTGACAACGACCTGCCGTTGCCTGACAACAAGCCGTCATTCGGATTCCAGACGGCCCGGCATTATGGCGTGGAATTAGTCCAGAACATAATGGAGGATGCCGCCACCACCAACCGCTGGTATTTCATAGTTACTATGGGCCGGAAGGCCGGCCATTTATCATTGGGTATCGGTAAAGCAGCCGGCGCCACCCTGACCATCATTGGCGAGGAGTTTAAAGACAAGACCATTAAGGCATCGCAGATATGCGACATTTTGGAAGGCTCTATTATCAAGCGACTGGCTATGGGCAAGGAGAACGGCGTGGCCATTTTGGCCGAGGGGTTAACCGACCGGTTAGACCCGACCGAACACGAGCTGATGGGTAATGTTGAGAAAGACGAATACGGCAATATCCGTTTTGCCGAAATAGATTTAGGCAAGTTCCTCAAAAATGAGGTCCGTAAGCGACTCCAGGCGCGCGGCATAAAGATAACCATCGTACACAAGGACGTTGGGTACGAGTTGCGCTGCGCCTCGCCTATACCGTTTGATTTGGAATACACGCGCGACCTCGGTTACGGCGCCAGCAAGCTTCTTCAGAACGGCGTTACCGGCGCTATGGTCAGCTTACAGGGCGGACGGATTGTTCCGATATACTTCCCAGACATAATGGACACGGCTACCGGCAAGACCAGGACAACGTATGTCGATGTCAAGAGCGAATTATTCGCCGTGGCGCAGGCATATATGATAAAACTTGAACGGTCCGACTTTGAAAATCCCGAACAGCTGGAACGGATGGCCAAGGTGTCTAAACTTGCGCCCGAAGAATTCATTAGGCGTTTCGGCTGGATGAAAGGCGTATAAAGGAAAGGTCCCGACGGAATAGTGTATGTCCCGTCAAGCTGCGCTTGCGGGATTAAGTGTCACTATGTCGCTATGCTCCGAGTGACACTAAAGGATGTATTATATGAAAAAACAAATGAAAGTATGGTGTCTGGCGTTGGGTTTGGCAGTTGTATTATTGGGGTGTGGTTCTAAGTCCGATACCGTCAAAATCGGCGTGGCCGGCCCGTTAACAGGCGAGCAGTCCAAGATGGGAACCGATGTGCTGCACGGCGTCCAGCTGGCCGTGGACGAGTGGAATGCCAAGGGCGGCCTGTGGGGCAAGACGATTGGCGGCATGCCGAACAAGAAGATAGAAATCGTGCAACGGGATGATGAAGCCAAGGAACAGCAGGCCAAGACCGTAGCCGAAGAACTGATTAATGCTGGTGTTGTCGGCATCATCGGCCATTTCAACAGCGGTTGCACCATACCGGCGTCTGAAACATATTACCGCAACGGCGTTCCGATAATCACGCCATCCTCAACCAACCCCAAGGTTACTGAGCGCAAGGACGCCAAGACCGGTGAGAGTTACTGGAATGTTTTCAGGGTCTGCGGCCGCGATGATGTCCAGGGAGAGAGAGCGGCGCGCTATGTCATCGAGAAGCTTAAGGCTCAAAGGGTGGTCGTTATCCACGACAAGACAGCTTACGGCCAGGGGCTGGCGAACTATTTCAAAGCTACTATTGAGAAACTGGGCAAACCCGAGAACATCGTCTATTACGGCGGTTTTGACGCCAAGGAGCGCAATTTCCGGCCCTATCTCTCAGCGGTTCAGGAGAAAAACCCGGATGTGGTCTATTTCGGCGGGATATATAATCAGGCCGGACTGCTGGTTCTGCAGATGCGCGACCTGGGCATCAATGTCCCGTTCCTGTCAGGTGACGGTGTGATTGACCCGGAATTCCTCAAAACCGCCGGCAAGAGCGCCGAAGGCTCATGCCTGACCTTTGCCGAACTTCTGCCGTTCGCCGCCGGTATCTATGAGAAGTTTCCGGCCGCCAAGAAGTTCAACGAAGAATACCAGTCTAAATTCGGCCAAGCCGGCCCTTATTCGGTTTACGCTTATGATGCGGCTAATATTCTGATTTCCAGTATCCAGAAAGCTAACAGCACCGATGGCAAGAAGATTGCCGACGTGATACACAAGGATGAGCACGACTGCTGTATTGGCAAAATCAGGTTTGACCAGAAAGGCGATATCATAGGTTCCTTTTACGTTATCTGGGAGGTAAAGAACGGTGATTTCTCTTTTGTCGAGAAATAATCACTAAATGTTCCAGCATATAATTGATGGTGTTACGCTCGGCGCAATCTATGTCCTGATAGCCTTGGGCTATACCATGGTCTACGGCATCCTGGGCATGATAAACTTCGCTCATGGCGAGGTTTACATGATCGGCGCCTATATCGGCATCATCAGCCTGGGCGTGTTGACGGCCGTCGGCGCGACCATGCTCAGCCTGCCTATCTGCATTCTGATAGCCCTTCTGGCGGCCATACTCTTTTGCGCCAGTTACGGTTACACCATAGAACGTACCGCTTACCGGCCCTTGCGCCAGGCGCATATCCTGGCGCCGCTTATCAGCGCCATCGGCATGTCCACCTTCCTGCAGAACTTTGTCATGCTGGCCCAGGGCAAGGACAAGCTTGATTTCCCGTTCTTCTTCCGGGAATCGTTTACCCGGCAGGCGGTTACTATATCAGGCACGCACCTGAATTACCTGGAGTTGTTCATCATTGGCACATCCATCATCGTGATGATAGGCTTGAATATATTCATCAAATATACCAGGATCGGCAAGGCCATGCGCGCCACCTCGCAGGATAAAAAGATGGCCGGCCTGGTTGGCATTAATATTAACAAGGTTATATCCGCCACTTTCATCATCGGCTCGGCGCTGGCCGCGGTGGGCGGGGTTATGGTTTCCATGTATGTCGGCGCCACCAAATTCGACGACGGTTACTTGGTCGGCATCAAGGCCTTCACGGCCGCCGTCCTGGGCGGCATCGGCAACATCACCGGCACCATGCTGGGCGGATTTATACTCGGACTGGTCGAAAGCTTCGGCATCTGGCTTATCAGCCCGGATTACAAGGATGCCTACTCATTTATTATACTGCTGATAATCCTGATTATTCGCCCGACCGGATTACTGGGCGAACAGGTAAGCGATAGGTCGTAAAATGATTAGCAGATTAAAGAATAGTTTTCTTATCGCCGTCTGGGTCTTGGTCATCACCTTTCCGTTGCTGGGATTAAAGACTACCCTGGTTGGCACCGGACGGGTTCTTAGTTTCAGGTCCGATGCTTTCTGGATTGCTGGCATCGTTTTTGCCTGCGGCATTATCTGGGCGTTCAAAGACCGGATTGGCAAAGGCCTTCACCTTATGACGGTTCCATTCCGGCCGATAGGGCAGGCTCTTAAATCTGGACTGTCCAAGATACCGGCCTGGCTCTGGATACTCAGCCTGGTTATCATCCTGCTCGGATTCCCGATGAGCGGCCCGGAACACGACCTGAACAAGTATTTCAGCTTCTTGATAGATACCTTTATCTATGTCGGACTGGCGCTGGGGTTGAATATCGTGGTGGGCATGACCGGGCTGCTGGTTTTGGGCTATGCCGCGTTCTTCGCCATAGGCGCCTATACCTATGCTATCTTTTCTATGAATTTCCAGGTGCCGTTCTGGGCCTGCCTGATTTTCGGGAGCGTTAATGCCGGCATCATCGGTATCCTGCTGGGCATACCATCCATCAGGCTGCGCGGCGATTATCTGGCTATTGTCACGCTCGGCTTCGGCGAGGTGGTCCGCTTTGTCCTGAAAAACGAAACCGCCGTTACCGGCGGCGAGCAGGGACTGATTCTCAACCCGCCGACTATCGCTTCGTTTGAAATATCCAGGCCGATACATTATTACTATATCGCTTTGGTGATGATGGCGCTGGTTATCTTTGTGGTTCATCGGCTGAACCACTCCCGGATCGGCCGGGCCTGGATTGCTTTGCGTGAGGATGAAACCGCCGCTATGGTTATGGGTATCAACACCTTTAAAATGAAGATACTCGCTTTTGCCCTGAGCGCGGCGGTGGCCGGGTTTATGGGAGTGTTCTATGCGGCCCGGATGAACTTCGTCAACCCCGAAGCGTTTCGATTCGAGTATTCGGTCCTGATTCTGAGCATGGTCATCCTGGGCGGCATGGGCAGCGTTCCGGGCGTAATCCTGGGTGCGGCAATACTTCAGTTCATACCCTGGATGCTGCGCGACCTGGTGCCCAACCTGCTGCGTGAACAGTTCCCCTCCGCCGTCGGGCTGGCCAGCCGGTTAACTGATTTCCGGTTGCTGATATTCAGCGGTATTATTATACTGATGATGATTTTCCGGCCCCAGGGCATAGTCGGCAGTGTCCGGCGCAAGATAGAACTGGGACTTACAAAAGACAATGAATAAAACCATTCTTTGTGAAAGTAAGGGCGTGTCCAAGCACTTTGGCGGGCTGAAAGCCGTGGATGATTTCTCCTGCCAACTGGACCGGGGCGCCATAACCAGCATCATCGGCCCGAACGGCGCCGGCAAGACCACGCTTTTTAACTGCTTTACCGGGCTTTACCCGCCCACGGCCGGGCAGATTGTATTCAATGGCAATGATATTACCGGACTCAAGGCGTTTCAGATAACCCGGCTGGGCATCGGCCGGACATTCCAGACCCGGAGCACGGTCCGCGAAGAGCGCGCCTGCGCCCAGAACGCA
>JAZDFB010000007.1:0-6100 GCA_043808305.1 Planctomycetota bacterium | reverse complement strand
GTCCTGCAACCCGGCCATCGGCGGTCTGGCTAAGGGCCAGATTGTGCGCGAGATTGACGCCTTGGGCGGCGAGATGGCCAAGGCTACCGATGATACGGGCATCCAATTTCGGATGCTTAATACCAGCAAGGGCCCGGCGGTCCGCTCTCCCCGAGCCCAGTGCGATAAGAAGGCATATCATCAATATATGAAACGGGTGCTGGAGTCAACGCCTAACCTGACCATAAAAGAAGATATTGCGGACAAAATAATATTAGACGGCAATAAAGCCGTCGGCGTCAGCGGCAAGACCGCCTACCGAGCCGGCGCGGTCATTCTCACGCCCGGAACATTCATGAAAGGCGTTATTCATATCGGCTCAGATATCAGCGCGGGCGGGCGGATTGGCGAGCCGTCGGCCGAACACATTTCAAGATGTTTAAGGAATCTGGGGCTGGAAATCGGACGGCTCAAGACCGGCACGCCGCCCCGATTGCATAAAGACTGGCTTGACTTATCCGCATTGCGCATCCAGGACGGCGACACGCCGCCTGTGCCTTTTTCGTTCTCAAACAAGAAGATAACCCGGAAACAAATTCCCTGCTACATCACCCATACGAATGAACAAACTCATAAAATAATCAGGGATAACATTGAGCGTGCACCGCTTTATTCCGGGCAGATAAAGGCGGTCGGGCCGAAATACTGCCCTTCCATCGAAGACAAGGTGGTCCGCTTTGCATCCCAGCCGCAACACCAGATATTCCTCGAACCCGAAGGCATTGACGTTCCGGAAATATACTGCAACGGCATATCCACCAGCCTGCCTAAAGACGTTCAGGAAGAAATGGTCCATTCCATCAAAGGATTGGAAAAAGCCAGATTCATTCGCCACGGCTACGCTATCGAATATGATTTCGTCCTGCCCTATCAGATAAAGCCTACGCTGGAAACTAGGCGGATAGCCAATCTTTATATGGCCGGCCAAATTAACGGAACGTCAGGCTACGAGGAAGCGGCGGCCCAAGGCATCATGGCCGGCATTAACGCCGCACTGAAAATTCAGGGTAAAGAACCGTTCATCCTCAGGCGTGATGAAGCTTATATCGGTGTCCTGATAGACGACCTGGTCACGCTCGGACCAACCGAACCCTACCGGATGTTCACCTCGCGGGCCGAATACCGATTGCTGTTGCGCTCGGACAACGCCGACCGGCGGCTGATGCCTTACGGCGCCCGGTTCGGGCTTATCAACCAAGCAAAGTTTAAAGCGCTCCAGGAAAAGGAACGACTTATCAAACAGGCCGAGAAAGACCTCAGGAAAAAATTTCACCATCACAAGTCACTCTGGGATGTGCTTAAACGGGCTGATATGACGCTGGACAAACTCCCGTCCCTGCCCAAGTCGGTAGCCGAATTGCCGGACGAAATCAAGAAGCAGGCTGAAATAGAATCCAAATACGAAGGCTACATCAAGAAACAGCTGGTTCAGATTGAGCGCTCACGCAAGATGGAGGACCACAAATTGCCGGATGATATTGATTACGCCGCGTTAAAGCATCTGAGCAACGAGGCTAAGACTAAATTGAATAAATTCAGGCCGATGACTTTGGGACAGGCGTCAAGAATTGCCGGCGTCTCCCCGGCTGATATATCGGTGTTAATGATACGCCTGAAGGAGAAATAACATAGCAGCCGATATGAAACGCGGGAACCTTATCGGGTTCAATCCTCTGTCGATTTTATTCTAATTTCCTTAATAACCATTTTTGCGGCTTGAGGAAATACGAACGCAATCTGGCCTTGGACCCCTCCTTTTACATCAAAGGTCTGTGGGGCATTATCACCCTGTGCATACACTAATGCATTATCCTTTACCTCAATCATTATCTTATCCCAACTGCCGCCGAATTTCCGGGCAAGAGGAATCTGCGCCTTAGGAGTAATGGATTTACCGGTATTTGTTATAGTTGACCCTAACAATATTGTTGTGGCGCCCTGAAGCATCTTGAAAGTTATCTCTAATTTATATTTCCGCAGGTCGGATTCTCCCGCTACCGCAAAAGCATTATTAGATCTCTCGTTAGTTATAACCAGGCTACCTTCATTATCAGTCTGCCCGGTGCAGCCTTGCAGATTCCAGCTTGCAACATCCAATAAAGAACGCCACTCTTTTCGTTTTTGGACAACCGCCTCTTTAGCTTGCGTGATTTTATCCCTTAGTTTATCCATCTTATCATTAACCTCAGGCAAATCTCTCAAATAATTAGGAAATTTATCGCACGCAGCTAATGCGTCGTTAAAGGCGTTTTTAGCCATGGCCTCGTCTATTTTAGCTTCTAATGCCGACATCTCTTTATCCAGTTCCTTTTTCAGGCTGTCAGTAATCTTGGCCATCAGCCGGTCAATCTCGGCAACAAGTGCGTCGTGGTTCTGAATTGCCTGCGCATCGGCTTTCAATTTTTCATATGCTTTTAAGGGCTTGTTAAAATCCTTGGGATTTTTGTCGAAACTATCGTCCTCTTTTCTTGCCGAATTCAAGATATCTGACTTCTCACTAATCTCTTTCTTCTTGGATTTCCAATCTTCTTCTGTCGGAGTTCCTTTCACCGCGTCTTCATTCCTTCTCATTTTCGCAAGCAGTTCTTTCAAATCAAGCGGCGATGACTGTTCATCCTTAATAATATCCTCCAGCGTTTTCTTAGCTTTATTCAGGCGGGCATCTTCTGCTTGTTTGTCCTGTTCCTCTTTTAAAATCCTTATTTGTTCTCTTTTTTCCGCCTCGGCTTTGGCCGCCCTGTTGGACAAATATATAATCCCCACGATTATTATCATAATTACGGCAATCCCGGCTCCGGCCACGCGAAGAATCCTTTTCTGGTCCCATTCAATCACCTTGATTGCCTTAGGCTCGGCGCTTTTAGCTGCGGCTAACCTTTTAGATGATTTGGATGATGCGGTTGCGGCGGGTTGATTTGTTGAAGTTATTCTGGTTTGGCTGGTTGAGCCGGTGACAACCGGTTTTGTCGAAGATGTCTTCTGGGCCGGCGCAACCGGAACGGAAACGGCGCCGCCGGGCACTTTGACAACCTCTTTACAACCCGGGCACTGGACATTCCTGCCCGCCGCGCCCTGAGAAATCTGCAACCCCTTATTACATTTAGGGCAAACAAATGAAATCCTATCAGGTGTTTGTTGAATCGCCATTACGCATCTCCTTCCCGGCTATGTCGGAAGCTTTGATGAGGTATCCACACCCCATAATAAACCCGCCTTAATCAGGAAATACTCGCCGGTCGCTATCATTACAAAAGCAAATACCTTGCGGATAACGGCTGTCCAGTTGCCGCCTTTGGGCAGATTGCTCAGGATACCGGTAACCGTTCCAATGACAACCAGCAGGAAACCTAATCCAATGGTATAAGAAAACATGACCGCGCCGCCGAAAAGCACATCTTTAGTCTGGGCAATAAAATCAATGATAGTTTGGAATACGCCTGCCGTGCAAGGCGCCGCGACAAAGCCGGATATCATCCCTAAAAACAGAATACCGAGGATGCCATGTCCCTTGCCCGTGCCGGCGCCGGTGCCGAAGCCCGGTATGGGCAGCTTGAAAACATCAAGAAGAGACAAGCCCAGCAAAATCAGGATATTTCCGACCATCAGGTTTACCAACGGATGCGACGGGACGTTCCCGAACATCTTGCCGGTCAAAGCGGCCATAATGCCCAAAGCCGTATAAACTATCGACATCCCAATGACATAAAACACCGCCAGCAGGAAATTATGGAACTTCGACGGCTCGCCGCGGCTGCCCAGGTAGGAAGCGATAATCGGGATGAGCGGAAAGATACAGGAAGAAAACGAGGTCACCACTCCGGCGATAACCGCAAAGAACACCGCCAGCGGCGACGCCGCAGATATATATTTTTGTATCAGCTCTTGCATATGGTTTTACGCGGTGCCCAGGTTCTCAGCCACATCCTATGACTTTATCCACTCGCTGATCTTCTCAAGCGCCGCTTGATGTATGGTTTCTTCGGCCTTGATGTCGCTTAATATTTCCTTGAGCCGTTTATCACTTGCCGCCCTGATGCACTTTTCGTAATGGCTTATGGCATTACGCTCGCTATCAAGATGCCAATGAACGATTTCTTCGGGCCGCTTCTTCCCGGTCAACAGCTGGAAATCCCAGACCGGCTGCCCGCCCAGCTGGGATATTTCGATGGCCAGCGTATCGGCGTGCCGCAGTTCCATCTGGGAAAAATTCTTGAACAGCTCGGCAATGGCCGGATGTTTGCCGAAATATTCGCCGTGGCGCGGATAAAGAAAAACGTCGCTGTATTCCATGACCAACGCATGATTCAGCAATTCGACTATTTTATCACTCATATAATTATTCCAGCTTGATAGCCACGGACGGGCATCCGTCAACCGCTTCCTTGCAGCAGCTTTCTGATTTGGCCGGAACCGGCGTTACTTTTACTTTGGCAATGTCATCAGAGCCCATCTCGAACACGTCCGCGCAGGTCTCGACGCACAACCCGCAACCGGTGCACAGGTCCTTTTCAACTACAGCCTTCATATTAAATCTCCTTTCAATTTATTGTTTACAATATCAAAATCAACCGCCCGGTCAAGATTTTTAACTGAGGGTTAACGACTGCCCTTCTCAATGGTGCAGACCGCATCTATGCCGCCCCTGGTGTTATATTCGGTCTTAACCATCAGGTAACGCGGTTTAAGCAAACGCCAAATATCCTTAAATATCCGGTCGGTCGCCGCCTCCTGATAGATTCCGATATTCCGGAACGAAACCAGGTAATACTTCAGGGATTTCAGCTCTACCAGCAATCCGGCCGGAATATATTCTATTATGACAGCCCCGAAATCCGGCAGTCCGGAAAACGGGCAGACGGCCGAAAACTCCCGGGTAGTGTAGCGGACCAGCTGTTTGCTCCCTTTATAGGCGATGGCCTCCAGGAAGTCCGGCCTGATTTTATCGGCACCGTCAAACTTAAATATCTTACCTTCTGCTTTCGGCATAGGCAAAAAGGTTAACACCGATTTATCCGGAGTCAATATTTATTGATTAAATTGACACCTCTTATATATTTGTTAAGGAATTAACAATAATCTTATGACTTTTCAGGAAATCATACTAAAACTCCAAAGCTACTGGGCCAAATATGGGTGCCTGATATGGCAGCCGTACGATATAGAAAAAGGCGCCGGCACATCCAATCCGGCCACATTCCTCAGGGTGCTCGGACCTCAACCCTGGAAAGCGGCCTACGTCGAGCCGTCCCGCCGGCCGACCGACGGACGTTACGGCGACAATCCCAACCGGCTTCAGCATTATTACCAATACCAGGTTGTCATCAAGCCGGCCCCGGACGACGCCCAGAAAATATATCTCAAGAGCCTTCAGGAACTGGGCGTAAACCTCAAGCAACACGACGTCCGTTTCGTCGAGGACGACTGGGAATCGCCGTCGCTCGGCGCTACCGGCTTGGGCTGGGAGGTCTGGATAGACGGAATGGAAATCACCCAGTTCACTTATTTTCAGAAGATGGGCACCTTCGAACTCGACCCCATCTCGCTGGAACTAACCTACGGGCTGGAACGGATTGCCATGTTCATCCAGAAAAAAGACAGCGTTTATGACCTGGACTGGACCAAAGACGTGACCTACGGGCAGGTCCACAAGCAGGACGAAATCCAGTTCTCCAAGTATAACTTTGAGATAGCCGATATCCCCATGCAAATCCAGCTGTTTGATATGTATGAAAAAGAGTCCAAATCCCTGTTAAACCAGGGGCTGGTCCTGCCGGCTTATGATTACATCCTCAAGTGCTCGCATACCTTCAATATCCTCGATGCCAGAAGAGCCATCGCGGTCAGCCAGCGCCAGCATTACATCGGCCGGATAAGAAACCTGGCAAAACAGTGCGCCGCGGGATATCTCAAAATGATTCAGGGATAAACCAACCAGTTATTTACTGCTCAGACTTGCTTGACAAATTCTCTGGTTTCAGTAACGTTCAACTTCTGGAACAGGAACGCGAATTTGTCCTCAAGCTCTTTCATCATGCCCTGAATCTTATCCTGTGGCAGGTCC
>JAZDFB010000006.1:0-4853 GCA_043808305.1 Planctomycetota bacterium | reverse complement strand
TGGAAGGAAGCCATGATGTCCGAAATCTACCGTATGCTGGTGGTCTATTTCGGCCAACCGCCCAAGCAGTTCAACTGGCAATACCGCGACAAGAAGGATAAATTCCACCGTGAACCGAAACCGATGACGCCCCAGAGTTTTTATAAGAAATACGTCGACCTTAACCTGGACGATATGGCCGGGTTAATCAACTGCCCGACGGCCGACAAGCCCTATAATAAGATGTATACGGTGCAGTTCCTGGGCAACGTGGTGGGCGGCGACATCGTCCGCTATCTAAATGTGGATATCAGCGCGCTCAAGGATGCGGCTGTCAAAACGCTTAAGTCCGGCCAGCCGGTCTGGTTCGGATGCGACGTGGGCAAGATGCTGCACCGCGATATCGGCATCATGGATATGAAGATGTATGAATACGACAAACTGCTGGGCGTTAAGTTCGGTATGGACAAAGCCGAGCGGGTGGATTACGGCGATAGCCTGATGACCCACGCCATGGTCTTTACCGGCGTTAATATCGTCAAAGACAAGTCTACCAAGTGGAAAGTGGAGAACTCCTGGAGTGACAAGGTCGGCGACAAGGGATTTTTCGTGATGAGCGATGACTGGTTCAACGAGTATATGTATCAGGTGGTTGTGCCCAAGAAATACCTGCCGGCCAGTCTGTTGAAGATATTGAAAGAGAAACCGATAGCTCTGAAACCCTGGGACCCGATGGGCTCGCTGGCGATAATGCATTGAGCCACAGATTATACTTGGGCTGTTAGAACGTAGTGAGTTATCAGCCCAGTATACCTGGCAGTAATTCGCTAATGCTTAAACTGCCAGAGTACACAGATTCTTTGCGTATGTCTTTTCCCGCCGAAGCGGGATCCCGTACTTATGCGGGAGCGGTGAAATATGCAATTAGAAATTGTTAAGGGCGATATAACTAAACAGAAAGTAGACGCCATCGTCAACGCCGCTAATACGACGCTGCTGGGCGGCGGGGGAGTGGACGGCGCCATCCACCGGGCGGCCGGGCCGGAACTGTTGGTAGAATGTAAGACCCTGGGCGGTTGCCCGACCGGCCAGGCTAAAATAACCAAGGGTTATAACCTGCCGGCCAAGTGGGTGATACATACGGTCGGTCCGGTCTGGTCAGGCGGGCATAATAACGAGGATGAATTACTGGCTGATTGCTATAGGAACAGCCTGGCTTTGTCAATCAAGCATAGCATCAGGACTATAGCTTTCCCTTCCATCAGCACCGGCGCATACAGGTTCCCGGTAGAACGGGCCGCGTCTATCGCAATATCGGAAATAACCAAATTCCTGAGCCAGGATAAAACCATTGATAATGTAATCATCGTCTGTTTTGATGATATTACATATCCATCGGCTGTTAACGACCTGCCTACCGGACAGGCAGGCAAAGGAGTGTTACAGCCGAGGATACCCAGCAGTAATTCTGGCGCCAAAGGCGCCATCAAACTGCTGGAGTACAATGCATATTTAACAGCCGTAAAGACAGCGCCAAGTCCTCAGGGACGACCTAAATAATTTACTAATCCTTGACAATAGCTGTCAGAAGTTACAAATAACATCATAATTAATATGTTTAAGATTTTGTCACGAGAGCAGTTTTCCGATTGCGTTTACCGCTTGGTTGTAGACGCGCCCAGGATTGCCAGAACCCGCAAGGCCGGGCAGTTCATCGCCCTGCGTGTTGATGAGGAGGGTGAGCGTATCCCGCTGACCATCTGCGATGCCGACCCGGTTGCCGGAACGGTCAGCATCGTGTTCCAGGCGGTTGGTAAATCCACCATGAAACTTGCCCGGTTGAACAAAGGCGAGCATATCATGGATTTCGTCGGGCCGCTGGGCAGGGCGACGCACATAGAAAAGTTCGGCACGGTAGTCTGCATCGGCGGCGGCATCGGTATCGCGCCGGTCCATCCCATCGCACAGGCCATGCGCCAGTCCGGCAATAAGGTTATATCCATCATCGGGGCGCGTTCTAAGAACTTATTGATATTGGAAAACGAGATGCGCATTGCGTCGGACGAACTAATCGTCGGAACGGATGACGGCTCTTACGGCAAAAAGGGTTTTACTTCGGATATGCTCAAAGAAGTCATAGCCCGCGGGCAGAAAATCGACCTGGTTGTAGCTATCGGTCCGGTTCCGATGATGAAGGCTATCTGTAATGTCACCAAGGAACATAACCTTAAAACATTTGTTTCATTGAACCCGATTATGCTTGATGCCACCGGTATGTGCGGCGTGTGCCGGGTGACGGTAGGCGGCAAGACCAGGTTTGCCTGCGTGGATGGTCCTGAATTCGACGGGCATCAGGTGGACTTTGACGAGCTAACCAAGCGCCTTAAGACTTATGTTAATGATGAAAAGGTTGCCCTGGAACGTTATATGCATAAGCCAAGCTGTGTCGATTTGGCTATTGAAGCGCAGAAACAGGCGAAATAATTAGTACGCAGATTTTCGCGGATAAGCGCTGATAATTTTTATAATACCTTGTAAATATGACAGAAGAAAATAAGCCCAAGCCTATGGAAAAAGTTCCGCGCCAGAAATGTTCTGAGCAATTGCCGCAGGAACGGGTAAGAAATTTTAATGAGGTGCCGTTCGGGTTCACGCCGGAACTGGCGCTTAAGGAAGCGTCGCGCTGTCTGCAGTGCAAACGGCCGGTTTGTGTCAAGGGCTGTCCGGTGGAAATTAATATCCCCGCATTCATAAAACTTATTTCCGAAGGCAAATACGCTGAGGCGGCTTACAAGATAAAAGAAACTAATGCACTGCCTTCGGTGTGCGGCCGGGTCTGTCCCCAGGAAGAGCAGTGCGAAAAGGAGTGCATCCTGTCCAAAAAAGGCGATGCCGTGGCCATCGGCGCGCTGGAACGGTTCGTGGCCGATTACGAGCGCAAGAACAATCTGGTCAAGGTGCCGGATATCGCGGAAAAGAAGAACCGCAAGGTCGTTGTGGTCGGCGCCGGCCCGGCCGGGCTGACCTGCGCCGGCGACCTGGCGCTTAAAGGATACGATGTGACCATATTCGAGGCGTTGCATAAAGGCGGCGGCGTGCTGGTCTACGGCATCCCGGAATTCAGGCTTCCCAAGGAAATAGTCCGGACCGAGATTGATTACCTGAAACTGCTGGGCGTCAAGATAGAGTTCAATATGCTCATCGGTAAGACTGCCACTATAGACGACCTGTTTAATGAAGGCTTTAAGGCGGCGTTTGTCGGCACCGGCGCCGGGTTGCCGTTGTTTATGAATATCCCGGGAGAAAATCTTAACGGCGTTTATTCGGCTAACGAATACCTGACCCGTTCCAACCTGATGAAAGCGTATTTGTTTCCGGAATACGACACACCCATTGCTAGAGGCAGGAACGTCGCCGTATTCGGCGGAGGCAACGTGGCTATGGATTCCGCCCGGACTGCTTTGCGGCTGGGCGCGGAAAAGGTTTATATCGTTTACCGGCGTTCGGACGCCGAGATGCCGGCACGGAAGGAGGAAATCCACCACGCCCGCGAAGAAGGTATTGACTTCCGATTGCTGACCAACCCGGTTGCGATTCTGGGTAATTCAGACGGTTGGGTCAGGGCCATTAATTGCCTCAGGATGGAACTGGGTGAACCGGACGATTCAGGACGCAGAAAGCCTATTCCGATTAAGGGCTCGGAGTTTGAGATTGCGGTTGATACGGTCATTGTCGCTATCGGCAACGGGCCTAACCCGCTGCTTCTTAATGCCACGCCGGATATCAAGCTCAATAAGCGGGGTAATATCGATGCCGATGAATCAACGCTGGCTACAAGCAAGAAGGGCGTTTATGCCGGAGGCGATATCGTTACCGGAGCGGCAACGGTGATTCAGGCTATGGGCCAGGGTAAGATTGCTTCCAGGTCTATTGATAAGTATCTGACGGTTAGTGCCACTTGGAGCGAAGCGACTTAGTGGCACGTTATCCCGCTTATTCCAGCGGGATTAATGCAACGATGGACTGGCACGTTATCCCGACTATTCCCCGTATAAGTACGGGACTGCCTGCGGGCTTGCCGTCGGGGAATGATTTTAAATTAGTGGTTGAACTAAATTAACAGCTCTTATTACCTAAATGACTTGCAGCTGATTTTAGGTCGCTTCAGCCTGCCAGTGTTCCAATTCTACGGAAGTGGCCCTGCCGAAGATAGTGATGATAACCTTGATTATTCCCTTGGTTGGAATGATTTCCTCAACCGTGCCGTCAAAATTCTCGAATGGGCCTTCCTTGATGCGGACATTATCGCCTTTCTTGAAGGCAATTTTAATCTTGGGTTTTTCCGCCTCGGCTCCGGCCGTGCCGGACAGGAGCAAGCGGTCAATTTCCGGTTGTGACATCGGGATAGGCTTGCGCCCGCCCAGGAAATCGCCGACGCCGGTGGTTTCACGGACGGCCAGCCAGGTTTGGTCGTTTAATTCCATCTCTACGAGCAGGTAACCCGGATAGAGTTTGCGCTCTACCACCTTTTTCTTGCCGCCGCGTATTTCGGTGACCTTTTCTTTGGGCACCATGATTTTGCTGATAAATTCGGACAGCGAGTGCGTTTCGATTTTTCTTTCCAGAGCTTCTTTTCCGTTAGCTTCTTTGCCTACCTGGACTCTTAAAACGTACCACTTTTTCATAATGATATAATACCTTACTGCAGTTTGATAAGCCGCATTACATGGCCCCAGAGAAAATCGACGACAATCAGGAATACGGCCATGGTCACAACCGAGATAACCACGGCTACTGATGAGCCCCAGTATTCATAAGTAGGAGGCCAGGAGACTTTGCGCAATTCGTATTCGGTTTCAATCAGATAATCGGCA
>JAZDFB010000005.1:0-6104 GCA_043808305.1 Planctomycetota bacterium | reverse complement strand
CAGCACCCTAAAATTATCACCAAAAGTAAGGAAGGACGGCCAACCGGCTGGTTGGTACCCATTTTTAATGTGCATGATGCCTTGATCAAAGCGGAGCAGTATCCCCAACAGGTATATCTTACTGTAATAGCACCTTGGGAGGTTAAGGGACCGCATCTGCATTTGAAGCGTTGGGGTCTGTTTACCTGTATTCGCGGTAACGCCAAAATAGTGGTTCGTACCGAAAAGGGCTATGAAGAATATTTAACCGGAGAGGATCACGGTTTTGCAACTATTCAAGTGCCCGCGGGTGTGCCGGCCGCCCTGCAGAATATCGGCACCGGTGAGGCCTACATGCTGAACATGCCAGCACCGGCCTGGCAAGCTGATGATCGCGATGAGCATGATGTATCTTTTGCTGACTATAATTTTACCAGGCTTGAGGGGAAGTAAACAATGCCACCTGCGGTCAGCATAAACCTATGCTGCTACAATTCGGAGAAATATCTCAGGGAAACTCTGGAAAGCATAGTCAGCCAGACTTATAAGAATTGGGAATTGGTAATAATTAATGATGGTTCAACAGACTCCACCGAAGCCATTGTCAAAGAATATACCGGTCAAGGATTACCCATCGTTTATTACTGCCAGCAGAACCATGGTCTTGGCTATTCTCGCAATGAAGCGCTTAAACGGTCCAGCGGTGATTATATCGCTTTCATCGATCATGATGACGTTTGGCTACCCGAGAAATTGGCCCAACAGGTGGCCGTCTTCGAGAAACAGGCCGATGTTGATTTTGTCTATACCAATTATTACGATACCAGAGACAGGAAGCGGGTCATAAAGTACAAGGATCAACAGCCTGAAGGGTATGTGTTCGCGAGCTTCCTGCAGCGTTACCCAGTGCACGTATCCACTGCCATGGTGCGGCGGAAGGCTTTCGCCAAATTAAAGACCCTTTTTGATCCGGACCTGCATCTAACCGAAGAATACGATCTGTTCATGAGGATTCTGTATAACGCCAAAGCCGCCTACTTGGCCCGGCCCTTGGCGACTTATCGCCATCACGGGGAAATGAACAGCGTCACCAAAGAGGTCAGGCTGATAAAGGAGACGATCTCCGTCATCGATAATTTCAGATTATTGGACCGGGATTTTGAAACCAAGCACGCCGGCATCCTAAAAATCGTTGCTTATAGGAATAATTTTGCTTTGGCTTTTAAATTGGCCAAAGATGAATTGACCCGGGGCCGGGCCGCGGCGGCGCGTGATCTCATCAGGCCCTACAAGTATTTCAATATCAGGGCGTTTGTGTTTTTTGGTTTTACCTGTTTGCCGGGCCGCCTGGCGAGCTGGCTTTGGTCCCTAGCTATTAAAATAAAGAATGTTTTGACACCGTTATCATGAGAGTATTACTTATCGCCAGGACGTATATTGTCAGGATCAATCAAAAAAAGGTGCAAGAACTGGCTTTATACCCCGATGTGGAAATTAAGGTAATTGTCCCCGAGGTATGGCGTGAAGCGGTGCACCCGCGTTTACTGGCGGAACGCCCGGCGGACCAGGATTTTCAATTTTGTCCGTTGCCGACGTTGTTCACCGGCCGGGGCGGCAGATATTTGTATCGAACCTTCGATCTGACCATGCGGGATTTTAAGCCCGATATCGTGCAAATAGAAGAGGATACGAGGGGCCTAACGGCCTTTCAAGCGGCCCTTTACAAAAAGTTGTGGGCGCCCCGGGCGATATTTATTCCCTTTACCTGGGCGAATATTGAGACTCCTCTTTTCCGGCCGCTGTATGTTTTTGAGAAGTTCACGCTGGCACAAGCGGCTGCGGTCATCTGCGGGAATCAGGATGCCGCCGGCAATATAAAAGGTAAGGGGTTTGGCCGTCCGGTCCGGGTCATCCCGCAATTAGGCATTGACACTGATGTTTTTCAATTCCGGGACGGCGCACAAATCCGCCAGGAACTTAAATTGGACCGGGATTGTTTCGTCATCGGGTTCGCCGGGCGAATGGTTCCGGAAAAGGGACCCCGGTTATTGCTCGAAGCGGCGGCGCGGTTTAAAGGCCATTGGGCGCTACTGATGATCGGCAACGGACCAGAGCGGGAAGAAATTTTTAAGCGGGCCGCGGCCCTGAACATAATTGACCGGCTCAGAATGATCGACCCGGTGCCTCACTATGAATTGGCGAAATATTATAATGCCATGGACGCGCTGGTTTCACCTTCGCTGTCCACGCCTCTGTGGAAGGAACAATTTGGCCTGGTTGTCGCTCAGGCCATGAGTTCGCGGGTCCCTGTGGTCGGTTCAGCCTGCGGTGAAACTCCGAATCTTATAGGTAAAGCTGGCCTGATCTTTCCCGAAGGAAACATAAAGGCTCTGACAGATCATTTGCTTAAATTGCAGAATGACCGGAAGCTGCGCCAGGATCTGGGCCGCCTGGGCGTTGAGCGCGTTAAGAATTATTACAGCTTCAATAAAATCGCTGGACAAACCTATCAACTATGGAAGGATCTGTATAATGGCCGTTAAACGTGTACTTATAACCGGAGGCACCGGCATATTGGGTAAAGCGCTGATGGAGGATTGTCCCGCTGGTATCCAAGTGTTCACTACCTATATAAGGGATTGTTGGGGCCGGGATTTACCATGTCCCGCCCGGAAGCTCGATATTACCAATCGGAAGGATACCTTGCGCGCAATCAGCGAGTGGGCCCGTCCGGACGTGGTGATTCATGCGGCGGGTATAGGCAACGTGGATTTTGCGGAGAACAACCGAACCGTAGCCAGGAAAATCATTGTCGGCGGGACCGCCAACGTTATCGCCGCTTGCCGGCGGAATGATGTAAAGTTGATCTACATTTCCTCTAATGCCGTTTTTGACGGCGGCCATCCGCCTTACGCGGAGGATTCGGAACGCTTGCCGGTTAATTACTACGGCCGTTTGAAAGTGCAGGCCGAGGATTTGGTTATGAACAGCGGGCTGAAATATGCCATTGTCCGGGCCATTTTGATGTACGGTTGGCATTTTCCGTACAGTCGCTCCAATCCGGTGACCCATTGGCTGCGCTTGCTTAGCGAAGGGAAACCCGTTAACGTCGTTACCGACCGTTACTCTCAACCGCTCTTTGCCGAAGATTGCGCCAAGATAATCTGGGAGATCGTGAAGAAAGATAAAGGTGGGATTTACCACGTGTCCGGCGCCGATCGCCTGAGCCTCTTCGATTTTGCTAAAAAAACCGCGGAGATATTCGGCTTCGACAAACGTCTTATTAAACCCGTGGCCAGCAGTTATTTCCCGGAGCTGGCGCCCCGCCCCGTGGACACATCGTTCTTGACCGCTAAGATTAAAAAAGAAATGAAAACGCGGCCCCGGGGCATTAAGGAAGGTCTCCAACGCATGAAAGCCACCAGTTTGGACGCGCACCAAAACGACGTATGAATAATTTTATCAGACTTATATCACGTTTCATATTCGGAAAATTGTTGCCGCGGTGGGCGTACCCGGTCCTGCGCGGACCATTGCGGGGCGCGAGATTTATCTTGGGATCGCTGGCCGGAGAGGGCGGCGGGGCCTCTGTTTATTTCGGCTTGATCGAACCGGAGCAGACTGCGGCCTTGGCCGAGTCCCTGAAGAAGGGGATGACCTTCTTTGACGTCGGCGCCAATGTCGGCTATTACTCGCTTTTGGGGTCGCGTCTGGTTGGTCCCCAGGGAAAAGTGGTCGCTTTCGAACCGGCGCTGCAAAATCTGGACTATTTATACCGGCATACCGTATTAAACAAAGCCGGTAATGTCACCATTATGTCGGCGGCCTGCGCGGATGGCCTGTCTATGGCGATTTTCTCCGCCGGAGAAAATTCGGCGACCGGGCATCTTGCCGCGGAACCCGGCCCCGGACAAAAAACTCCTGTACTGACCGTAGCGCTAGATGAAGTGGCCCAGCGGCTGGCGGTCTGGCCGGCGGTAATTAAGATAGACGTAGAAGGGGCGGAACTATCCGTATTGCGGGGCGCGCGCGGCGTTCTAGACCAGGCCCGGCCCAAGATCTTTCTTTCCACTCACTCGGCCGGTTTAAGAGAGGCCTACCTAGCCTATCTTAAAGAACATGGTTACGCTTATGAGATCCTGAGCCGGGACAAACTGGATCCTTCGGAGTTTCTGGCGGTCCATTCCGAAGAGAAAAATAATAAAGGAAAATAACTAATGATCAATTTCTCCAACATTTCACGTTCTTCTTTCATCGGAGCGCTATTGCGGAAGCTACTGTCCTGCCTCCCCAAAGGATTTATCATGCCGGTATTGCAGGGGCCCATGAAAGGAATGCGCTGGATCGTCGGTTCGCAAACACACGGGATGTGGTTAGGCTCGTATGAAATTGACAAACAGCTGGCGATCAAGAACCATTTAAAGCCGGGCCAGGTGTTCTATGACGTCGGCGCCAATGTAGGCTATTATTCATTGTTAGCATCAAAATATGTTGAAGCAAGCGGTTCAGTAGTAGCTTTTGAACCATTACCCCAAAATCTGGAATATTTATCTAGCCATGCGCGCCTTAATAAGTTATCTAATTTAACGATAATTCCAATGGCCTTATCAGATCATTCGGGTAAGGACAAATTTTCCTATAAAGAGGATGCCTCCTCCTGCCATATAACGCCAGAAGGCAATATAGAGGTATCCGTAACTACACTTGACAAATTGCTCAAAGAGGAACCAATACTTCTGCCAAATATTATAAAAGTTGATATTGAAGGAGCTGAGATTGATTTTTTAAAAGGTGCAATTGATACTTTGATTGTACATCGTCCGCTGATTTTTATGGCAATACACTCTCCGCAACTTTTCGTGCTACTCTTTAAAACCATAGCTGAATATAAGTTGCCCTATACGATTAGAAATTTGAATGGCATTGTAGTAAGTGATTATGAGTATTTGGATGAAGTAATACTTATGCCTTTAAAAAAATAATAACCCAGGTGAAAGGTTGATATGAAGATTTTACATTGCCATTGCAAAGAGACGTTGTTTATAATATTTTCTTTGATTATTTTATTAATGACAAATGTTTATCCAGACTATTATTTAGGTGTTACAACTTTCGTACAGGGGGATACCTTTAGCTATCGGGAGATCGCGCTTTTTGCACCGAGCTTACCAGATCACGTGATACATTATCATCATGCTCAAAGGTTCTTTTTACCTTACTGTCTTGGAGTTATATCGAAACTATCTGGATTACCATTGGAGCCTCTATTTAGGGTGGTGAACCTGGCTCTTTTTTTTGCAATTGCTTTTATTTTTTATCGAACTTTAAAAAATCTAAACCTTCCTAACGGATGGCTCTTCGTGATATGTATCTTAGTGCTTTTTAATCCTTATGTGACCAGATATTCCCTTAGTTTTCATTTTATGGCTAATAGTCTTCTATTTGTGCTTGGTTTCCTATTGGTTTGCCGAGGTTTTATCTTAAACCAAAAATCCAATGTATTTTTAGGCTTAGCGATAGCTGCCCTTGGCAGGCAGACGGCATTACTTCTTTTGCCAACCGTGTGGTTTTGGTTTTACCTTGTTTGGTATCGCCAAGATAATAAATTCTCTTTTGTTATTAAACTCATTCTGGGTTCTTTGTCTGTACCGTTAATATATGTTATCGGTGGGATTTTTGCCGCGGGTTTGGGAGGAAAAAATATTAATATCACTACCATGACGGGTATTTTTGCCTCGTTTCGTGATATTAACCCTCATGAAGTTATTGTTTTGATTGAGTTTATGATAAGGGGATTGATGGCTCATGCGTGGATAGTCTCACTCTTTTTTGCTTGGTACCTTTTGAATGATAAACCAAAGCTGGGATCGATATTTTGGCTTCTTGTTTTACTTTCTATTTCGGTCTGTATACAGCCTGTTTTGGGAGGGCCAACTACTACTGGAAATAATCTAGTCCGATTGGTTTCTATCTCACATCTTGGCTTTGCGCTGGCTTTTGCGATTGCCCTGCAAAGCAAGCAAAGTGATCTGTCCTGGAGATTTTTGTTCGCTGTTTTTGTGCTTTGCTTGATTGGTTCCATGCATCATAGATGGAGTTTGATCGGGGAGATACTGCATACGACC
>JAZDFB010000004.1:0-13921 GCA_043808305.1 Planctomycetota bacterium | reverse complement strand
GGCATAGATATTATCAAACAGCAAAACGGAGCAGACCCGGGCGCGGTGGCGTTTGATGCGGCTGAAGCGGCCATAGCCCGGAAGGTCGATGTTCTTATCGTGGATACAGCCGGGCGGCTTCATACCAAAACCAATTTGATGAATGAGCTGGGCAAGATAAAAAATGTCCTTAACCGCAAAATACCAGGTGCGCCGCATGAAACGCTGTTGGTACTGGATGCGACCACGGGGCAAAACGGTATTGTTCAGGCGAAAGTATTTAACGAAGCTACGCCGCTAACTGGAATATTTTTGGCCAAACTCGACGGTATGGCCAAAGGCGGCATTGTCGTGGCTATAAAGAAACAGCTTAATCTGCCCGTGAAGTTTATCGGGATAGGCGAGAAAATGGATGATATCGAGGTATTTGAGTCTGAAAAATTCGTATCCGCGCTCTTTGATTAACAATGAACCCCGTTAGAAAGTCCATTAGCAATATTGTAAATGATAAGCGTAAATACCGCTCTTTATCCGCAAATCTTTCTAACGGGGTGAATAAAGCCGTATTTTTAGACCGGGATAATACGCTTATTAAACTATTAAAACCACGGTTAATTAATACCACGCTTGGCCGAGTGCTTAATGACTGCGTGATACGTCCGTCGGAGATAAAATTCTGCCCGGGGGTTATCGGCAGTTTGAAGCTCCTTCAAGCAAAGGGATACAAACTTATTATTATTACCAACCAGTCCGTGGTAGCCCGCGGCGTGATTACCGAGGTTGAGCTTAAGCGTATCCATCGACGCCTGATTGATTTATTAAGAAATCAAGGTGTAAAAATAGCAGGGGTTTATTATTGTCCTCATCACCCTGAAGGATTGATAAAAAAATACAGGCGAAAATGTTGTTGCCGCAAGCCAGAACCGGGGATGATTAAACGGTCCGCCCGGGAGCATCGGATAGACCTTAAACAGTCCTTTTTTGTAGGTGATTCAGAAAATGATTTCCGGGCCGGGCAGAAAGCGGGCGTTAAGCCGATAATAATTAAACCAGGAGAAGGATTTAGCCGGGCTATACGTGAAATACTGCAATATGATTAAACCATTAGTGCTATTGATAATGGACGGTTGGGGTATCAACCCCAAGACCGAAGGTAATGCTATTAAACTTGCTGCAAGCTCCAACCTGAAGAGACTGGAGAAGGAATATCCTTACACCGAGCTGTCCGCATCAGGCCTAGATGTGGGCTTGCCGGCCGGACTGATGGGGAATTCCGAGGTGGGGCATCTAAATCTGGGCGCTGGGCGGATTGTCTGGCAGGAAATTACCCGCATTGATAAGGCCATCGAGGACGGTTCGTTCTATAAAATCCTGGAATTTATCAGCGCTGTTGAACATGTCCGGTCCAATAATTCCGTATTGCATCTGATGGGATTGGTCTCTGACGGCGGAGTTCACAGCACCGAGACTCACTATTTTGCCTTGCTGGAACTGGCCCGGCGGCAGGGCCTGGACCGCGAACAGGTTATGTTCCATGCGGCAATGGACGGACGCGATACTCCGCCCACCAGCGGCGCGGGTTATATTGAGAGATTGCAGAAGGAAATGGACAGAATCGGCGTGGGTCGGATAGCCACTATTTCTGGACGTTATTACCTGATGGACCGCGACAAGCGCTGGGAGCGGTTACAGCTGGCTTACGACGCTTTGACTTCCGGCGTCGGCCTAAAGGCAACCAATCCGGTCCAGGCCGTCAAGGACGCCTATGGCCGCGGCGAAAACGACGAATTCATAAAGCCGATAATACTGGAAGGCGCCAAGCGCATCAAAAGCAACGATGCAGTAATATTCTTTAATTTCCGGGCCGACCGGGCCAGAGAAATGACCCGCGCCCTGACTGACCCGGTCTTCTCGGAATTTAAGCGCCGGACGTTTCCGGCGGTTTATTTCACCACCATGACCGTTTATGACGAGAAGTTTAATCTGCCTATGGCGTTCAAGCCGGTGATGCTTGATAATATTCTTTCCGAGGTGCTGTCCGGCAAGGGGCTGAAACAACTGCGCATCGCCGAGACGGAAAAATACGCCCATGTCACCTACTTCTTCAACGGCGGGCAGGAAAAACCCTATCCGGGCGAAGACCGCATCCTGATACCGTCGCCTAAAGTAGCCACCTATGATATGAAGCCGGAGATGAGCGCGCCGGAGGTTACCCGTGAAGTGCTTAAGGCAGTGATCGAGAATAAATACGATGTCATCATCATGAACTATGCCAATTGCGATATGGTCGGGCATACCGGAGTGCTGCCGGCCGCCATCAAGGCTGTTGAAGTGGTTGACGACAATGTCGGGCAGGTTGTAGCTGCTGTTTTTGATAAAGGCGGGGCGGTGATGGTTACGGCCGACCATGGTAATGCCGAAGAAATGATAGATTACAAGAATGGCGGACCGCACACATACCATACAACCAATCATGTGCCATTTACACTTGTTGGCCAAGCATTTAAGGGCAAGAAACTTCGCGGCGGCGGCAAGCTTTGCGACGTCGCGCCGACCATGCTTAAAATACTGGATATAGACAAACCGCCAGATATGGAAGGCCAAAGTCTGCTATGAACCTGAGGATGTTTTATATCGTATTTTTGGTCAGTATTGTATCCGTGGTTTTTGCCAATGGTATTGCGTTTCAGCCGGAACAGATAGATGTTAAAGGAACTATTGATAACATTATAATCCAGGATATTAATAATGATAGTATTCCCGAACTGATTGTCCAGAATAAACGCCAGTTGCTAATATATAAATCAGAATCCGGCAAAGGATATGCTTTAAACAACACAATCACTTTTCCGGATAATATTTTTATTTATGAAATATCTGACGGATTATTCGGGACAAGCCCGCAGGCTATCCCGGAGCACCGCAGTGCCTCCCGCTTAGAGGGGCTGATAGGGATTACGCCGGAAGGTTTGGTCAAGGCGGATTTAGCCAATACTGCCGGGTTCTCCGAAGTTCTGCGGATACCGACTATTTTCCGGGGCAAGCCTAATGACCGGCCTATCCGCAGTAAATTTATCTATCCGGATTTAGGCGTATTTATCCCGTGCGAAAACAGTTTTTCCCTGGCTCAATTCAACAATAACCAATATAAAGTTATGTTTGGTATACCTTGTTCGCCGAAGACCAGTGTTAACTACAACGAGTTGTCCGTGTTTGAACCGATGTCAACCCAGACATCCATACCGCGATTGGTAATTACCGATATTAATGGCGACAAAAAGAGCGATGTGCTTGTCTTAACAGCAACCGAGATAAAATGTTTTATTAATGATGAGAAGTGGGTCGACAGCTCGGTAATTCAGGTTAAGAACAATGATTCCAATGGCATAAATATCATTGCTCCGATTATCGGGGATATAAATAACGACGGCAAAGCCGATATCGTGACCACAGATAGCAGTAACGGCGTCGTCAATATCTACCTGTCGCCTGATTTCAGGGCGCCGGCCCAGATTATCCGCACCGGCAACTGGATAGTAACCAATAGCTTGATGGATCTTAATAATGACGGATTGCAGGATATGGTGCTGGTCCAGATGAAGAAACTGGGCGTGCTGGGCGGGCTGCAGGCGTTCCTGGCTCACAGCGTTGATTGGGAGATGGCGGTCTATCTGGCGCGCCCCGAAGTAATCGGGGCTACGCCGCCGCTCCGTAAAGACAAGGGTTTTCCTGTGAGTCCGGATTATATCCGTGAGTTCAACATCCCGTTTACATTGAATATCAGCGGTAGCGGTAATATCTCCGGCAGCAAGGCTATTAATTTTGATTTCCAGACGCCATACCTGTGGTCGTTTTCCGGTGATTATAATAAAGACGGTTTGAAAGACCTACTTGTTTCCACACCGGACGGCAAGCTCCAGATATACCCAGGCGTTGCCGGTCGGGTATTTGATCAATCCCCGAAGTATGAGATAACCCCGGCATCTGCAAAAGAGGGATTTAACCTGGTCGGAATGCCTCTGGGTGAACCGATTATTAATGACTTAAATCACGACGGCATCAGCGATATTATCATACAGCTTATTAACCCGACCAGTAACGTTAACCGTCTGGAAATATTCATTAGTAAATAAGCTCAAAGTCCCAAATCCCAAGTTTCAAATAATATCTAAACTCCAATAACCGAATAGTTTGAATTATTGGAATTTGTTTGTATATTGGTGCTTGTAGATTGGAATTTTTCCGTTAGCGGTTATTGATATAATTCACCGCATTAAGAAATATCATCATTCCATCGGTCGGTTCTTGTATCTTCTCGCGGGTCCAGCGGGGATGATTGGTAAAATCCAGGAACCGCTCCGGGTGAGGCATCAGGCCCAGCACCCGGCCGGTTGTATCGCATATGCCGGCGATGCTGTCAATCGCGCCGTTAGGATTGGCCGGATAGCGCATGGTCGGCTTGCCTTTGACATCGGTATAGCGGAAAACCACCTGGTCGTTGGCTATCAGCTTCTTCAGGATGGCTTTATCGCGCGGTATCAGTTTGCCCTCACCGTGGGCGACCGGCAGATAATACAAAGATTTGGCCAGCCCTTTGGTAAAGACGCACTTTTTGGAATAGTTTTTCATATAGACCCAGCGGTCTTCGTATTTAGCCGAGTCATTATCAGCCAGGGTAACCTCTTGTTCGTAACTTTGCTTGTCTTGTGATGGGTCCAGCCGGGGCAGCAATCCGGTCTTGACCAGGACCTGGAACCCGTTGCAGATGCCGATAATCAGCTTTCCGTCATCCACAAACTTGAGCAGTTCATCAAGCAAATGCTGTTTTATCTGGTTGGCCAGCACGGTGCCGGCGCCCAGATCGTCGCCGTAAGAGAAGCCGCCGGGAATGGCGAAGATGTCGTATTTATGGACCATCTTCTTGTCCTTAAGCCAGCGGTTGACGTGAATCTGCTCGGTCTGCGCGCCGGCCTTGCGGAAGGCAGCCGCCATCTCGTTATCGCAGTTGGTCCCGGCTGTCCTGAGAATAAAAACGTTACAATCGTGACTCATATATTAGATTATTTATGCCCCCTGTGGTAAATATAATAGCGTGCAATCTATAATAATTCTAGCCGAGGTCAAGAAAAAGCACCCCTCACCTATCCTCTCCCTTGGGGGAGAGGGAAGGGTGAGGGGTACGGGATGGTGAAATCAGTCCATGTCGCGGATATCCGACCGAAGCTGTTTCTTCTCCGAGTGCTTGTGCTTGGCGTCGAGCATCTTCTGCTTGGCACGTTTGGAGCGCTTGCGCTTCTGGCGCTGGATTTTGGCGATGCGTTGCTGTTCGGCCGACAGCCGGCCCAGCACCAGTGTCTCTATCTTATTGGCCAGAATTTGCCTGGCACGGTATCGGTTGAGCACCTGGGAGCGCTCGGTCTGGCATTTGACCTCTATGCCGGTCGGCAGGTGCTTCAGGTAAACGCAGGTGGAGGTCTTGTTGACGTTCTGCCCGCCCGGGCCGGACGACCTGATAAAACTCTCCTCGATATCCTGTTCCCGGATGCCCAGTTTGGCCATCTTATCCCGGAGCTGTTTCATCTTTTGTGCGCTGACGCCGAAATCTGTCATATCATCTTTAAACCGCGGATTATGCTGATTAAACTGATAATCCGTAAAATCCGCTAAATCAGTGGTTACTTCTTGCTTGTCTCTTGTATCTTATCTCTGCACGCCTGCCACTCGCTAAGCATCTGTTTCTTGGTAAATCCGGTTTCTATATGCGACCAGGGCAGAGTTTCGGACTCGGGCCGTTCCCGCAATGCGTAGAAATCGGCCATCGGTTGGCCGTTGACTGGGGGCAGTTTATCAAGCACGGCCTGCCACTTGCCGAAATTAAATGTTTCTTCCCAGGCGTCGAACCTGCACCCGGTCTGCCGGGCAGCCAGGAGCGCCGCACCCAGCCGCCGGTCGCCCCGTGAAAACACGCCTTCCAGGTAACTGCGCTCGGGCTTGTGGAACTTGAGGTTGATATTGCGCATCCGGGACAGTCCGTGCCGGAGTATCTCCTGCTTGCGCTTTATCTCGGCCACGGGCACCATACGACTCCACTGGAACGGCGTATGCGGCTTGGGCACGAACGGCGAGATGGTGATATTGACGGCGCCATAACGGCCGGTGGCTTCCTTGCCCAATATTGTCGCCTGCCGTGCCATTGTGATGATGGCCTGGATATCGTCGTCAGTTTCGCCGGGCAGTCCGAGCATAAAATAGAGCTTAATCTGGCGCCAGCCCTGCTGGTAAGCCGATTTGATGGCCTGATACAGGTCCTGGTCGTCAACGTCCTTGTTGATGATAGTCCTCAGGGAATTCTGACCGACCTCGGGCGCGATGGTGAAACCGCTTTTCCGCACTGCATTGATGACCTCGGGCAGGCGCTTGAGGTTCTCGCTGATGTGCAGGGAGGGCAGTGACACGCTGACCTTGCGGCTCTTGAACCGGGCGTTGAGCCGGAATATCAGCTCATCCAGGTCAGGATAATCGCCGCTGGAAAGCGACAGCAAGGATATCTCGTCATAGCCGGTGTTCTGGTAAGTGGCCTCGGCCAGCTTCAGGGCCGAGTCTATCGAACGCACCCGGAGCGGTGACTTAATAACGCTGGAAACGCAGAACCGGCAGGCGTGCGGACAGCCGCGCATTATCTCGATGTTGATGCGGTCGTGGATGGCCTCGCCGAATGGGATGACCGGCTTTTCCGGCACCGGAGCCTGGTCCAGATCAGCTACCGTCGCCTTGGTGATGCGCGCCGGGATGTCCGGGTATTTGGGTTTAATAGAGCTTAGCGTCCCATCCGGGTTATAAGATACCTCGTATAAAGCCGGAGCGTAAAGGCAGGTTACTGACGATGCCAACTTGCGGATTAGTTCGGCCCGGGTGAGCTTTTGTGCCTTGAGCGCCTTGAATGCGTCCACCAACTCGACAATCTTGTCCTCGCCGTCACCGATGACGAAGATATCTATGAAATCAGCCATTGGTTCCGGGTTAAAAACGGCCGGTCCGCCGGCGATAATTAGCGGGTCGTTCTCGGTGCGCTCGGCCGATTTCAGCGGTATGCCCGCCAAATCGAGCATATTCAGGACGTTGGTGTAAGCCAGTTCGTGCTGAAGCGAAAATCCGATGATATCAAGGTCTCTGGCCGGAGAATGGGTTTCAAGCGAGAAGAGAGGGATATTATTCTGGCGCATCACGGCTTCCATATCGGACCATGGTGCGAAGATGCGCTCGGCGTAGGTATCCGGCCTCAGGTTAAGGATATGGTAAAGCACCTGCAGGCCCCAGTGCGACATGCCGATGGCGTAGGTGTCCGGGAAAGCCAGGCCGAAACGGACCTCGACCTTATCCGGGTCTTTCACGGCGCTGTTCTGCTCCCCGCCGATGTATTGGGAGGGTTTATGCGCCTGGAGCAGGACCGGTTCCAGTTTATTCCATACAGAATTCATGCTTTTAGTATACGGATTAAGCGGATTTAGCTGATAATAATTATTGGTTTAATCGATTAAATCAGTTTACTTAGCATTAAGCAGAAATCAAGACATTTGAGCAATCGCTCGCGCCTCTCGTAAAGCGAATGGGTAACCCGGCATTTCTTGACCGTAAACAGAGTTAAGGTATACTGAATCATATATGGCAGAAGTGGAAATAATATGAAATCATTAGAGACTGATTTTCTCGGTCGTCAGGCAATACCCATTGAGATGGGCGGGTTGCTCCAAAAACTGGGAGAGTTCAAAGGCAGGCAGGATTTGTTCCAGCATCAAACACCGCAGGTTTTAGAAACCCTGAAACAAACCGCCATTATTGAAAGCACCGAGTCATCCAACCGGATTGAAGGCGTGATCGTTCCGGCCAAACGTTTCAGGGAATTAATGGCGCAACCGTCAAAGCCACAAAACCGCTCTGAAGCGGAAATCCTCGGCTATAGAGAAATGCTTTCCCGCATCCACGCCAACCCGGAATCTTTCAGCGTTGATGAGGCGATGATTTTAGAATTGCATAAGCAGATTTATGCCAAGACCGGCATACCGGCCGGGCATTGGAAAAAGCGAGATAATGCCATTGAAGAACGGTTACCTGACGGCAAATGGGTAACCAGGTTTGTGCCGGTTTCCGCCGGCCAGACACCGTATTATATGAAAGAATTATGCATCCGGTTTAACCGGATTTGGGATAAAAGGCAAATCAGCCCGCTCATCATAATTCCGGCATTTGTCTTTGATTTTCTGTGCATTCATCCCTTTAGCGACGGTAACGGCCGCGTCTCCCGGCTGCTGACGGTTTTGTTATTGCATCAATCCGGTTATACGGTCGGCAGATATATCAGCATTGAACGATTGATTGAGGAATCCAAGGAAACCTATTATGAGGTTTTACGTAAGACTTCCCAGGGTTGGCCGGAAGGCAAGCATAGCCTGAAACCCTGGTGGGAATATTCGTTGGGAATTTTGATTGGCGCATACCGGCAGTTTGAGCAACGGGTAGGAACAATAACAAGCAGGCGAGGGGCAAAAACGATAATGGTTGAGGAGACCATCAAGAACCTTCCTGATACTTTTGGTATTTCTGATGTAGAACGTTTATGTCCGGCGGTAAGCCGGGATATGATTAGAACCATTCTAAACCGTTTGCGCCAGGAAGGGCATCTGATTTGCAAAGGAACAGGACGGCGAGCGCTCTGGGAGAAACGTGGTAATAAACCCCCGAAACGTGGTAATAAACGTGGTAATAACTAATAACCGTCCCCGGCAGAGAATGTGATAACCCCGCCACTCTTACTTCGTCACTCTAACCTCGCCCCTCTTCTCTTATCACTATCACCTTGCCACTTATACCTTGTCACTTTTCCCTCGCCACTATACCGAAAGGTATTGGTAAATCAAGACATTTGAGCAAGTATACTCTGGCAGTTTGATGGTGCCTTTGGCGCCAGAATTACTGCCATGTATCATGGGTTGATAACTCACTACGTTCTAACAGCCCACGGATAATTAAAGTAGGGTTCTGGCTGAATAAATTGACTTCATCCATTAATCAGCTATAATAATTAGACAAATGATATTGATTTCGAATATAGGAGGTAAGCAACTATGAGGTGGAAAATAACTTTGGCTGTGGCTATTGTTTTATTTGTTGGTATTGTCGTATTTATTGCCTTGCCGAACAAATCCGGTGAAAAAGCCGCTGTTGAACAACCGGTAGTTCCGGCTGAAACTCCCCGGGTTATTTCTAATACCCAGGTGTCTTTAACCAAGCCGGAACAAAATAAACAAGCCGTTCCGGTTCCGGCTAAATTAATTGAAGGCAAAATTCTGGCGGTCAGCGATAAAGCCGATTTGAACTTGGTGGTTATCAGCGTAGGCAAGAATGACGGCGTCGAACCCGGGATGAAATTTGACGTATATCGTGTTGGTAAATACATCGGTAAAATCCAGGCGGAAAAAGTCGAGCCTCAGATTTCAAGCGCGTTCAGCATAAAGGAATTCCAGTCTGACGGCATTAAAGTCGGCGACAGCATTACTACGAGTCCTTATTAATGGACTCGCGTGACATATACAAAAGGTAAATAAAGCAAAATATCAAGCTGTTCCTACGGTCAAAATATTATGGTTGATACGACCTTACGAAAAAGGGCTTGGTTTCCTGTCCTCATTCATAATCTAATTCTTCTCTCTTTTGTCCTTTGCATAATTCCATCTCTTAGTCTTGGAAGGTCACAACCACCCGGAAAATATGATTGTTCCGGACGCGTTGTCCAGAAGGCAAATGGCGAGTTCGCCATTTTCTTTGGACGGGGTTGCTATACTTTTCCAAGGAAACTTCAAGGACAACTACAACCTTACGTAGGCAAGTTTGTAAAAGTAGAATATACTCAAATTAATGGGGATGATGAAGAAAAAATCCCTTTTATGGTGGGAAGAGGGGTCACCATAGGACGAATTGACAAAATATCAGTATTGTCAGATACACCGGCTGCGCTCCCTGTGATGGTTGTAGCAAAACCTGCCAAAAAAGAGTTCGGACACGATGAGCCAATCTTAGTTTTTGTCTCTATTACTAACCAAAGTGATTCAAAGCAAAATATACACTTAGGGAGTTCATACACTGTATTGTGTCAAGACTATTGCGAAAAGTTAGTTCTTGAATCTGAAGACCACTACTATGATGAGTGTCCGTATGGTCTTCCGAAAGCGTCAGTAATCCGTACCCTGGAGCCGGGGCAGAAGCTTGAATTTACCGTAACCTCACAGTGGATGGCAAATCCTGGAACCTATCAACTTCTTTATTCGCCTTCTGTGGGACCCAGAGTCCTCGGCAGTCAGTCGGATATTGCCGAGGTGATTGTTCGTCAGCCTAAGAATGAGCGGGAGTGGAAAAAATCACTCAAGATGTGGCTTAGTATCGCTACTGTCGGACAGCGGATTGATATTGCTGAACAACTTCTTAATCTGGGTGATTCCAGCGGAATAAAAGAGGTTCTCCGGCTACTTGCTGCCGAAGAGTATTCAAAACCTCACTATTGTAAGGACTCCGCTTTTCGCTTTGCGTGGCAATATGGCGGTAAAGAAGGCGAAATTAGGATGCTTACCTTAATAAAGTATCCGAAAAGTCAAGATTGTGTTTTAAGAATGATTGAAAGTGTCTACCTTTCTCCCAATCGGATTGAATTGCTTCAAGACCTTCTTACATGCGTCAACTCCACGCAAGTAGATGAACCTCGAGTATGTGATATAACAGCAGCGTGGCTCATAGGGTACACCGATGGAAAGATGGAGTTTCCGAAAAACGGGACAGAGATAGAAAAAGACAGCACTATTGCATCCGTGGTGAAAATACTTAAAAATAATCCGACGTTCTTTCGCGTTTTATCGGAATCATATAAATGAAAAAGGGGACGCTTTCCACCCGCTGTAATACACTAATCAGCCCCATTTCTGAAACTCTTTTTTTTGCATACCCCTATAGTATAAGACAAATCGGCTGGATATTCTTTCCAAATCGGTCGGATATTCTGGCCAAACTGGCTGGATATTCTCTATAAACCGGTGGGCTATTCTTTATTAATCGGTCGGATATTCTGTCCAAATCGGCTGGATATTCTGCCCAAACCGGTTGGTTATTCTCGGCAAATCGGCCGGATATTCTTTCCAAACTGACCGACTATTCTTTGTAAATCGGCGGGCTATTCTATCCAAGTCGGCTGGATATTCTTTATAAACCGGTCGGTTATTCTATGCAAATTGGCTGGATATTTATGCCAAATCGGCTGGATATTCTTTCCAAATCGGCTGGATATTTATGCTAAATCGGCTGGATATTCACACCAAATCGGCTGGATATTCTCGGCAAATCGGCTGGCTATTCTTTAAAGCATAGGGGGGTATTCCCCGAGGGGGGTGGGGGGACTCCCCCCCTCTTTATAAGTTGTTATTTAATAATGTGTTAAGGAAGCCAAAAGCCCCAAAAACGGCTATTTTACCCCTAAAATAGGGGTTGCTTGGTGGTGATATTGACGGCGTTCGGCCTCAAGGCAGGAATGACATCTTTCCAAGGTGGATTATACAACAGTTACGCCGGGTTTATGCTCATGGCCGAAAGATTGCTTTCGACGTTGTCGCCAATCTTTATGTTGATGGTGTTGATGGTCCCGTCGCAGGGCGAGGCTATCTCGTTCTGCATCTTCATTGCTTCGAGGATGAAGAGCGTCTGGTTGCGCTTGACGCGCTCGCCGGACTTGACCTTGACGGTTACTATCTTGCCGGGCATAGGCACTTTGACGTCCATCAGCGCGCCTGATGTGGACGCAGGGGCCGCCGGCGCTGTCGGTTGGGGCACGGGTTTGGTTTCAATTACCGGTTCTTTCTTTGGCTCGGGTGTCCCGATGGAATAATCGGGACTCCGCTGCCGCTCCGCCGGAATAGGCTGACTGACTGCGGCCTGGCCATTACCGTTAGTGACCGCAATCATTGGCTGGATTGTTCTCTTCTGGCGCTGGACGTTGACCTTATATTCGGCGTTGTTTAACTGGACCAGCAAAGGCAGTATCTCGTCGTCGGGGCCTTCCAGGGCGGTAACGCTGACCTGGTGTTTCTGGTTATTGAGCTCCAAGCTGATCCGTCCGGGCTGGGTGCCTTTGCGGACGGTGAGCTCGCCGGCCAGTCCGTTTGATTTTACGCTGGTGACAATCGGCGCTATCGGGCCGGTGATGCCTTTTGCCTGCCGTTCCCAGAACTCGGTTGCCACCTGCGGGAAGATGGCGTATGCCAGAGCGTCCTCGTCCGTGACGGTCTGGGCGTTACGCAACGCCTTGACCTCGGCTACGGTTTTGTCCCAGGCCGGTGCCATACCGTCGGCCGGCCGGCCCTGGATAGGTTTTTCGTCGCCGATAATTTTCTTCTTGATATCATCGTCAATCGGGCCGGGCGAGCGGCCGTAGAGCCCTTTGACGTAATTTTTTACTTCCTTGGAAATCATCTTGTAGCGTTCGCCCAGCACGACGTTGTACACGGCCTGGGTGCCGACTATCTGGCTGGTCGGAGTGACCAGCGGAGGATAGCCCAGTTCTTTCCTGACCAGGGCGGTTTCCTTGAGCACCTGGCTGTATTTGTCCATGGCGTTCTGCGCCTTGAGTTGTGATATCAGGTTAGAAATCATCCCGCCCGGTATCTGGTGTACCAGGATGTTGGGGTCAACCCGCTCGGAGATGGGGTCCAGGATATCCTTGTATTTTTCCTTGACCTTTTGGAAATACTCGGCAATCTCGGCCAGCAGTTCCACGTTAAGGTTGGTGTCGTAGGGCGTGCCCTTGAAGGCGCCGACGATGCTTTCGGTGGGCGGCTGGGAGGTGCCCCAGGCGAACGGCGACATGGCCGTATCCAGGATGTCCACTCCGGCTTCGGCCGCGGTCAGGTAAGTTATCGGGGCCATGCCGCTGGAGCAGTGCGTGTGCAGGTGCACCGGCAGTTTGACCTCTTTTTTCAGGGCGTTAATCAGGTCGTAGGCGGCGATGGGTGAAATAATCCCGCTCATATCCTTGATGCAGATGATGTCTGAACCGGCCTCTTTGAGTTCGATGGCGAACTGGATGTATTTTTCGATGGTGTGGACCGGGCTGACCGTATATGATATCGAGCCTTCAACCAGTCCGCCGGCCTTCTTGGCGGTCTTGATGGCCAAGGCGATATTTCTTATGTCGTTGACGGCGTCGAAGACGCGGAAGATATCGATGCCGTTGTCGCGGGCCTTTTCTATGAACTTGACGACGATGTCGTCCGGGAAATGCTGGTAGGCGACCAGGTTTTGGCCGCGCAGGAGCATCTGGAGCTTGGTATTCTTGACCCGCTTGCGTATCTGGCGCAGGCGTTCCCAGGGGTCTTCGTTGAGGTAACGCAGGCAGACGTCGAAGGTGGCGCCGCCCCACATCTCCAGCGAGAAGAACCCGACTTGGTCGAGTTTTTCCACGATGGGCAGCATATCAGCCGTGGACATCCGGGTGGCGATTAACGACTGATGCCCGTCGCGCAGGACCGTTTCTGTAATTTTTACCATAAAATATTAATTATGAATTATACTCTGGCAGTTTGAGCGTTAGCGAATTATACTCCAGCAGTTTGAACGTTAGTGAATTACTGCTGGGTATCCTCGGCTGTAACGCTCCGTTGTCGCTAACAGCCGATGGACTGCCAGGTATAGTCGGCTGCAACTTCACAGGCAGCCGAACTATAACAAAGGCCAGGGCTAATATTATGCCCTTAAGCCAAAACCTTTCCATTAGGCATTGCTGATTCAAGTTTTAGCGTCATAATAGCCGATTATTCCATAAAATAAGAAAGGAGAATAAGTATGATGAAAGGAAGAATGGCAACCCTGAATCTGATGGTTTTGCTGATAGGTATCATAGTGTTGGGCT
>JAZDFB010000003.1:0-130195 GCA_043808305.1 Planctomycetota bacterium | reverse complement strand
ATATGCCTGGCCCTGTTGGTCTATCATTATGTTGGCCGGCTTGATATCGCGATGGATTACCTTCTGGCGATGGGCGTAATCGAGCGCCAAGGCAATCTGAAGGATTATTCTGATGATGTTCTGTATGCTCGGCTTTTTGGGAGCCTTAATAATGGCTTCCAAAGATGAGCCCTCTATGTAATCCATGGAAAAGTACGGCTTCTTGTTGATTATGCCGGTTTCATAGACATGGACAATGTTGGGGTGATTGAATTTGGCGACGGCTGAAGCCTCGCGCTGGAAGCGTTCCAACGCTTCCGGGTCGTCCGAGGATATGATTTTCAGGGCGACCTTGCGGTTCAGGCCCGGGTCAATGGCCAGGTATACCGTGCCCATGCCGCCTTGTCCTAATTTTCGTTCGATTGAGTATTTACCGAATGTTGTTTGCATCTTAGGTTCTCTTTTGCACTAATCCCAAGACTACGCTTGGGATAAGGTGCCAGTAATTCACTTCGTTCAAACTGGCACTAACGTTCGACACTTTGTGTCGGGGTCCCGCTCGTTTCACTCGGGGATAACGTGGCAGTCCATCGGCTGTTAGAATGTAATGAGTTACAGCCGAGGATACCTGACAGTAATTCGCTTCGCTCAAACTGCCAGAGTATAAGCTCAAGGATTCGCACTGCCACTAACCGAATGTAGTAGTCATAAACTGTATCGTATTACTTTAGCTGATTCTTCATCTCCTCTATGGTCTTGCGCATCTTTTCCGCCCGCGGATGGTTGGGCACGAGTTTAAGAACGGTTTCCCAATCCGCTATCGCCTGCCTGTAATTCTTATTGCTTGCATAGATAAGACCGCGGTTGTAGTAAGCATCGGCAAGGTTCGGATCAAGTTCTATGGCCTTATCAAAATCCTTGATGGACTGTTCTATCTGTCCCTTATTAGCATAGATAATGCCGCGGTTACAGTAAGCGTCGGCAAGGTTCGGATTAAGTTCTATGGCCTTATCAAAATCATTGATGGCTTGGTCCAGCTGGCCCTTCTTAGCATAGGTAATGCCGCGGTTGCTGTAGACCTCGGCAAGATCCGGATTAAGTTCTATGGCCTTATCAAAATCCTTGATGGCTTGCTCTATCTGGTCCTTATCATCATAAGCATTACCGCGGTTGGAGTAAGTTTTAGCATCGTTCGGGTTCAGTTCTATGGCCTTATCATAGTCCTGAATTGCCCGGTCTAATTCGCCCTTATTCAGATATGCTTCACCGCGGTTGTTGTAAGCATATTCAAGGTTCGGGTTTAGTTCTATTGCTTTAGCATAGTCCTTAATTGCCTGCTCTAATAGCTCCCGATATGTATTCCCGCCTTGGCGGGACTCACGCACCGCTTTGTTGTAATATACAAGACCGCGGTTGTTGTGGGCCTCGGCATAGTTCGGGTTCAGTTCTATTGCCTTATTATAACTGCTAATCGCCTTATTATAATCCTTCTGGTTATCTTCAATAGACCCTTTAGCAAAATAACCGATATCGCTGTTGGGGTCTAATTCCAGCACCTTATTAAAGTCAGGAATTGCATCCTCAGGTTTCTTGTAGGTGTTGACGGTAATTATCGCCCGTTCATAATATGAATATGCCAGGGTCGGGGTTAGCTTTATTGCCTTGGTGAATGCTTCTACTGCCTTAGCATAATCCCGTTTATCTTCATATGCATAGCCGATGACCTGACAGGCATCGCCAAAGGTCGGGTCCACCTCAAGAGCCTCTTGGGCAAGTTGTATTTTTTGCTCAGGTGTCGGCGCGACCGTAGCTTGGTCAAGTATGGCCTTTGCCCTGTTTCTTAACTCTACTGCCTTTTGTGCCTTGGCCGCGGCTTCTTTGGCCTGGGCCTCTTCCTGTTGTTTTTTTGTCTCCTGCGCCTTGGTTATCTTTTCGCATTTCTTGAGCAATGATTGTATAGCTTCGTCCTGCGGTGACAGGGCAAGCAGTTTGTTGCAGGCTACCTTTGCTTCATCATATTGGTTTGCCAAAAATGCCTGCTCGGCCTCCTGCCGGTATTGGGCTATGAGCTGTTTCTTGTTTGATGAGGAAACCAGAAGGCTGATTATTACGATTATCAGGATAACTGCGGCGCCGATGATAGCAAGGCTGGCGGCCTTGTTCTTGGTTGCCTTAATCCGGATTTTGCTTATTACGCTGACTGGCTTGGCAACAATCTGCCCGCCTTTTAAATACTGCTGTAGGTCTTTGGCTAATGCACCTGCTGTCTGATAGCGTTTGGACTTGTCTTTGTTCAGGCACTTCATACAGATGGTCTCTAAATCTTTGGAAATAATGCGGACGATTGTGCTTGGCCCGGGTGGGTCATTATTGATGACATCGTTAAGCACCTGGTAGATTTCGTCACCGGAAAACGGTAGCCGACCGGTCAGGCAGTGATAAAGCGTTGCACCCAAGGAAAAGATATCAGAGCGCGGATCAATCTCATCTTTTTTACCCTGCGCCTGTTCGGGCGACATATAGTTAGGCGTGCCTATGGTTGTGCCGGCCATTGTCAGCGTCCGGTCTAATCCGGTCAGTTGTTTGGCCAGCCCAAAATCGACAATATATGCTGCCCCCTGTTTGGTTATCAGGATATTTGCCGGCTTGATATCGCGATGTATTACCTTCTGGCTGTGGGCGTAATGGAGCGCCGAGGCGACCTGAAGGATTATTCTGGCTATATTCTGAATACTGGGTTTGTTAGGCGAGGTTATAAGCTTTTCCAGCGAGATGCCCTCAACATAATCCATGGTGAAGTAATGCTGTTTCCGAGCGGAGCCTCCCGTCGCCGAAGGCAGAGAGACTAATCCTACTTCATAAACCTGGATGATATTTGGGTGTTTTAGTTTGGCAACGGCTGAAGCCTCGCGCTGGAATCTCTCCAGCAATTCCGGGTCATTTGAGGTGATGATTTTCAGGGCCACTTTGCGGTTTAAGTCCGGGTCAACAGCCAGATAAACCGCGCCCATCCCGCCCTGGCCTAATTTCTTCTCCAGTGTATATTTACCGAATGCGGTTGCCATAGTAAGAATCTAATTTTTAGAGGCGATATTGTCAAGGGTTAGTGGCAGTTCGAGTAAAGCGAGTTTATACTCTGGCAGTTTGAGTGTAACGAATTACTGCCAGGTATCCTCGGCTGTAACTCACTACGTTCGAACAGCCGATGGACTGCCACGTTATCCCGACTATTCCGTCGGGGTTAGTGGCATAAGTAGAATAAGATTATAATTCTCCTGAAACGATACGCTTTTGCTATCATGCTTACAAGATTATAGATTAAACCTGTGGCATAGGATACATCACTGCTAAAGAATTAACAATGTTTAACTTGACAAAACGGTTTCCTTATGATAAATATAATAAAAAGTAATAATCAATAATAACGGCGGTTATTTATCAAATTGACTATATTACGTTAATATTGATAAATACCTGCATAAAAAGGAGGAGACGGTTATGACAAAGGCATTATTTGGTAAAATGGTGATTGGTGTCATGTTAATCAGCGTGGTCCTTTTGGGCTATGGCGGGCTTTGCGGGACAACGGATTCCGGCGGCACTACCACCACCGGCAGCAGCGTCATCGTCACCGGCACTGTTAACGGCGTTATCAGAACAGTAACCGGGACGGGTATGGCGAATGTCACGATTAATTTCTACACCCAGAGTAATGTTTTAGCCGGAACTTTTGTAACCGATGCCAATGGCGCTTATACCGCCAATCTGGTAGCCGGCACATACACCATCCGGGTTCTGGCAACCGGCTATATTAATGACGTGGTTTCGGGGCTTACAGTCCAAAGTAATATAACTACTACGACTGAACCGGTTACGCAAATCCAGACACAAACAGTTGTTACCGGCACCGTTACCGGCATAATTACAGACGCTTTTACCGGAAATGGCCTCAGTGGCGTAGCGCTTTCATTCAGGGCCGGGATTGGCGCAAATACCGGCGCCGTGGTCGGGACTGCGACCACAGCTTCATTAGGCGCTTATACCGTTAGTTTGGCCGCCGGTAATTATACCGTGGAAGCCTCTTTGGCAGGTTATACAACATTGTTCTTTACGGCAACCTGCCTGGGCGGAAACCAAACCAATGCCAACCAGAATTCTTCGATTACGCCGGTTCTTTCGGCCGGCCAGACCAGGATTGTTCTTACCTGGGGTGAGAATCCTTGGGACCTGGACAGCCACACGATAGGTCCCGTATCGGCAACGGCTAACAGCACCTACAAATTCTTCGTTCATGACTACTCCAACGGCGGCACCAACCCCAGCAGTGCGATGGCCGCATCTTCAGCCCAGGTAAAAGTCTATCGCGGAAGCATCCTGCTTGCGACGTATAACGTACCTAACCAGGCCGGAACACTCTGGACAGTATTTGAATTAACCGGCAATACCATCACGCCGATTAATACAATGAGTTATGCAAACAGTTCCTATGATATCGGCGGCGTAGCCTCTAACCCTGATATGTTCCACGTTTATTACTCAAATAAAGGCAGCATAACCGCTTCCCCGTACACCGAACTGGATGTCGACGATACCTCCAGCTACGGGCCGGAAACCACAACGATTCTGCCGAGCGGTTCCGCGATTGTTACCGGCATAACAACCGGTGTTGTCAGAACGGTAACCGGGACAGTTATGGCTAATGTCACGATTAATTTCTATAACCAGAACAGTGTTTTGGCCGGAACTTACCTGACAGATGTTAATGGCGCCTATACCGCCACCCTGGCAGCCGGCATCTATAACATCAATGCGGTAGCCACCGGTTACATTACCGGTATCGTTTCCAACGTTACCATTACAGAGAATATTACAACCACCCTTGAGCCAATTTACCTGACCTTGATATCTGCCACGCCGGGAATTGTTACCGGGACAATCAAAGATGCCTTTACCGGGCTGGGCATCAGCGGCGTAGCGCTTTCATTCAGGTCCGGAATTAACGCAACTACCGGAACCGTGGCTCTGGCTGCGACTACGACTTCAGGCGGCGCTTATACCGCGTCAAGCCTGGCCGCCGGTAATTATACCGTGGAGGCCGTATTAGCCAATTACGCGACCATGTTTTTCACCGTGACGTGCATCGGCGGAGCGACCAATGCCAATCAGAATGCCACGATTACGCCGGTCCTGCCGGCAGGCCAGACCAGGATTGTTCTTACCTGGGGTGTGACGCCCTCTGATCTGGACAGCCATATGACAGTACCGATTACCGGGACTATTACGACCAGGCCCCATGTATATTACGATGCTAGAGGTAGCTTAACAACTGAACCTTATGTTAACCTTGATGTGGATGACACAACCAGCTATGGTCCGGAAACAATAACCATATACGTCCAACGCAGCGGAGTATACAGGTATTCCATCCATGACTTCTCTAATAAAGGATCAACTACAAGCAGTGCAATGGGAGCCTCAGGCGCGCAGATAAAAGTCTATCGCGGGAGCGGTCTGATAGCGACCTATAATGTGCCTAACCAGGCCGGAACACTCTGGACGGTATTTGAATTAAGCGACAGTACCATTACGCCGATTAATACAATGACCTTTGAAAGCAGCGAAACTAACGTGCGTAGCGTAACACAACCGAATGATTCGATCAACGATACTCAATTGATTCAGAATCTACCGTCTAAATAATAGCGACTATAGCCCACAACCCCGCCCTGCGACATAAAATCGCGGGGTGGGGTATTTTTTTCTCTTTGCTATTGGGGGTAGCGCACATTCCTGGAATCCAAATATTAAATATATTGACAAACCTGTCCGATATAGTATCCATTATGCCGCTATTTATGAAGAAAAAAGAAGATACCGGATTCCAGGAGTTCGAACTGCGCCTTTATGAGTCGGCAGTTAAGGGCAATCCCAATAACATCCCGGCTTTGTCGGCTTTAGGCTCGCTTTACACCCGGATGTCACAGCTCGAAAAGGCGCTGGAAATAGATAAACGCCTGGTTACACTCACGCCGGAGGATTCGGTTTGTCATTATAACCTGGCCTGTTCTTTCGCCCTGATGAATCAGGCGGATAAGGCATTTAACGAACTGGAAATGGCCGTGTTATTAGGCTATAATAATCTGGAACACCTGCTCAAAGACCCTGATTTTAACAATGTCAGGCATGATCCCAGATTCCAGGAAGTAATCAAGAAGCTTTCGGTAAAAATAGCTTAACTCAAATCTTAAACTCAAACAACCGGCTGAATTCATTTCTTAATGAAATGAGGTCTTCCTGAGGTATGTCCATATCCGGCACTTCGTATGTTTTTATGGTTGGCTCGGCGTTAGTTTCGAGAGCGGCCTTGGGATTCTCGATAGTTCTTTCCAATATAAGCAACCGTTGGTTATCACGCACGGCGGTCTGCTTGAGCTTGAGCAGTCTTTTCCTGATAAGTATCAGGGAAAAAAGATAAACAACCTTAGACTTAAGAGCCGGGTCAACAATAGCGCAGGCGGCGTTACCGGCTTCCTGAGGCTGGGGATTAATCATATTTTCAAAGAAGCTAATAAGTATTTCTTTGGGTGTTTTGGGTTGTTCTTTGGCCGCCAATTTCATCTGCCAGAATGAAAACAGGTCCGGTTGTTTGGCTCCGGATTGTTCCCAGCAGGCGGTGCAGAAATCATTGCGCGCAAATCGTTCTTGTTCATCCTGAACCGATACTTGCTTTTTGGTTTTGATTGGTTTAGAGGCTGATTTGACCGGTTGTCCCGAGACGTCGGAATGTTTCCGAATCGCATCGCCCGCGGCCGGCTGGACTGCCTGCACCGCGTCAACAGCCGGCTTTACTGCGTTAGAATCAACGCCAATTAGGCTGCTTTTGCCTGTTTGGGGGCAAGAACTTGAACGAGCAATGGGGTTTATTGCGGCCAGAGAAGAAAAGTACACCTCATCGGAGGCAAACTCTTTCTGGCAGGCATTGCATTTCTTGCTTGTCTTGGCTATTGAAGTGTCCCAAACCATTGTATTCTATACCCAATCCTCGAGTTTATACAATACTTCCTCGGCTGCTTTGTCCAGGTACTCCAGCTGTTTCTGAAGAGCAGCTTCCATTTTCTTATCCTTGATTGATTCCAGATTAACCAGCACGTTAAGCCGTGCTCCGCGCAGTGCGCTCCGGGTGAGCATAAACCCGACGTTTATATCAGTCAGTATCTGGGACGGACAAAGGTGTTTTATCCGGTTAATCTGAAAAAGAGTCTGGATGCATAGGTCCATAGTCCGGGCCGGCACCTCGGCCGCTTTTACCAGCGCCTGGTTAATCCGGTGCCGTCGATTGAGTTTGTAATGCGGTATTTTAAAAGCTTTGAGCACCTGTTCATATGACTTGCTGTCTTCCTCGGCCAACTTGAGGAGTTTCCGCCAGTTGGCTATAAATATCTTGCGGCTCTCGGAACACAGTTTTGCTTTGCTTTTTTCCTGTATCTTTTTACAGGTGATGGCCGCGGCCATGGCAGCCAGGGAAGACCCCAGCGCCCCGGCATAAGCCGATACGCTTCCTCCGCCGGGCACAGCGGTCGGTTCGGATATCATTTTTAGGTATCGTTCCAGTGATATATTCCTGTAACTCATATTTATCTCCCTGCCCCGTTAGCCCAAATAAATGGTCAACCCCGTTAGAGGTAGCCCCGCTCTTTCCCGGAAAGGGCAGGGCGTCTTGCGGGATCATATATAATCAGTGCATTGTCAAATACTTTACATATTCAAACCAAATACCTCTAACGGGGTCAAGGATTTTAGGGTTATTATTGACAAACCGGGTTGATAAAGATAATTTAGCCGCTGAAATATGTCTATTATCACAAATATTCTATGGTTAACCCCTTCCTCAACAAGAAATCTTCTGGGGTTTTCCCTGGCGCTGTGCTTTATGGCTCAATCTGTCTTACTGGGCGCTGAAGACGTTAGTATTATCGCTGATAAATCGTCATTCATGGACGATTTTAAACTGGATATGTCCGTCCGGCAGTGGGCGACCAAGGGCGATTTTAGGATGCTGGGCGGACCGCCTGCCGCCTATAATCGATGGGAGCTCAAACATCCGGTAGATACGAACTTTTTGGTTTTGTCAACCCAGCTTATCAGCACCAAAGACGAAACTCCTTTTTTTGTGTCTTATTCGTTCGGTCAGGGCGCCATAAAAGACGATACTGTTCGTGATACCGACTGGGATCCCAACGGGGTAGTAACCGACCTTTCATATTCCACCAGCCGGGGCGATAATATAATGCACATTTTTAAGGCCGGTTATCGGCTGACCGGACCGGAGTCGTTGCATCCGGATAACCGGCCGGTCATATATTTTACTATGGGTTATTTTTATCTCAAGCAGTCCGCTAATTATTACGACCCGACAGTGAATATATCATCTTACAATCCCGTCAATATTTCTTGGGTGGAGAAATGGGAGGAATATCGCCTGATTTATTCCGGGAATGAAATCGGGTTCAAGGGCTACTCCAGAATAAATAAGAAACTCAGCCTGGATATGTCATTCGGATATATGCCGACGTTAAGCGCCTCTTATGACGGGGTGAGATACCCCAACCGGGCACCCGGTAACGAGCGAGCCGAGAAAATCGCCGCGTCCGGAGACGGGCTGAGTTACTCGGTCCTGCTCTCGTATAAACCCATCCGAAACCTTTCTGTTCAGCTGGGTTCTCAGTATCTGCGCCTCTGGACCAAGGGCCAGGACCAGAGAGGCACGGCCTGGGTCGGCAGTTGGGAAAAGCTGTCCACCAATCATAAAGGTTTGTCCTGGGGCATTACTTATGATTTTTGATGCGCGCAGATTCAGCTATTCCCGCGCCGCCGGATGAATCATATCCTCAATATTCAAACCGGACTTTTAGGCATTACCTCATTCCCGCAGCCTCCCGGCCAAGCCACTAAAAACCTTCTAAAACTTGACATATCTTTTTGGTTATATTAGTATTGGCGGACTTACGAGTCCGTCTATTTGTTATAGCCGTAGGTTGTGAACGCAGTGCGCCATCCCGCCGTAGCGGGAGACAAAGGATAAAAAACCATGAAGAGAAGACTGCTAATGAAAGAAATCAAGGAACGCCGGCATGTGGATATCCTGAACGCCGCGGCCGAAGTATTTGCCAAATCCGGCTATCACCTGACCGATGTTGAAGTTATCGCCAGGAAATTAGGCGTGGGCAAGGGGACTATCTACCGTTACTTCCCGACCAAGCATAAATTGTTTACCGCGGTTATGGAACAGATGATGCAAAGGCTGGCCGAAGAAATCATGGCCAAATCCATGAATATTTCCAATCCTATTGTCAAGCTTAAAACCATTATGCGCAGCCATATGGAATTCTTCAGCGCTAACCTGTCTCTTCTGGAAATATTCATCCATTACCGCAGCGAATACAAAGCGCAGTCAAAGAAAATTTACCTCAAGTATTATGCCCGCGGCTTCAACAAGGCCGAAGCATTGATACAGCAGTGCATTAACCAGGGGCTGATGAAAAAAATGCCGTCTCGCGCCATAGCTAACCTCCTGACGGATATTTTCTACGGCATGCTTTTCACCACCTTTTTAGGCGTAAGCAAAAAGTCTTTCAGGGAAAAAGGGAAGTATCTGGAAGAGGTTTTTATTAATAATCTGCTATTATAAGCGATGAAAGGATTTTGTATGAGGAAATTTGTCCTGTATCTGATGATACTGGTTCTCAGCCCGATTATAATGATAAATTCACAGGCGTCGGAACAAGCCCAGAAAAACAAATCGCTCTCTTTGGATGAATGTATCCGCATTTCTATGGAAAATAACCGCCAGATATTGCTGGTTAACGAAACGGCTAATCAGGCCGATGCCAGGTATGCCGAAGCCCGCTCAAGACTTTTCCCTAGCGTTTCGGCCAGCGCCTCCTACACCAGGCTGGATGCGGTTCAGTCATTAGGATCTATAGAAATGGGCTCTCTCAATAATTATAACGGCAGCCTGACCATAAGACAACCGGTTTATATGGGCGACCGGATTTGGGCCGGCATTCGATCGGGCAAGCTCGGCAAGTTGATGAGCACTATCCAGAAAGACGACCTGATGCGCGCCGTGGTATTCCAGACAAAAAAAGCATACTATGACGTTATATTCAACGAGGAAATTGTCCGGGTCAACCTGGCCAGCGAGGATGTTATAGCGGCGCATCTTGATGACGTTATCAAACAGAATCATGAAGGCATGGTTTCCAATTACGATGTCCTGCGGGCCCAGGTTCAACTTTCCAATATCAGGACCTTGCGGTTGCAGAGCCAGTCCAACCTGCAAAAAAGCAGGCTTGCCCTGATGAGTTTGATAGGGCTGCCGCTTGATGAAGCCGCTGATATTAAGTTGACCGACCGGCTGGTTTATGCCGAAACAACGCCGGTCCTGTCTGAGCTTGAAGCAAACACCTTTGCCAATCGGCCCGACCTGCGTTCGGCGCAGATAAGGATAGACCTGCAAAAAGAAATGGTCAAAATAGCCAAGGCCGAGCACCTGCCGTCCGTGTCCCTGTCCGGCAGTTACGGCGAGGAAAGGCCGTCGCGCAAATATTTAGGCCAGGATAAATGGGGCAATTACTGGTCGCTGACCGCGATACTGTCCATACCGCTTTACGAAGGCGGCCGCGTTAACGCCCTGGTCCGCCAGGAAAAATCATCGCTCCTGCAAGCCGAAATAATCCAGAACGACCTCAAGGAACGTATCCGGCTGGAATTGGCCCAGGCTATGCTCAGCTTGAAGGATTCGTGGGCGCTGGTTATGTCCCAGAAGGATAATGTAAACCAGGCTAAGGAAGGCCTGCGCCTGGCCGAAATCGGCTATAAGAACGGCGTCAATACCCAGTTGGAGGTTATGGATTCCCAGATGGCGCTTGATACCGCTTCTAAAAATTACGTAATGTCGTTATATCAATATGACTTGGCTTTAGCAAACTTGGAAATGGTTACCGGCCAAATCCAGAATCCCAAAAAGTAAAAGATTGGAGAAGAAGTTATGAAGAAATTAATCATCGGCATCTTAATTATCGCCATCGTAGCCGGCGGCGGATTCCTGCTGATAAAACGCATCAGCGATATGAGAGAGAAAAACAAGAATAAGGATATCGCCGTCGAGAAGCTTATTCCGGTAATAACCCGGGAAATTACTCGGACAGATATGGTGGAGACTGTTTCCAACTTTGGCACGATGCAGGCAATCAATCAGGTGGATATTTATACCAAGATCAGCGGCCGGGTAGAGGAGCTTCTGGTTAAAAGCGGCGAATCAGTCAGGGAAGGCGATACTCTGGCCATATTGGAAACATCGGCCATCGAAGCCCAGATAATTCAGGCTGCGTCCGCACAAGAGTCCGCCCAGGCCCAGCTCAAACAGTTGAAGATTAATATCGATAATTCGGAAAAAGAGCTGGCCCGCATCAGGGAACTGTATAAGGCAGGCGCCGTATCGGATTCCCGGCGCGACCAGGCGGAAACCCAGTTTAAGGCGTCGATGGCCCAGCAAGAAGCAATCGAAGCCCAGATAAAACAGCTTGACGCTACCATGGAGCTGACCAGGATAAATTACGAGGAAGCCCAAATCAGCGCGCCTATATCCGGCGTTATCTCCCAGCGCTATATCGATGTGGGCGATATGGTTACGCCCATGAAACCGGTATTTACCGTTATTCAAACGGAAAGAGTCAAGGTGGCCGCCGCCATACCGGAAAATATAGCGGCCCGGGTTCTGGTTAATAAGACACCGGCGGCCATATCCCTGGACGCTTATCCCGGCAAAAACTTTGAAGGAATAGTTTCTTATGTTTCTCCGGCGGTTGATACCAGGAGCCGCAGCTTGGACATAGAAATCGAGCTTGATAACAAAGACGGCCTGCTTAAAGCCGGTATGTTTTGCCGGGTTGAGCTGATGCTTGAACAGAAAAATAATGTTATCGCCGTGCCTAAAGATGTCCTGGTTTATGACTTGTCCGGCAATGACATCAAGAATTACGCCGTCTTTGTGGTCCGGGGCAATCTGGCGAAAAAAATAGTCGTCAAAATCGGCATTTATTCCAAAGGGATGATAGAGATAAAAGAAGGGCTGATGGAAGGCGACCGAATAATTACCACGGTCGGGCCGCAAATATTCGACGGCTGCAAGGTCGAGGTGGTCGACAGCGGCAAATAATCATTATTTAACAATCAAATATCGGAGCCAGATATGTTATTAGCAGAATTCGGCGTCAAACAACCGGTTACTAATTTGATGATATTCCTGGGCATTATCGTCCTGGGTTTCATCTCCCTTATGTTCCTGCCCATTGACCTGATGCCCCAGATGGAATTGCCGGCCATTACTATCGTCACCACTTACAGCGGCGCGGCCGCCGAAGACGTGGAAACATCCGTCACCAAGCCCATAGAAAACGACCTGTCCATCCTTACCAACCTGACCGAGATAAATTCCTATTCGCGCGAAGGCATTTCCAGTGTGGTCTGCCGTTTCAACTGGGGCGCCAACCTTGACGAAGCATCCAACGAAATCCGGGACCGCCTGGATTTTACCAAAATGCGCCTGCCGGCCGATGCCAACAAGCCCATCATGGTCAAATTCAACACCAATTCCATGCCCATAATCGGTTACGGGTTTACGGCCCGGGCCAGCTGGACCAAACTCAACGAAATCCTGGACCTGGAGTTGTCCGCGCCGTTGAAACAGATTGAAGGCGTCGGCGCGGTTCAGATTATCGGCGGCCTGAAGCGGCAGATAAACATAGAAATCGACAAGTCCAAACTGCTGGCTTACGGCATCTCTGTCAACGAAGTGGAATATGCCATAGGAATGCATAATTACTCCCTGCCGGTCGGCAGCATCAAGGTCGGCCCCAATGAATTCATGCTCCAGACCCCCGGAGAATACAAGGACGTAGCCGAAATCGGCGAGACTATCATCAGGATTTCCGGCAATAACACGCCGGTGCGCATCAGGGATATCGCCGCTGTCAATGATTCGTTCCAGGAGCCCAGCGGCATGGTTTACATCAACGGCGACCCGGGCACAATGGCCATGGTCCAGAAACAATCCGGCGCCAATACCGATACCGTCTGCAAAGCGGTTACGGCCAAGCTGGAACTGATCAAAAAGAGATTGCCGGCGGACGTTAAGTCTTTCGTCATATGGGATTCGTCGGAAATTATCAGTTCCACCATGGCTAACCTTTCACAAACCGTATTTTTCGGCGGCATCCTGGTAATCATAATCACTCTTATTTTCCTGGGCGAACTGCGCTCCAGCCTGATTATAGCCCTGACTATACCGTTCTCGCTGATTTCCGCCTTCATCTGCCTTTATGTCTGGGGCAGAACCATTAACATGATGTCTTTGGCCAGCATCGCCATCGCCATCGGCATGGTCGTGGATAACGCCATTGTCATAATGGAAAACATCTTCACCCACCGGGCCAAAGGCAAGGGTTTCAAGGAGGCCGCTATCGTCGGCGCCTCCGAGGTCGGCCTGGCCGTCAGCGCATCCGCCTTAACCACCGTGGTCGTATTTGTGCCGCTTATCTTCCTGTCCGGCATCACCGGCATTATATTCAAAGAACTGGGCGTAATGATTATCGTCACTATTCTGGCGTCATTGCTGACCGCCCTGACCTTTACCCCTATGCTCGCTTCGCAGATACTCAGCTCCAAATCATCCTTTGAGAAAAGGGGCTGGTTCGGCCATGTGGAAAAATTCTACGCCGGGCTTTTGGAATGGGTTCTTCACCACAAGAAAGCCACTATCATTGTTGCCGTGCTGGTATTGGCCGGCTCGGCATCTTTATACCCGTTGCTGGGCACCGAATTCATACCCGAAGAAGACAGCGGCGACCTGCGCGCCACCGTGGAACTGGCCGTCGGCAAGAAGATGGAGGAATCGGTCCGTGTCGGCACGGAAGTCCAGAAAGTATTCGAAGAAGTCTGCGGCAAGGATTTAGTGGCCATTTATAACCGGGCCGGATCCATCGGCATGGGTGGCGCGATGATGGGAATGAAAGAAGGCCTTAATATCGTAATGATCGGCGCCAAACTGGTCAAAGTCAACCAGCGCCAGCGCTCCGACAAGGAGATGGCCAGCCAGATCAGGAAGAAAATCGTCAAGATTCCGGGCATTGTCAAAATGGATGTCAAGACCGGCGACCCCATCGGTTCCATGATGACCAGCGCCGGCAAATCATTGTCCGTCGAAATTTACGGCAATGACATGGTTAAAACGGACCAGGTCGCCCTGGCCGTTAAAGAAATAATGGACACCACCGAAGGCGCCGTCGACGCCTCCATCAGCCGGGATATCGCCAAGCCGGAATGGAAGGTTATGGTCGACAACGATAAATCCGCCAGCCTGGGACTGAACAAGAATTATATCGCCAATACCTTAAGGACTTATTTTTACGGTAAAACGGTTTCCAAATACCGCGAGGCCGGCAACGAATACGATATTTTTATCAGGCTCCGCCCCGAGGACCGCCGGTATCTGGAAGATGTCAGCGACGCTTTCATCGCCCTGCCGTCGGCGCCCGGTCAGAATATCCAGATTTCCAATATCGCCAGGATAAAAGAGGAATTCGGGCCGATTGAAATCGAGCGCAAAAACCAGACCCGGATAGTCAGGGTCGAAGCCAATCTTTACGACCGGGCTTTGGGCGATGTCGCCAAGGATGTCGAAGCCAAGCTTTCCAAACTGCCGCTGTCCGAAGGCGTCAGCATGAAAGTCGGCGGGCTTATCACCGAACAGAAAAAATCATTCCGGGACCTGGGATTGTTATTGCTTCTCAGCATTTTTCTGGTTTACGCGGTTATGGCCAGCCAGTTTGAATCGCTGCTTGACCCGTTTATCATACTTTTCGCCGTGCCCTTCGGCTTCAGCGGCGTATTCATATCCCTGTTTATCAGGGGATATCCCATCAGCTTGGCCTCGTTCCTCGGCGCCGTCCTGCTGGTCGGCGTGGTGGTCAACAACGCCATCGTCCTGGTTGATTACATCAACCTGCTCAGAAGGCCGGTATCTGAAAAAGGCTACGGAATGGGCCTGTTTGAAGCGGTTTTCGAATCTGGCAAACGCCGCCTCAGGCCGATTATGATGACCACCCTGACCACGGTATTCGGGCTTCTGCCTATGGCCCTGCAGACCGGCGAAGGCACCGAAAGCTGGCGCCCGCTGGGCACGACCATCCTGGGCGGACTTTTGTTCTCTACCCTAGTTACCCTGTTCCTGGTGCCCGTGCTTTATATGGTATTCAATAAGGACAAAAAACACCGGATAGGGGGCAACGCCTGATTATCGCCGGGCGATTGATATCGGATATATGTTTTTCTTGACAAAGAAGCTCTATTTTATAAACTGGTAAAGTTGCTCTATCCTAATTCCGGCATAGGAATATAAGTAAGGTCGGGTGCCGGGAGCGGGAAGGGCCATTTAAAAGTATAAACCACCGGACCTTAGGGACCTATTGAAATAGGGCACCGAGGAAAGGACAATCCGACCGAAGGAGAAAAGGACAATGGCAGACAAGCAACTGAAGTGTATGGAGTGTGGCGGGGATTTCCTGTTCACGGAAGATGAACAGAAGTTCCATATGGAGAAGGGGTATACCAACGAGCCCAAACGTTGCCCCAAATGCCGCCAGAACCGCCGGACCAAATTCGGCCCGGGCAGCGCCGGATTCAGGGAAAGAGTTGAAGCCGTTTGCGCAGATTGCGGCCAGAAAACAACCGTGCCGTTCAAGCCGGTTTTAAACAAACCCGTATATTGCGACGCATGCTTCGCAAAAGTTAAGGGACAAAGAAACGGTTAAATAAACCAACCGGGCGGGGGGCGCTCAAAAGGCGCCCCCTGACCTAAATACAGGAATAATTAAATGACTCCGGTAACCATCAGAGTTGAAGGCTCCATCGACAAAGCGCTCAGGCAGTTCAAAAGGAAATGCATCGACGCCGGCATCTATAACGAACTCAAACGCGTCGCCTACTACGAAAAGCCCAGCGAAACCAGGCGCAAGGCGGATATAAAAAGAGGGAAAACGGTCAGGAATGCTTACAGCAAATTAAAACCGCTCGCCCGCGGTGAAAAGGCCCCGCTTCGCCCCGGTTCCGACACCAGGCCTGGCGGACAAAACCGCTACGACAGGCCGGGACAAAGATAATCGGCTTGAACAAGCTTACTCGCCGGAAATAATAACATCACTGCCCGACTCTTTTAATTGCATCAGGCTTTCGCCTTTGATAAGCGACACGGACGCCCAATCGGTTTCCACCTGGTCCGCCCGTATCCGCCCCACCGTTTTGCCCTGGGAAATCACGTCGTATTCGGTTTTGGGTTTGACCCCGTTATTACTGCCTACCGAAATAATTATCAGGTTCAACTTCTCGTTTACCGACAGTATCCGGCATTTGATATCCGATTTAATCAGCGGTTTGGGACGGCTGTCGCTTGCGGTCGGCGGTTTAACCTCGGTGGTCTCGGGCTTCTTGGCCGCGGACAAGAACTCAACCTCTTTCTGCGCCAGCTTCAACTGTTCCGACAACTTGTTCAGGCTGTCCGTCAGCTCGGCTATCCGGGCCTGTAACTGATCGTTTTCCTTCTGCAAAAGGTCAATCTTGCCGGAATAACCCTGCTTGATATTCTCTTCGCGCTTGAGGTAAACATCCTCGCCGGCAGGCACCGGCGCGCAACCCAATCCGGCGGCCAAAAAACTGGCTGTGCAAACTAAAACTAAAAAATATTTCATCATACCTGTTGAACGGCTTCCTTCCCTCTGGGGGATAACAATATAATATGCCTGATGGTATAGCACATTAATTTTAAAGGGTCAATTATTTCTGACTTTAGATTCCGCGCCGGATTGACGATAAAAACAGGGTATGAAATCTTTGTTCAACGGGTTGTGGTATCTTGCCCGGCGCTGGGGAATCCATCTCCTCATCCTGGCCGGCATCAGCTTCCTTTTACTGCTGGTCCATCGCAAGGCGTATGAATCATATTCACACGACGAACGTTTCCAGATAAATATGAGCGCGCTCCAGGTAATGGCCAATCCCGGCTGGCTCATCGGCACCGAACTGGAAGCGCCGGTCAAGACCTCGCTCCGGATCAGCGTCGACACCAGCATATTTGACAAAACCATAGTCGGCAAGGTCCAGCGGCATTATGAAAATAACCCCTGGGTGGCCGGCATAGAATCCATCGAAAAACGGTTCCCCAACGAAATAATCGTCAAGCTGGAAATCAGGAAGCCGCTGGTGGCGGTCGAAGTCCGGCGGACCAAGAGCCGGGCGTATTATTACCTGGTCGACAGCCAATCCGTGCGCCTGCCGGGCGAATACGCCAAGGTGCCCGAATTGCCTATGACCGTTCCGATAATCGTCGGCGTAAACACCGCCCCGCCGGTGGCCGGCGTCAGGTGGAACGACCCCGGCCTCAACGACGCCCTGGCCGTGGCATCGACTATGGAAAGTTACCAGATATACGCCAAGCTCGACGTCGGCCAGATAGACGTAACCAACGCCGGCGGCCGGCGCAATCCCAAGGAAAGCGAAATAACCCTCTGGACCAAGGACAAGGTCGCCATCCAGTGGGGCCGGGCGCCCAACACCGGCAAGTTCGGCGAACTCTCGGTTGATGAAAAGATAAAGAACCTGAACTATGTCCTGAGCATCGCCCCGCAATTAAAGGGCATAAAATACGTCAAGATACAATACCGCAATCCCTGCATCACCCTGAACGACCAATCCAAGAACAAATAGCGCCGCAGATTCCCGCGGGGCAACACTGTCTTAGTGCCGCTTGGAGAGGAACGACTTAGCGGCACTTAGATCCCCGAAACGAAGTGGAGAGGGGTTGTCTATAGTCTATGGTCTTCCACATCCTACCTACTTGGTAATATAAATTGACACTCCCGGATAAAATGCTTATACTAAAGTATTAATATAATACTTTAACCACGAATAAACACGAACTGATATGTTTACCAAATTAAAAGACGTGGCTCGGGAATTAAAGGATGAAGTTAAAATCTATCGCTTGGTATTGAAAGACAGCCGCACACCCAGGCCGGCTAAATGGCTGCTGTGGCTGGCTATCGGTTATTTTCTTTCGCCAGTTGACCTTATCCCGGATTTTATACCTGTGCTTGGCCAGATGGATGACCTGATTATTGTGCCGCTCTTAATCATTATTGCGCTAAAAATGATACCGCCGGAAGTGGTTGACGATTGCCGGATTAGGGTAAAAACTAATACAGGACAGGCCTGAGTCTTAAAGAGCGAATTCTTTAAATCCGGGGAGACAGTGAGCGCCAGAGCCGTATTCGGCCTCCCGTCGGGGAAAAGGGGAATAAGTAAAAATCTGGAGGGACAGTGAGCGCCATTAGGGCGCCATGGCGCTTCGGCGCCAGATACCGAATAGATAACTCCTCCGGCGGCGCCGCGCCTGCTAAGCAAGGAAAATAGCCCAATAGGAGGCCAGGTGTGCCCTACTTCGCCCGCCGAAGTAGCCGGAGGGCTACGAAGGACGGGTGTCACCGGACACTTCGCGACCCATTAATACGGCATATACCACCACAGGTCGTTTGTAACCCCCAACTGCGTCCACCCGCCGAATAGGTTCACACTTGAGCCGTCCCAGACCATTGAATGAGTGCTTCTTGCCGATGGCAGGCCGCCGGTTGTTGTCTTCTCTGTCCAAGCATCCGCGACAGGGTCATACCACCACAGGTCGTTTTTATATGCAACCCCATCATCCCCGCCGAATAGGATTACCCTTGAATCGTCCCAGACCATTGAATGACCATATCTTGCCGATGGCGGGCCTCCAGTTGGTGTCTTCTCTGTCCAAGCATTCGCGACAGGGTCATACCACCACAGGTCGTTTTTATATGTAACCCCATCCCGCCCGCCGAAAAGGATTGCCTTTGAACCGTCCCAGACCATTGAATGGCCATATCTTGCCGATGGTGGGCCTCCGGTTGGCGTTTTCTCTGTCCAAGCATCCGCGACCGGGTCATACCACCACAGGTCGTTTTTATATGACCCCCCAGCCTCCCCGCCGAAGAGGATTGCCTTTGAACCGTCCCAGACCATTGAATGATCTATTCTTGCCTGGGGCAGGCTGCCCGTGGGCGTCTTCTCTGTCCAAGCATTCGTGACCGGGTCATACCACCACAGGTCGTTTTTCATTATGGGTGCTGATGTTGTCGCAGCCAACCCGCCGAAGAAGATTACCCTTGAACCGTCCCAGACCATTGAATGATCTCTTCTTCTTCCCGGGAGCAGGCCGCTCGTAGGCGTCTTCTCTGTCCATCTCCTTGACACAGGCTCATACCACCACAGGTCGTTTGTACCTGGACTCCCGCTGAAGAGGATTATCTTTGAACCGTCCCAGACCATTGAATGATCACCTCTTGCCGTGGGCGCGCTCGCGGTGGGCGTCTGCAACAACCAGTTAGTAATGCTTGCGGAAACCTCAATGAGACAATAGGCGCTATAACTCGTTGAATTATACGCCCTGACACGGTAATAATAAATGGTGTCCGGGGTTAGCGCGGTATCGGAGCAAGAAGTCGTGTTAGCGATGGTTGTAGAGAGTAGAGCGTAGGTGCCGGCGGCGCCGGTTTTGCGTTCTATTTTGTAGCCGTCTTCTACATTAGAATTATCGGTCCAGGAGAGGTTAATCTGGGTTTTGGAGAAGACAGTTACCTGCAGGTTCGTAGGGGCAGAAAAGGGGATTGTTACGGGCGCCTCATTTGAATACATACTATCACCGTTGGCATTATACGCCCGGACACGGTAGTAACAAATCGTTCCATCTACAACGTTATTATCAGAATAAAATGTGCTATTTACCAAGGCGGTAGCAATCTGGGTATAGGTTATTCCGTCCAGGCTACGCTCTATCTTGAAGCCGTCCTCATTATTGGAGTTATCCTGCCAGGTAAGACCAACCTGTGTAGGCGATATCACCGTAGCAATGAGGGCTGACACCGCGCTGGGCAACGGGGTGCTGCTGCCGGCAATAGTCGCCTCATCTTTGTCGCACAGCCCGCCGTAGCCGGTAACGATAACGCCCAGTAATAAGACCAGTATTGCCGGTTTCAGCCATTTTGTGTTAGTCATAGAAAACTCCTTCCCGCACCTTTGGTGAGGTATTCTGGTTGAATGATAGTTTCATAAATCGGAATCCGTCATTTCAACTCTGACAGTTCCTATATTATGGATCGGTTGTTCGAACGTAATGAGTTATACTTGGGCTGTTAGACTTTATCGGTGGAGATCCCGCTACTTATAGCGGGAGTCGTTATACCTTAAGGTATATTTATTATGTTATACCTTTTAGGTATTATCAGCCCAGTATCCTCGGCTGTAACACTCCTTTGTCGTTAACAGCCGATGGACAATCGACCATACTCGGCAGTCCCTAAAGGGAGGCAGTAGCTCTAATTCGCTACTGCTCAAACTGCCGAAGTACTGTTTCTGAATGATACCATAAAGGAAACACCGTCATTGTCAATGAAAATAGTCGGATTTCTTGAAAATGCTTATTCCCTTATGTCTATTCTGTCCAGACGGACGATTTTACGGTGACACAGAGCCCTTCGAAATACTCAGGATAAACCTACCGGCCTTAGCGAAGCATCCCTGAGCACCGCAGTGCCTCCCGCTTAGAGGGGTTAGGGACTGGGTCTTATTAGTGCCGGTTCGAACTCGCCCCTACATACTACCTACTGTATACTATTAGAACCACTTCGAGCGTCGCGAGTTAGAGGCTCTTATCCCGATGAGCAAAGCATCATCGGGGTCTACTACCTACTGTATACTACATACTAATATTGTTGCCCAAACCGCCCGGGCGTGGTAGCCTTATCCTGATTATAGCCAATAGAATTCGTGTTAATCGGTCCTTACAGGAGGTTTCGCTCTGTTCATCCGTGGTTGAGGCGTGTCCCCGATATAAAACAAATGCTTAAAATCGGCAATATTGTAATACCATCGCAGCTGGTTCTGGCGCCGATGGCCGGCGTAAGCGGCTTGCCATTCCGGATGATTAACCGCTCATTCGGGTGCGAGTTCGCCTTTCTGGAAATGGCCAGCGCCCGGACCCTGGGTTTCATGAAAAGAAAAACCCGGCGCATCATTTCAACCATTCTATCTGACAAACCTTTGGGCATACAGTTATTAGGCGCAGAGCCGGATATCATCCGCCGGGCCATGGAAATATTGCAGCCGGATAATTTTGATATCATAGACCTTAATGCCGCCTGCCCGGTCAAGAAGGTGGTAAACCGCAAAGAAGGCGCTGGTCTGCTCAAGGATCCGCACAACCTGAACCGGTTGCTCAAAATAATGGTTGATAACACGGACCGGCCCATAACCGTAAAAATACGTTCCGGCTGGGATGAAAATTCAATCAACGCGGTGGATACGGCGCTGGCTGCCCAGGATGCCGGCATCAAGGCATTATTCATTCACGGACGCACCAAGGCTCAGGGTTACAGTGGTGCTGTGGACTACGGGATAATCCGCCGGGTCAAGCAAGCGTTGTCAATCCCGGTTATTGCCAGCGGCAATGCGCTCTCGCCCCAGCTGATTAAAAAGCTGTTTGACGAGACCGGCTGTGACGGCGTAGCCGTTGCCCGGGGCGCCTTAGGCAATCCGTGGATATGGCCGGCAACGATGCAGTTCCTCAAGACTGGGACAATGCCCCCGGCTCCCGGCTTATCGGAAATATCGGAAACAATGGAAAAATACCTGGACCAGTGCGTGGATTTCTACGGCCAGCGCACCGGAGTGATAAGATTCCGTAATTTCTTTTATTGGCATGCCAAAGAAAAACCCGGCATCAGGTCCTTGCGCCAGGAAATATTCCACGCCAATACCAAGGAACAGATGATGGAAATGGTTAGTGTCACTAGGAACGCAGTGACGTAGTGACACTTATCCCCAAGCGTAGCGAGTGGGATTAGTGCCACTTGGAACAGAGTGAGTTATTAGTGCCGGTTTGAGTATAACGAGTTAGTGCCCCTTATCCCGCATAGCGGGGTCCCAAGCGTAGTCTTGGGATTAGTACAAATGCAACGACGGCACCGAAAAGATGGGTGTCCCCCGAATTCGTAAAGTTCCTTAAAAAGGAGGAGAATATGGAGGCTAAATTGAGTAACGTTGTCAGGGAAATTGGGGCAGTCGTATTAATGTTAACACTAGCGATTATTGCCGGTTGCGGCCCGTCTTTAGACAAGATAGACCGTGGCCCCGCCCCATCTGAAAGTATTATTCTGGGGCCAGAGGTACAGCAAGAGAACGCCGTTATATTCATCGGCAAAATAATTGAGATAAGCCCTGCGCCCGGTATCTGGAGCGGTTTTATGCCTGCGGAACAAAGTGTTACTTATCAGGTTATTGATGTTTTAAAGAATCCTGACGGGGTAAGTTTAAATGAAAAACAGCAGATTTATTATTTTATAATCAAAGGCAGTAACCTCTGCGACCCAAATGAGCCAAAACTTTTAGCCGAGATATTCAGCGTGGGGAATAAAGTAATCGTATTTGCCAGTTATGATAGCAAACAGGTGCCCCATTCAGCAACATTAGAACCGCTTGAAGTTTCAGGCAAAAGCGTGATATTATTTTCTGATGAAGTAAAATCCGAAATCTTGATTAAGATATCCGGGAACAATACCCTGTTCTGGGACGGCCTGCTGGTTAAAGCCTTAAAGGAAAATAAGGAGTTCTCCAGGCAATTAAAAATGCGGGATGAATGGTTCAAAGACTTTAACGAAACCGCTTTAGACGGCGGTTATCATAAAATAACCATCGCTGATCTTGACGGCCTGCTTACCGAACCCTGTCGCTTTTACCTGATTGGCGGCCGGGTGTTCGGGCTGGACAGCAAACCGCCCGCCTGCCTGCGGGTCGGTATTACGACCGAAGGGAACCTTTTCCTGTTAAAAATCAGCAGCCGCATCTGGGACGGTACCGCCAATCTGCAGCCCTATCTCAAACCGGTGGCCACCAAAGACGCCGCGCTTCAGGCCGCCTTAGTGGCGGCCCGGTTATTAGCCTTCTGTGGAATCTGCGAAGCGGAAGGGCATCGCCTCGGCGCGGTAACGCCGGCCAAATGCACCGTCGAATGCACCGCCGAGAATGACTTCAAGGTAATCATCCCTCCTGAAGCGATTGCCGATAATGACCGGCAGGAAAGCGCCGAAATAATCTTTACGCGCGGCAAATTAACTTCGGCTAAAAAAACCGGACATTCGGGCGGGCATAAATAATTAAATCATTGTCCCGTGACGCCTGATTTTACTTATCCTGAGTACCCGTAGGATAATGCAGTAACCAGGCCCATTCCCGAGCGTTGTTTTTGGAATCTAAGCTTAGAACCTTCCAAATAGATTGACTTGCCCGGCTAAAAGTATATTATAGCAGTATTATAGTTGATAGTCCCGCAGGAAAATCCTAGTTTGGGAAAACAGTGTCTTGTAAACCGTAGGGCCCTTCGAAAGACTCGGGGTAAACTGTAGCCTCCCTTTAGGGATAAATAAAGGGAAAGAAAATATGGTGTCCTTATCCCTAAAGGGAGGCTTACGTTCCAGGAGGCCGGTAGGCTCTGTGTCACTAGACATATAAGGGATATGAAATAGTTTGGGTGAAGGAAAGCTCGCCCGATATTGTAATTTTTCAAAAAGGAGGGGTGTATAACCGCATGTCTATACTCTATAGGAGGCAAACAATTGCTATATTTATAATTTTATCGCTTGGTTTATTACGGGGCTCAATATCTTATCCGAAGAGCGAAGGTAATGTTGCCGATAATACTGCGATTGATAGCATAAATTTTGGCGAGTTAGTATCAGGCGACGCTTTTTCCAAGGAAGATTTACGGAATTATGCGGTGGGCATTGAGTTCTGGAGAATAAAATATCCGCCCTGTTCTTGTGGTTGCGGTGGACGCAAACCGCTGTCCAATCCTATTGAATGGCATGCGAAATACGAGTCCAAAGGCCTGATCTTGCTCGCCTTTCACATCGCCGGAGATGAGACCAAAGAAGAAATCATCGCGCTTTGCAAATCAAACAAGATAGATTTCCCGATTTATAAGGGCGGCCGGATTAAAGGAATCCAAATCTCCGACATACCCACATTTATCCTGTTTGATCACAGGGGCGATATGGTTTACAACGGCGACCCCAAACAGGCCGGCCCGGTATTGGACAAAACAATGGCATCCGCGCCCGACCCCCTCGTCGGCGAAGGCACCTACAAGAAACTTAAAGCGCTGGCCCAAAAAATAAAAGTCCGCGAAGAACTGGGCAAAACACTTTCCGTGCTCCAGGCCAAATACCTCAATTCCGCCGATGCCGACGAAAAAGCCGAGGCGGGGGAATTAGCGGCCCGGCTGGCCCGCTACGGCAACAGGCTGGTCAAAAAAGCACGCCGGAAAAAGGACGCCGAGCCGCTCGAAGCCTTCAACCTTTACCGGGAAGTAGCAGCGCTTTTCAAAGGCAACGAAATCGGCGATGCCGCCGAAAAAACAGTCAAGGAATTGAAAACGGACAAGGATTTTCAGGATAATATCAAAGCCGAAAAAGAATACGACGATATTGCAGCAGAAGTAACCAAACTAAAACAATGCGGTAAATGCGGCGCCTTTAACCATAAGTGCGCTGCGTGTAAGAAAATGAACCCGTCATTTGATATGGTCCGGCAAAAGTCAAAGGCATTAGCGGAAAAATATCCTAATTCTTCTGCCGCAAATAAGCTGAAAGAACTTTTGCCCCTTGAATAGTCCGTTATAATTGAACACTGGGGACACATCCCACGCCGGGGAATTGAGTAAGTAATTCTATTCGTTTTTTGCAGAGCTACTGCCTCCCGTCAGGGACACCCCTATAGTATAAAATAACTCGGCGCTTAGTATCAGACAAGTCGGCCTCTACTATACCAAGAGTCGGCCTCTACTATACCAAGAGTCGGCGTCTAGTATACCAAGAGTCGGCGTCTACTATACCAAGAATCGGCGTCTACTATAGCAAGAGTCGGCCTTTACTATACCAAGAATCGGCGTCTACTATACCAAGAGTCGGCGTCTAGTATAGCAAGGGTCGGCGTCTACTATACTAAGAGTCGGTCTCTACTATACCAAGAATCGGCCTCTACTATACCAAGAGTCGGCCTCTATTATATGACAAAGGGTGTGGTATTATCCCCAAATGGGATAGGGGTTACCCCCTCCCCCTCTGTCTAGACTTATACCGAGTTGTACATAGTTGTACACTCTAACCTGTTTTTGTTGCCTTTTTCGGATATTTAACTACCTTATTCCTATGGACAAGCCCTTCGGGAATACTCAGGACAAGTGGCTATCGGTAAAAAAGGTATCCGAGATGCTTGGCGTCTGCACCAGGACCATCCAACGATTAATTCTGAAACACGGACTGCCCGCCTCTAAAATCGGCGGCCAGTGGCGCATCAACCGGGACAACCTCAACTCCTATACCCGGACCAGCCAGTCGTTTATGTGGGATATGAGCGTGTCAATGATTTGGTTTTCACCCCGGGTGCTGGAGCAATATCGCAAAGACCCGAAATACTACGTGCAGGAAACGACCTTTTACGGACGGCTGGGCCTGAAGGAACTGAAACATAAGGCCCAGGCCTATCAATTAAACAAATGGGTGTTACCGGAAGAGAAACGAAGAATCCCGGCACACCGCCTGTTTGTGGATTTCAAGTTCTGGAAGATAAAACTGAAAGGCGACTCAGCCGAACCAATACGCAAGGAGTCATTTGTTTTGGCTGTGGATGCCGTGGCGTACGGCAATATCCCCGAAGCCGAGCAAAAGAAATGGCAGGCCTTTCGCATCCTCAATCCGCAGATTTGATTCCCAGCCCAAAGAACTGCCCAACGAGGAATACGACCCTAATCTCCCGGGATACAGAATCCCGCATCGCGCTGGTACTGTTGTGCCATGTCCTATTGCGGCGGGACCGCCAGCGGGAAAAACTATTGAATCCTGTTTGGCAAGTTCTTGTCGACGTTATCGCCCAAGCCAAGTTGGTAATTATTATTCCAGCCCCAGCCCCAGAGTGAGTTGTTTTGCTTTACGGCCAAGGAATGATTCAAGCCGGTGCCGATTTTGGACCAGTCGGTGTCTGAACCCACCAACCGAGGCGCATCATAGTTGGCCCAGTCGGTGCCCCCCTGACCGAGCTGGCCGGACCCGCCGCTACCCCAGGCGTAGAGCGTCCCGCCGGTTTTGGATGCCATAGTATGATAATATCCGGTCACGACCTTGGCCCAATTAGTAGCCGTGCTAACTTGGGTAAATGAGAATTTATTCATATTGTCGCCCAAGCCTAATTGACCGTAGCTGTTGTCTCCGGTGACCCATAACTGGCCGTTGCCATCCACATATGCAGTATGGTTCCATCCGGTGCCCAATGATTTGACCCCGCCCGCAGGAGTGATTATGAACAGGGGCGTGGATTGGTCACCCAAAGCATTGCCTAATCCGCCGGAGCCGTTATATCCAAAGCCGTAAATACTGCCATCGTTAAAGACACCGATGGAATGGAAAGCGCCGGCGCTGGCGCTGGCCCAGTTGGTACCTAAGCCTACCCTGGTAGGTGCGCTCATGTTGGTGCCGGGTATGGCGCCGCCCAGTCCGAGCTGGCCGTAATTATTCTGGCCCCAGGACCATAGTTGGCCTGAGCTGTTGATAGCCAGGACATGCGAAGCTCCGGCGCTGACGCTGGTCCAGTCGGTAGCTGAGCCCACCTGATTGGGCGAGTTTTTATTTGCGCCGGGTATGGCGCCGCCCAAGCCGAGCTGGCCGAAAGAATTATTACCCCAGGCCCAGAGGGTGCCGCTGGTCTTGATGGCCAGGGCATAGGCGTTTCCGCAATCGAGAAATGCCCAGTCGGTCTCGGTACCCAGCCGGGTGGGCAGGTACCTTGTGCTGTTATCACCCATACCTAATTCACCTGAGGTATTGGTGCCCCATGCCCAGAGTGTGCCGTCGCTCTTGAGCCCGATGGTAAAATTGCTGCCGCCCGAGACTATCAGCCACTGGAGATAGACCTTGGCGGGCGAGGTGCGGTTCTTTCTGTCGCCGTGGCCGAGCTGGCCATTCCAGTTATAGCCCCAGGTGTAGAGGGTGCCGTCCTGTTTTATGGCACCGCTGAACATACCGCCGCCACTAACGGATGCGCAATTGGCAAAACCGGGCACTTGAGTAGTTGAGGTAATTGGGGATATAATATTCCCCAGCCCTAATTGTCCGTTCCAGTTAGCGCCCCAGGTCCAGAGGGTGCCATCGTTTTTGTAGGCAATGGTGTGTTGAGAACCAGCGGCAATCCGGGACCAATTAGTAGCTAAGCCGATAAGGGTCGGAGTGTACTTATTTATAGTTGTCCCATCACCTAATTGACCCATGCTGTTGTCTCCCCAGGTCCAGAGTGAACCAGTAGTTTTTATAGCCAGGGTATGATTATTTCCAGCGGCAATCCGGGCCCAATTAGAGAGCACTCCTATTTTTGTCGGCGAATAATACGTAGGACCTGAAGGCTGTCCTAATTGGCCCATGGAATTACTTCCCCAAGAATATATAGTATTATCGGTTTTCCGGGCAAGTGAGTGAGAACCGCCAGCGGCAATCTGCGCCCAATCTGTGCCATAAGTTATCTCCTGGATAGGCGAAAAGTGTCCAGAGCTGTTATCCCCTATTCCTAATTGGCCCATCGTATTGCTTCCCCAAGACCAGAGGGTACCATTGGTTTTTCGGGCCAGGCAGTGATTGCCGCCTGACGCAACCTCAACCCAATTTGTATCGCTGCCCACCGGCGTTGGGGTAAGAATCTTCATGGGGATATTCACGCCCTGGCCTAATTGGCCCTCCATGTTATTTCCCCAGGCCCAGAGGGTGCCGTCGGTTTTAAGGGCAAGACAATGGCTTTGTCCCGCGCTAATCTGAGCCCAGTCGGTATCGGCGCCTATCTGGACCGGGCCCCATCGGTCATTAAGGTCGCCCAGCCCTAATTGTCCGTTGTTGTTATAACCCCATGACCAGATGGTGCCGTCGGTCTTGCGGCCGATGGCAAAGGACTCACCTGTCGCCACTTCAACCCATTTGGGCACGTCAACGTTCATCCTCAGGGTGTCCTTGCGGAGGATATCTGACTGGCTGGTGGCGGTGAAGAAAATGTTCAGGGCTACGGATGTGTCGGTCAGGGGGGTTATCATTACGGTAAAGAGTTTCTCTTCGCCGGAGTAGGAGAAGTATTCGGAATAGGTTCCGTCAACGACGGATGAGGTGATTTCCCCGCCGGAGTAATAAGAAACGGCCCACTGTGGGTTGCCGCCGGTGCCGGTAAAGCTAAAGGTGTCAGCATCGGTGCCGTCGTTCTGTATCTTGAAGTTATAGCCGATGGTGACGCCGGCCTCGACATAGTTGCCCAGGGTTTGGCTAAGCCCGGTATAATTAATGATGTTTTCGCCGACATAGCTTCCGCCCCCCTCGGTGGAGCGCTTGATAAGCAGGTCGGGCTGGAAGGCCACGGTGGTGAAACAATATGTGTTGGTTGACCAGTTGCCTTGGCCGCTGGCATTGACGCCACTGACACGGCAATAATAGATGGTGCTGGGGTTAAGCTCCGGGCTGGCGGCGTACCAGGTGGTGGTTATGCCGCTGACATCGCGGACTATATTAGAGAAACCATTGTCGATGGCAATCTGGAACTTGTAGGTTTCGGCGTAAGTGGCCGCATACCAGTAGATATTAGCCGTCCTGGGGACATTCATAGAACCGCTGTTGGGCGAATAAATGGAAGTTTCATAAGGAGCCGGCGGCCAGGTGGTGGCGCTGGCCGTATTTGAATCCGAGCTCTCGCCGGCGCTGTTATACGCCCTGACCTTGAACCAATAAGGCGTGTTGGGATATGCGGAGTCCCAGGAATATGCGGTTATATTTGAGGAGACCGAACCCAGATAAGAGAAATAACTGTTATCAGTGCTATAATAGATGTAGAAATTCTCCTCATTATTTGAGGCGTCGGTCCAGTTAAAATTAATCTGCGATGACGAAACCGCGGTGACGCTTAAAGCGCTGGGCGCGTTGGGATAAGTGGTGGTGGTAAAACTCTGAGTGGCTGACCAGGCGCTGGGGCCGCTGTCGTTGGTGGCCCGGACGTGCCAGTAATAAATGGTCTGCGGGTTAAGCTCGGAGATATAATAATCCGTATAGCTGTTGCCAATATACTGGGAATCCAGCAATGTGGTGCTGAAGGAGTTATCAGTGGATACCTGGAGATGGTAATACTGGACATAGCTGACGGCGGTCCAGGTGAGCGTCGGGTTGATGGTGACATCAATGGCGCCATCGGCCGGGAAGCCCGGGGTCGGTTGGGACGGAACCGGCGGATAAGTTGTGTCGCTGGCCGGAGTGGAGTAATTGCCTTCACCGGCTGAATTATAGGCAGTAACCTTGTAGTAATAAATGGTGCTGAAAGTCAGCCCAGAATCATCGTTATATGAGGAAAGGTTGGTCGTGGTGGCAACCAAAGAGAAGTTGATGCCGTCCGTGCCGCGGTAAATATGGAAACCTTCCGGAGTGCTGCCGCTATAGTTCCAGTTTATGTTAATCTGCGAGGTGGAAACGGCATTGGCGTTGAGGTCGTAAGGCGCTCCGGGTATGGAGGTGGTCTTGAAGCTGTTGGCAGATGACCAATCACTGGCGCCGCTGACATTAGATGTTTTGACACGCCAAAAATAATCCGTATTAGCAGTCAGGTTGCTGATAAGCGTATAATATGATTCTGTAATACCGGTTTGGTTAACAATGGTTGTAGAAAAAGTATTTGCCGTGGATACCTGCAATTGGTTAGCTGTGCCGCCGGCTGTCCAATAGAAGGTCGGATTCAGGGCAATGTTGGTTGCGCCGTTATAGGGCGTTGATAAGTATGGGGCAGAAGGAACCTGCGGCCAGGTGGTAGCGCTGGCCGGGTCGGTATCGGGGCTTTCATCAAAAGTGTTGTATGAACGGATAACGAAGTAATAGGTGTTGTTGGAACTCAAACCGGACATTATATAATTAGTGGCGTTGGCCGCGACACTGGTTATAAAATTGAACGGGGCGTTGCCGGTGCTGTTATAATAAACCTTGAAACAGTCTTCGTTGGTGGAATTATCCTGCCAGGTCAGGGATATCTGGGAAGTGGATGTGGCCGCGGCGACCAGGTTCGACGGCATATTGGGCGGAGCCGACGCCGGTGCCGAGGTGGTGGCGTTGGCTTCAGCCGACCAGGCGCTGTAACCCGGGACGTTATATGCCTGGACACGGTAATAATACTGGGTGCTATAGTTGAGGCCGGAATCGTGGTAAGTGGTCACGTTCTGGCCCAGGGGGGGTGTGATGGTGACATTGGACCAACTGCCGCCCATTCCCATCTTGCGTTGGATTCTGAAGCCCAGCTCGTTATCGGAGTTGTCAGTCCAGGACAGGTCTATCTGGATTGAGGAAACGCCGACAGCGGCTAATCCGGACGGAGCGACCGGAGCGGTCTGCGCCGGGGCCGGCGTGGTGACACTTTTCTCCGACGAATAACTGCTATCGCCGGCTGAATTATACGACTGGATACGGTAATTATATGTGGTCGATGCGGCCAGCCCGGCGGTATCGGTATAGGTTATGCTGTTGGTGATGACCGTGGCGATACGGGAGTAGTCGTTGGTGCCTGTTTTGCGTTCGATATAGAACCCTTCCTCATTGTTGGATGCGTCGGTCCACGACAGGTTGACCTTGGCCGAAGAGACAGCCGTGGCTGAAAATCCGGTCGGGACAGCCGGCGGCGCGGACGGGGCGGCAAGTGTGTGGGCCGAGGTGGATGCCGTATAGCCGCTGCCGCCATCCAGATTATAGGCTTGGATTTTATAGTAATATGTCGTTGCGGCGGCCAGGTCGGTGTCGATATACCAGGTTGTATTGGCCGGCGCAAGATAGCAAGTTGACCATGAACTTGTTATGGCGCGCTGGATTTCAAAGCCGGTCTCGTTGGCGGAGTTGTCGTTCCAGGTCAGCCGGATTTGCGATGCGGACAGGGCCACGGCTGCAAACGATGCCGGAATATTGGGCAGGTAGCTGATGGTCGTGAAATAGGATGTATAAGTGCCGGTGATGGCAATATTAGCCAAGTCTGTTGCGGCGGTGGAAACGGTTACGGCATAATTCGTGTTATAGGCCAGCTGCGCCGCGGGCGAGAAAATGGCGGTATAGTTGCTGCTGTTGTAGGAGACCTGCCCGCTGATTTCCCCGGTCGGACCGGTTACTTTAAATGAGGACGTATTGATAGTCGAGTTGTTCATCGCTTCGCTGAATGTTACCTGGATAGCGCTGTTGACAGCGATATTCTGAGCATTGTCGGCCGGGTTAACGGCGACTATGCTGGGCGGGGTGGTATCGCCTCCGGTCTGGACAAGCGTAAAGGTATGTTGATATGGTTGTCCGACAGACAAAGGAGATACGCTTACCGAGGAGTCATTGTAACCGCTTGATTTGGCGGTAACCGTTAACGGTTCGCCTATGGGCACATCGAAGAATTGGTACCAGCCGCCGGAGTTCGTATTGGCCACGACTTGGGCGGAGAATTCCACCATAATAGGCAATTGGATGTCGGTGACAGTCGGAATCATCCCCACCAGGGCAATCTGGAATCCGCCTTCGGTGCTTACAATTTGGCTGCTTGTAAGGGTGACATTACAGCCGACCCGGTAAGCGCCGACATCTACAGTCATACCCTGGCCCTGGGCTTCGGTTACCAGGTCATTGATATTGACCCCGCTGCAAGCGGGGCCGGCATATAACGTCGAGGTATAGGACGTATTATTTTTGGTGATACTCCACTGGTAGGCCGAAGGGGTCACGCCAGCCGAAGGGATGACCGTAAATGTGTCATCGGTGATATCGCCGGTCGTGCCGCGGTTATCATAAGACAGGGTTTTGATAGCCGGTGAGCGCTGATAGGATACTTCTGCGCCGGACAAGCCGATACCGCTGACGCTGTTTGTGACTTGGCCGCTAAGGGTAGCGACATCGCCTATCGACTTGATGGTAAAATTTATATCCCCTACTGTTTGCCCGGCGGCCAAAGAAACAAACTGGTTGCTGGGCAGATAGCCGCTTAAATATGCGGTGACCGGGATGAGGGTATTTGCGGTGGCATTAACAACGGTAAGCGGGCCGAGGTTGTACTTGCCGCTGTCATCGGTGATAGCCGCGGCTCCGTAGCCGACCACCAGAATGCCGGCCATAGGCGCGCCGGCTACGCTGGTAACGGTGCCGGTGACATAGGCGTAATTATTGGTTATGCCGGTGAACTGGACCGCATAACACCAGGGATAACAGCCGGATATTTTAGCGGGCGAAGCTGAACTGTTATCCGGTCCGAGATAGCCGGCCCACTGTCCGGTGCTGATATAAGCGCCGGAGCCGGTTGCCTCAACCCATTGGCTGTCGATGTATTCCATAAGCTTGATAGTCGCGCCGGTAAGGCTGTCCGACCGCATATAGGACGGCAGTATTATGTATGCTTCAGCCTTATTCCCGTTGTTGAATTGAGTGACAGACCCGCCGCTAAGGTTCGCCCCGGCAAGAGGCAACGCACCGGCCGGGAAATTACCGGGCAGGTCGCTGACCGTGATATAAGGCGTTAACTCCATTTCCGTATCCGACAATAAAGCATTGGCCGGAATGGTCACCTGGGATTTCGGGCAGGAAGTATCGCTGAAGGTGTTGATTGCCCCGCCCGCGCTGGATATGAATACGTGATTGGTATTGCGCCTGGTAATGGACCGGGAAAGATTGGCGTTTATAGATGTATCAACATTAAATTCGTTGGTGGTGTAGCCGTTTTTTAACACCCGTATCCTGCCGACGCCTTCCGGCACATTTGATATGGAAAAACTGCCGTCGGAAGCGGTAGTGGCCTCGTAGGTTGAACCGTTCTTGTCAAATAGTATCTGGACACCGCCGCTGGGAGCGATTCTGACCGAGCCGTAAATGGTTTCGTAGATTACTCCGGCAACGGTTTTTAGTCCGCCGCTGCTGCCGGTTGGGCTGGAAGATGAGCTGCTGTTGCCGGTGTTGTTTAGGGCTAAAGGCAACGCCCAGAAGAGGATGCAGCCCGAAAGCAATGGGAATAGAAGAGACAGGATAATCCAGATGCTGATTTTCGGAACTTTGCTATTCATCCTTGTTATTCTCCTTTTTTGATAGTTAGTACAATATAGTCAGTTATCCCTAAAATGTCAACTAAAATCCTAACATAAATGTATGCAAAAAGCATGCCAGTTCCAACAGGCGCAAAATAGGCTTTAACTGAAGAAAAAAGGCTATTAAATGGCAATTATACCAAGGTATTTACCTTAAGGTAATTTACCTGACAATATGTTACTTTTTAGTAACGCGGAAATGGCAAGAAAGCCGGAAAAAGCGCTGAAATACAAGAAATCGAGCTAAATATCCATTCAAAGAGAGACCCTCTTACAAATTTGATTGTGAGGGGTTTAGGATGACAATTTCTGGAATAATTCTTTTTTAGTCTGTTCGGCAAGCTTTATCAGGAAACACGAGGATGCTTTGGATGCGACCAGTTCTTGGATATTGTTCCAGTTGGCGGAGCACCATTGGGGCGGGAGAATAAATATCAGGGGGTTAAACCCGCGTTCCAGGAAGCTTAGGCCGCCTTCAACCTTGAAAGTGGTCGTATAAGAAGTCAGGGGCAGCGCGAATTCCTCTGATGAGGCCAGGTCCAGGAAAGAGGTTTCGGCCGTTACTTCCACGCCATAAAGCTGGTCATGGGTCCAGAAGCAGGGAACGGTTCCGCAGAACCATAGGAGCGTATTGCTTAATGTGGCCTCGCTTCCGCCGATGTAATAAATACGGCATTTTTTTATGGTCATGCTCATTATAAGGCCCGCCTTCCGGGCGCGGGCTTCGGCGATGATATCTTTTTTAGCGGTAATCTTGGCGGGGAGTTTTTCCAGCTTATCAAAAACATTACAAGAACTGAATGTTTCCATAAGCTGTTTGGCCAGCAGTTCCGGTTCAAGTATTACGAATTTTTCGTCTTTGGCCGCCTGAGGCGGGGTTTCAATGCGGATTTGGGTAAGGACAGTATTCAGGTTCAAGCGGGATATTTTTTTGACATCCTGGGCATAAGCATCATTTACGTCAAGCGTTCGGGCCATTTCCACCGGGCCGGCGGCACATCCGGTATGGAGCACATAGTAAAAAGTCAAGAGCGCAAAATACAGCAAATATTTTTTCATAATTTTTACCCCTAACCGCTGAAGAATCTTAAGACGATGGTTCTCAGAGGTTACTTCACATTTTTAACACAACGAAACCCGATATAATTAGACCAAAAATAAACCGGTCCGGTCGGTTGTTTGCGCGATGAGATGCCGCCCCGTTTACGCGTAGTGATTTTAGTATCCGCGCCTTTGCTGATCCACGAACCGCCCCGGATAACCCTGAATATGCCTGATTTCGGCCCGGTCGGGTTCAAGTTGTCGCTTATGGAATAATAATTTTCATCGTAGAAATCAGAGCACCATTCAGAGACATTGCCGATGATATCGAAACAGCCGGAGAGGTTTTTATCCATAAGAAAACTTCCGGGTTTTGCCGGGCCGCCGGAACCGTTTTCTACGGTATTGCATTTTTGGGTGGACCATTCATTGCCCCAAGGGTATTTGAAGGTGGAATTGCCGCGGGCCATTTTTTCCCATTCCGCTTCCGTGGGCAGCCTTTTGCCGGCCCACTGGGCATAAGCATTGGCGTCGGCCCAGCTTACCTGGACTACCGGGTAATCCATAATTGTATCGATATTCGAACCCGCACCGGACGGGTTTTTCCAGGAAACCCCACTGACATCCAGTTCCAGAATACCGTCAATAAACGCCCATCCCTTACCGGAGTTTTCCGCATCGGTTTTGTGGCCGGTAGCTTCCACAAACTTTTTGAACTGGGCGTTTGTTACTTCATAAATATCTATATAATAAGGACTTATAGTAATACTATGGGCTGGCTTTTCGTCCGTGTTGCCATCTTCGCTGCCCATGGTAAAATTGCCTCCTGCAATCAGGACCATTTCCGCACCGTCTTTGACTGTTTTTACCTTGAGATATGCTTTGGTAATCGGATCGCGGTCTTTGGTAAGCGGCTCAAAGCCTTTGGATTTCCATAAAGCCAATTCCACTTTTTCTCGTAACGTTTCCGCTTCCGAAGGATCATCTGTTAAAGCCAGAGCTATATCAAGCGATTTAATTGAATCATCAAACTGATTCTGGTCGAAATAGTTCTGGGCTTCCTGTAAAGTGGTTTTATAATTGGCCAGGCGTTGTTTGACTAATTCATCCTTGAACTGGTCCAGCAATCCCTTGGCTTTGTCCAGGAAACGGCTGTTGGGATTGCGGGTAATAAAATCAGTTATGATTTTGATTTTATCCGTGTAATCCTTGGTTTTCTGGGTTTGTTTCTCGGTTTCATTAAAAGAGTCCGCGTCAGCCTGCGCCACCGCTTGCTTGACGAGTTCCTCGCCGGGCGTGATGCAATCGCTGTTAGGATAAAGCCTCTTAAGTTTGGATAAATATTTATTCATATTATCCAGGTAACCGGTGCCTTTTTCCAGCAGAATCAGGCGCATCCCGAAATAAATAGCGCCCGGAGATATAGCAAGGTCTTCGCGGTCTATTAATTTAGCTACTTCGTCTTTGGCTTCGGAGAATTTTTTCTCTTCGATCAATTCCGTGATGTAATTGAATTTCTTTTGTTCGCTTATCAGCGGATTTTCAATGGGCGCGATAGGGTCTTTATTATACGCCTCGGCCAGGCGTATTTTTTCCCGGGTATCGATGCGTTTGTTGATATCGTCAAGCAGTTCTTTTGCCTTGGCGTTAGTCGGTGCTTTTAACAATACCTGATTGACGATATCTTTTGCGCCTTCCAGATCATTGGTTTCAATTAATCCGATGGCTTTATTAAGCAATTCTAAGATTTCCTTAGCTAAAGGGTCTTCCCTGGTTTCAGTAGTTTCGACTATTTTAGTAGGAATCGGCGGAAACGTTTGTGTGGTGTTTGAAGCTGTAACGGCGTTTGTATTTGCCGCCTGATTTGGATTTTGCGGCAACGGCATCTCTTGAGGTTTTTTACGTGTTGTTATCTGCCAGATAACCACGGCGGCAACCAGAACAACTACGGCACTGCCAGATATAAACACCAGTTTTTTCTTAGATTTGGGCTGGACTACGGAGGTCCCCAGCATTGTGGCATCAAGCGTGGAAACGCTGCTTTCGGCAAACTTAAGCGTGCCTCCCGATTGGAATGCTGTGAGGTCTTCTATCAATTGAGACGGATTGGCATAGCGGCTATTCGGATCTTTATGAATGCATTTCATTATAATGGCATCCAGTGTCGGCGGAATATCCTTGTTTACCTGAGAAGGAGGTTTTGCAGAGTCATAAATATGATGGCGAATCATGCTTACGGCGCTTTCACCCTGGAAAGGAATCTGGCCGGTGCCCATTTCGTACATAACGATGCCCAGCGAATATATATCCGAACGGACATCAGCCGGGTTGCCCATACCTTGCTCCGGCGAGATATATTTAGGCGTGCCGATAACCGTACCAGCCAACGTAGCATCCTTGTCCCCTTCCTGGGAAACCTTGGCAAGTCCGAAATCCATGACTTTAACCGTGCCTTCTTTAATATTTATTCCGGAGGTCGGCATATCTTCGACGATGCCTGTGGTTCCTCCTTTTGGAGAAATGATGGCGGAAGGCAAAGAAACAATAATATTGGCGGGTTTTATGTCCCTGTGGACAATCTTGGCCGGGCTGTTCCAGGCGGCTTTAAGCGCCTGGGCAACAGATAACCCGACATAAGCCAGCTCATCATGCGTGAATTTATGCTTCTGTTCAACGAACTTGGACAGAGGCATACCCTGGACAAACTCCATTATGAAATAATACGAACCTTGATGTTCACCCGCGCTGTAGACCTGAATGATATGTTCGTTGGCTAATTTAGCCAGGCATTCGGCTTCGCGGCGGAAACGCTTGACGAAATCCGAATCAGCGGTGAGTTCTTTTTTTAGGATTTTAATGGCCACAGGCCGGTTAAGAGAAACCTGTTTGCCGAGGTAGACATCGCCCCAAGCACCTTTACCAAGGAATTTACTCTTGTCGAATTCAAAATCACCGCTTAAAATATCAGCCATGTAAAAACTTCTCCCTATACCCTTTAGAGCCATCCATGTTTATGCATAAAACAGTAGCAATAAATTATTAACATATTATTAATGAAATACAAGAATTACTATATTTTTTATCTATCCGCCCCAGTTGGAGAAAGTATTAAGAAATAATACCTAAAAGGTATAGCATAATAAATATACCTTAAGGTATAAGCAAAGCAAGCATCTTATTATTGAGAATTTGTATCTTTAAGTGGAAAAGGGTCAACAAAATAGTGGGCTGTTACCTGTGTTGTATTATTTATGATAAGCGGGAGTATTCCGCCACTTATATCTTGAGGAGAATGGGAAAAACCCTCTTTGGTGGACAGCTCCGTCGCAACAGCGAGCTAAACCTTTTTAGGGCCTAATGGTAGTTTGTTCACTGGCGTGGAGACCGGAGCCGTTTAGCGGTCTCCCCACCGGGGGACTAAACAGCTTCAGTTTGACTGAATTATTAAACCCTAACACTGTAACTGGCATAATAAAAGTCTTCCCTCTGACTGCATAATTCGGGTAAATATACCTTAAGGTATATTTATTATGTTATACCTTTCCCGTGAGGGTTCTTGTCCCGCTACGGCGGGATGGCGCACTGCGTTCACAACCTATCCCAAGGCCCCTCAGGGCCTATGGATAGGTATTATAGCATACCCCCGTAGTTTGTGGTGTTACGAAAATGTAACCAGAAGCAGGCCAAGTTACAGATTTGTAATAACAAAAGGCTTAAAGTGGCTTCAGGCGGTATAGAACCTCATTAAAAGCTGTAATTAACAGGTATACTTTTTGCTATACATTAGTATAGGTATTGTTTTGTCATGTAAATAAACTATAATACCTAAAGGTGTAACAGAGCAAAATACTTTAATAACATAGAAATTTATCTTGACAAAATAAGGATAAATAGTAGGCAATACTTAAGGCATAATATGATAAAACACTTTAAGATAATAACTTTCCCCTCTTTAATTTCTCAGAAGGAAGATTGCTTGATAGTTCGGTGGGGGCTACTGGGGCTTCTGGCAGTAGTTATAATTTTAGGTTATGGCGGGGTCTGCCAGAATAATGTTAATGATATTTTAACAGGCAGTAGCACGTATATTGAAGCTCCTTCAACTCTGAACGCAACTGCCATCTCGGCTTCTCAGGTAAATCTTAGCTGGGTTGATAATTCCACGGATGAAGACGGGTTCATTATTGAAAGGAAAACAGGGCTGTCCGGTAATTATCAGGAAATTATATCCTTGCCCGCAAACAGCACTGTATTTTCAGACGTTGCCGTAGCCGAAATAACCACATATTATTATCGTGTGGCGGCACATAAAGTGGATTCTACAAGCGCTTATTCCAATGAGGTGTCAATAACCACGCCTTGGACAATTGTTGCGCTGGCATCCGGTTCAGCCGGCGGCAATACCCCGCTGTCAGTTGATACCAATGGTAAAATACACATATGCTATTACGATATGTCAAATTATGGCCTAAAATATGTTACAAATACCAGCGGGAACTGGGTGACCGCAACCCTTGATAACGGGATTGGCGAATACGCTTCTTTAGCTGTGGATAGGAATAACAAGGTTCATATCAGCTATTATGACAGGAATAATGGAGACCTCAAATACGCTACCAATGTTTCAGGCGCCTGGGTAAAATACACAATTGATACGGATGGGACCACCGGCTTTTATTCTTCAATAGCCGTTGATTCCAACAATAAGGCTCATATCAGTTATTATGATAATACTTCCAGCGATCTTAAATATGCCACCAATGTATCCGGGAACTGGGTAATTACCAGGGTCGATTCAGCCGGGAATACCGGAATGTTCACTTCGCTGGCTCTTGATGTAAACAATAAAGCCCACATCTGCTACTATGACCAGACAAACGGAGACCTGAAATATGCAACAAATCAGTCTGGAACGTGGGCTATTTCGACTGTAGACAGCCAAAATGATGTAGGGTTATACACGGATATTGCGGTTAATTCCAATATTAAGGTCTATATCAGTTATTATGACATTACAAACAAGGACCTCAAATACGCCACTAACGTGTCCGGAGCGTTTGAGAGTATAACAGTTGATTCAAGCGGGGATATCGGGAAGTTTACCGGAATCGCTTTGGACCTGGCTAACAATGCCCACATAAGCTATTACGATGCGACATCGCAAATGGTTAAATACGCTAGAAAGGAAGGTTCGACCTGGGCTATCACCGATGTCGACAATGCCAAGGCCGAATACACGTCTTTGGTTATTGAGACCCATAAAGCGCATATCGCTTATCTGGATATCTATAACCATCAATTGAAATACGCATCAAATTCAAAAGGGAATTGGCAGGTAATAGCTCCGCCGCTTAACCTGATAGCTGCAACAATAGCTGTATCTCAAATTGATTTGAGTTGGCAGGATAACTCCAATAATGAAGATGGTTTTAGGATAGAGCGCAAAGGGCCTTTAGACGCTGATTATATCCAAATCGGTTCGGTACTGACAAATACTAATACTTATGCAGATAAGAATCTTTCAATTGCAACAACATATTCATACCGGGTATTTACTTGGAATACAGGCGGGGTAAGCGCTTATTCGAATGAATTAACTGTAGCCACTTTATATAGCCAGCCGGCCAAACCAATATTGAATTCCCCGATAAACGGATCGGCAAATAACCCGATAAATATCAGTTTAATATGGCGCCCGGCAAGTTATACCGCGACTTACCAGTTACAAATCGCGACGGACGCAGATTTTGCCGGAATAATTCAAGATACCGTGGGAATTACTACTACATCAACAGCGTATTCAGGCGGCTATTTGACAACTTATTATTGGCGCGTCAGAGGCGTGAACCCGGGCGGCATAGGCAATTGGTCGGATAACGGTTATTTCGCCACTATTATTGAGATTCCGGCCCAAACCACCCTGAGTTGGCCGGTGATGAGCGCTACGGGTGTTTCGTTAACCCCGACGTTGGCTTGGGATGCCGCAAATAGAGCTGAAACGTATAAGTTACAGGTTTCGCCGAGCAGTACCTTCGGCGGCAGCTTTATAATTAATCAAGCTAATATAACCGCGACTTCATATACAACAGCAGCCTTGAATTACAATACCGTTTATTACTGGCGAGTTATGGCAAATAATGCCGGCGGGGCAAGCGCGTGGTCGGGAATCGGAGCTTTTACTACGGTTGCGGCATTGCCTTCAATTCCGGTTTTAGCGGGACCGGTCAGCGGCACCGTTGCGCAAGGCGGAGTTAATCCATGGCTGACATGGGGCGCATCGAATTATGCAACATCGTATGAGATCCAGATATCCGCTAATATATCGTTCAATTCGCCTTTAACCGGAACTTCCGTGGTAACATCAACCGTTTTCGCTCAATCGCTTAATTATTCGACTCCCTATTACTGGCGGGTGCGGGCGGCTAATGCCGCTGGTTATGGCAATTGGTCGGCTATCTGGTTGTTTACCACGAACATTGCGCCGCCGCCAATACCGGAACTTGCTTCGCCGCAGGCCGGTGACGTTGATATTGCAATTAATCCGCTGTTATCCTGGACTGCCGCGCCTACCGCCGTTTCTTATCAGGCGGAAATTTCTACAACCTCGGACTTTACTTCCAATAACCAGCAGTTAACCACCAGCAACTCTTATTATCAACTCAGCAATCTTGCAACCACAACAACTTATTATTGGCACGTCTGCGCCGTCAATGCCGGAGGACAAGGCAACTGGTCTGCAACCCGCTCATTTACAACTATTGTTGCCTTGCCGGAAACGCCGATACTTTCCGCACCTTTGGATAATTCCACGGTTCCGGAGCTTGTCCCGGTATTATCATGGGCTGCCGTGGGTAATGTGGCTTCATATAATGTTCAAATCTCTACCGTCTCGAATTTCGCCAGTTTGGTTTATGACCTTACCGGCATAACCTCAGTTTCGGCGGCTCAATCGCTTAACCAGTCGATTACTTATTACTGGCGTGTAAAAGGAGTTAATATTGCGGGACCGGGTAATTGGTCAGCATCCTATAAATTTACTGTAAATGTTCCGCCGCCGGCCCAGCCGAGTTTGTTCCTCCCTCTTAACGGGGCGTTGGCTGTTTCTTTGACGCCGACGTTAGCCTGGCAAGCCGTCAGCGGTGCAACTGCCTATCAATGTCAGGTGGCTGCCGATTCCGGGTTTAACAGTATTGTAATAAACCAAAACGGGCTTACGGCAACCTCAACCATAACCGCCGCTTTAGCTTATAAAACAACCTATTACTGGCGTGTTAAAGCATCCAATATCGGCGGCGGATCTGACTGGTCTGCCGCCCGGTCTTTTACTACATTGTTAGATCCGCCGGTGCTTGCAGCGCCTTCGAATAATCCCGGGGCTGCTGTTTCCACTAACCCGACATTATCCTGGAATGCGCTAACCGGCGCTATATCCTATCAACTTGAGGTTTCTACGGCCGGGGATTTTTCCGCTGACACTCAACAACTGATAACCACTGACTCTTATTATCAACTTAACGGGCTGGCAAACGGGACGGTATATTATTGGCGGGTTAGGGGTGTTGATGCGGGTGGCAGCGGGGGATGGTCAACAACCTGGTTATTCCCTACGATTGTTGGGCCGCCGAACCTGGTTTCACCGGCTAATTTCGCAGGCGATATCTTTGTTCCGGTAACATTTACCTGGGCGGCGGCAACCGGTGCGGTTTCTTACCAACTCCAGATTTCCACGCTCTCGGATTTCTCGACTTTGATATGCGACGTTAACGGCATCGCCGGAACTCTATCCGCTCAATCTCTCAGCAACGCAACAACTTATTACTGGCGGGTAAGATGCACTAATAATGTCGGCACGTCCGTTTGGTCCAATGCTTATCATTTTACCTCCATAATCGCCGCTCCGGCCCAGCCGGTTCTTAACACCCCGGCGAATCTGGCGATTGACCAGCCAATAAGCACCAATCTTTCCTGGAATGCCGCAGCCCGAGCTTCATCTTATCAGGTACAGATAGCTGCTGATTCCGGTTTCAATAGTATCGTTGCGGAACAAAACGGCATCACCGGCACAAATTGGACGCCCGGACTGGTTAACGGAACGACTTATTACTGGCATGCAAAAAGCGTTAATGTCGGCGGCAGCTCCGACTGGTCAACGACCAATAGTTTTACCACCATCATCGCCGCGCCGGCGATAGCCATTCTGGAATCCCCGATTCAGGGCGCAACCGGCGTCGTTACTAACACCGTTTTATCATGGTACCCGGCGGATCGCGCCGCTACTTATCAGCTCCAGTTAGCAACAACTTCAAACTTTACCTCGCCTGTTATTGACCAATCCGGAATAGTTGTTACATCTTGTCCGACAACCAACCTGATTATTAGTACGCTTTATTACTGGCGTGTCAGAGGCACCAATGCCGGCGGCACATCTTCCTGGTCAGAGGTCTTTGAGTTTACCACAGTGGTTGTTCCGCCGCCTCAGCCCACGCTTGTATCGCCCGAGAACAGCGCCGTAGACCAGCCGACAAATATAACTATGACCTGGAACACCTCAGCCGGCGCGTCATCTTACCGAATTCAGATATCAACCAACTCGTCTTTCTCTAATATTGTAAGAGACTATAGCGGCATCTTAAATACCTCTTACTATATAACTTTACTGTCAAATTCCAAGACTTATTACTGGCGTGTTTATGCGGCAAACGGCGGAGGCGCCAGCCCGTGGTCCGCAACCCGGTCGTTCACCACAATTGTCGAGCCGCCGGCCCCGCCCACCCTGGATTCGCCTGCGGACGGCTCTACTGGCCTTACGATTACCCCGGAACTGAAATGGAATCCCTCTAGTACCGCCACATCATACCGCATCAGGGTTGCTACTGACCTGATATTCACTAATATTATAATTGACCAGCCCGGTATTGCCGTTACGTCCCATACCCCAACGCTGGCTTATGCGACCAATTATTTCTGGCAGGTTAAGGCAAGCAATGCCGGCGGCGACGGTGACTGGTCTTTATGCCGGCAGTTTTGTACCTATATCGGGAATCCGGCCCTTGTCTCACCGCCTAATGGGACCATAACATCTTCAGCCAGTTCAGGCCTGACCTGGGCGCCGGGTGATTATAACTCGTCCTACCGCCTGCAATTCGGCAGGGACCCGAATTTTATCAACAATATGATAGACCAAACCGGCATTACTATAACCTCTTACAATATCACCGGGCTGGTTAATTTCACCACCTATTACTGGCGCGTTCAGGGCATCGGCACAAACATCGTCACCCCCTGGACAACATATCGCAGTATTGCCAGGACGCTTTCTGATTATGGCGGTGGCAACTGGCAATATTTCAGGCCAATCACGATTACCAACAGCGGTTCTACCCTGACGAATTATCAGATATTAGTAACAATAGATACAGCCTCTCTGTTTTCTGCCGGAAAAATGCAGGCGTCAGGTAACGATATCAGGTTTACTAATTCCTCAGCAACCCAGGCTTTTGATTACTGGATTGATTCGATAACTATGAATACCGCAACAACAAGAATCTTGGTCAAGATACCCTCTTTACCAAACGGTAATACGGGCATCATTATGTACTATGGCAATCCTTCTGCTGCATCAGCCTCTACTTTAGCCGTCTTTTCAGCCGCGCAATGGAACTGGAAATGGGATGGCCCGCTGGGCGGACTAACATCACACGGCGGCTATTATCATTCGTTAACCCTGAAGTCCGACGGCACGGTCTGGGCCTGGGGGCGCGGCAGTGAAGGGCAAATAGGTGATAACGGCGCGACCCAGCGCAATATCCCGGTTCAAACCAGCATCCTGACAAATGTCGTGGCTATTGCAGGCGGTTATTATCAAAGTTTAGCTCTTAAATCCGATGGCACGGTCTGGGCCTGGGGTTATAACACCACTGGGCAATTAGGTGATAACTCAATCACTCAGCGCAATACCCCGGTTCAAACAAATAAGGCTCTTTTAGGAGACGGAGTGGTAACTATTCTTTCACCTCAATCTGTGGTTTATACCTTTACTGCTACTTCAATCGGCAGAACTGGAACGATACAGACATTTAACATAACACAGGACGGCACCTATACCATAGAGGCTTGGGGCGCTAAAGGCGGTGACTGCAGTGGTTATATCGGCGGTTTAGGCGCACGGATGCGGGGGGATTTTGCATTAACTAACGGGCAACAATTAAAGATATTGGTCGGGCAGCAAGGAACGTCCAGCAGCAGAGCAGGCGGCGGCGGTGGCTCATTTGTAACGCTGTCGGATAATACCATCTTGCTAATTGCCGGTGGCGGTAGCGGTGCTGGAGGTAGTGAAAGCGGAAAACCTGGTAATACAACCGTTACCGGAACTGACGGTGGCGCGTCAAACTCTCGTGACGGTAAAGGCGGTACTAATGGTGGCGGCGGCGGTGGTGGTTCTTGCGGCTCAGGCGCAGGCGGCGGTGGATACTCCGGAAAAGGCGGTGACTGTCGTTACAATAATAGTACTGATAGCGGAGGAGCCGGGGGGAACGGCACAGACGGCGGTGATGCCACCGGCACGGGTTCTATAGCGGTTGGTAGTGGCGGTGCGAGCTTTTTAAATGGTGGAGTAGGGGGAACCAGCAGCTCTGATGGCGGCTTTGGCGGCGGCGGCGCGGCTTATTCCTGGAACATTGGCGGCGGCGGCGGCGGCGGCTATTCCGGCGGAGGCGGTGGTTCTTATGATCAAAGTAGCCAACGAAACGGCGGCGGCGGCGGTTCAAAGAATAATGGTTCAAACAAATCAGACGCCAGCGGCGTCCAGCCGCCAAACGTATGGGGTAATTTAACCAATGTGGTTGCGATAGCCGCGGGATATCAGCATTCCTTAGCCCTGAAGTCAGACGGCACGGTTTGTGCCTGGGGGTATAACAATTACGGGCAATTGGGCGATAACTCTACCACCCAGCGTCTTGCCCCTGTCACAGTTACCGGCCTGACAAATGTAATTGCCATAGCCGCCGGACAAAATCACTCCCTGGCCCTGAAATCCGACGGCACGGTTTGGGCCTGGGGATATAATAATAATGGCCAATTGGGCGATAACTCTATCACCCAGCGCACCACCCCGGTCCAGACCAGTAATTCAACAGGCCTGACAAACATAGTTATGATTGCCGCAAGTTATAATCAATCGCTGGCCCTGAGGTCAGACGGCACGGTCTGGGCCTGGGGTGTCAACAATTATGGTCAATTGGGTGATAATTCTATTACCCAGCGCAAGATTCCGGTTCAGACCATTGGCTTGACAGATATGGTAGCGATAGGCGCGAACTATTGCCATTCTTTAGCCCTGAAATCAGACGGCACGGTCTGGGCCTGGGGGCGTGGCAGTGAAGGACAAATAGGTGATAACGGCGCGACCCAGCGCAATACCCCAGTCAGTTCTTCTGGATTTAATATCGGCGGGCGCTATGACAAGACCGGCGGCCTGCCCGGGACACAGGCCAAGGTAACCGATACCTATTTTGCCAGGTCTTGTGCCTCTCCAGAACCTGCCGTGGCAGTTAGCGCGGAAAACCAGATAGACGTTACGACTAATCTGGTTGCCACGGTGGTTTCATCTAATCAAATTAACCTGTCCTGGCAGGATAACTCCCTGTCTGAAGAATCCTTCAAGATAGAACGCTCAACCAACGGAGTTGATTACTCGTTATTGACTACCGTTGGCGCCAATATTACTTCATACTCTGATACTTCAGCGCTGTTCTATACAACTTATTACTACCGGGTCAGGTCTTATAACTCCGGCGGTAATGGCACTGCTTCCAATCAGGAAGTTACCCGAACAACCGTCCCTAATGCACCGACGAACCTGGCGCTTGTTCCTGTCGGGGGTGATTCTATTAGTCTCTCCTGGGCAGACAACGCGATAAACGAGACCGGCTTTAAGATAGAACGCTCATTAGATGGCAGTAGTTGGGCCGAGATTGCGGTGGTTTCTCCTAACACGACCTCGTATACTAACAGCGGGCTCAAGCGCAATACCACCTATTATTACCGTGTCCGGGCTTATAACGGCATTGATAACAGCGCGTATTCTGATGTTTTGTTTTCCGCAACAATGGATATGGCTGTAGTTCTTACCGAGACCTTCGCTAGTACCACCTATCGTGATGCCTCTGCCAGCACCGATTGGTGGGATGCCTCTACAGGTCTTGTGAAATTACCGCTTAATGGCACTTATACACCATCAGGAATTGCTCAATCTATTAAGATTAACTTCGGCTCAACAGCCGCAACAGTTGTCCGACTAACACCAACCCAGTCTACGCCGGCAAATACCACTATTGCCTATCAGGCAACAGCCAACGGCGGGACAAATTGGTATCCGGTTACTCCCAATGTGGTATATACCTTTCCTATTACCGGTACCGACCTGCGCTGGAAAGCGACATTGGCAACTACGAACCCTGCGGCCACGCCGTTTATAGACACGCTGATAATAGAGAGCGATGCCGTAACCGTGCTCAACGTTACTTCTTTAACCACCAGCGTTGTTTCTGGTACCCAGATTGACCTAACCTGGCAGGATAATACCTCTGGTGAGGAAATCTTCAAGATAGAGCGCTCTATCAATGATACCAGTAACTGGGTTCAGATTGCCACGGTGCCGGCTAATACCACCGCATGGACAGATTATACGGTTACGCCTGATACTACCTATTACTACCGGGTTAGGTCATATAATGCGGTAGGTAATGACTCCTGGTCCAATGAAGAGTCTGCCAGAACTGTTTTACCTGCCGACCCGACTAACTTGATAACCAATACCGTTGGCGCAGATAATATCTCTATGCAATGGGTAGATAACTCTGTGGGCGAGACCGGGTTTAAAGTATGGCGTTCTGTGGATGGCGTGAACTACACTTTGGTTGCCTCGCTTGCCTGTAATACCACTTCCTATACCAATAACGGACTTATAACGGGAAACACATATACTTACAAGGTTTTGGCTTATAATGGTATCGGCGATAGCAATTATTCTAATGTGGTTTTGGATACTACATATTTTATTACGGCAACAGGCGGAACAATTACATATTCGGGCGGTTACAAAATCCATACTTTCACTTCAAGCGGCACCTTTAATGTGACTGGTGGCGGGAATGTCGAAGTTCTTGTGGTTGCCGGCGGCGGAAGCGGCGGGAATCACAATACTACCAATGGCAACGGTGGCGGCGGCGGCGGTGGTGTGATGTCTAATGCTGCGTTTTCCGTAATTTCAGGGACTATGACGGTAACGGTTGGAAATGGCGGTGCCGCGATTCCCAATAGCACTATCGGTATAGGTAACAATGGAGCAAATTCTGTTTTTGGCTCGCTCACAGCGATTGGCGGCGGCGGCGGCGGCGGCTCAGGCGTCTCGCCCGGTGGGCCTGGTCAAAATGGGGGTAGCGGCGGCGGCGCCGCCCAGCCCAACGGTGGCGGCGGCACTGGAGGTACTTCTACTCAAACAGGCGGTTATGGAAACGCCGGCGGGAACGATGCAGTTTCATGGACTGGCGGCGGTGGCGGCGGCGCCGGCTCTGCCGGAGTTGCCGGTAGTAGCTCAGCTCCAGGCGGCAATGGCGGAACCGGGTTTGCCTGTTCAATATCCGGCTCATTACAATATTATGCCGGCGGCGGCGGCGGCGGCGGTAACACCAGTGACCGGGCCGGAGATGGTTTTGACGGCGGAGGCCGTGGTTGTGGTACTACCTCATACTACGGTAATACTACTTACACTAATGAGATTAACTCAACAACCAGAGGAAGCGGCACTCCTACTGCAATTCCAAATACCGGCGGCGGCGGCGGCGCCGGTTCCTACTATGGATCCAGTGAGAATTGGCCTAGTGGATCGGGTGCTGGCGGCTCTGGTATAGTAATAGTGAGGTATTTATATGGCGAAAATTTAAATGTAGCTACTAACTTGATTGCGCAAGTAAATTCCGGGACGGAGATTGTGCTGACCTGGCAGGACAATTCGCCCAGCGAGAACGGATTTAAGATTGAACGTTCACCGGACGGCAGTAGTTGGGGTCAGATTGATACCGTACCGGCCAATACTATGGTGTATACCGATACTGGTGTTTCAGCCGGCGCACCATATTATTACCGGGTCAGGTCTTATAATTTACTCTTAGACCATCCTTATTCCGACCAGGCCATTGCACAAACCGTAGTGCCGCTGGCGCCAACTTCTCTTATAACCACCACCGCTAATAGTGCTTCTATCAGTCTGCAATGGACAGATAACTCTATAGGCGAGACTGGTTTTAAGATAGAACGTAAAACCACTGATACAGGATTCTCATTACTTACCACAGTTCCTCTTAACGTCAATTCATATACTAATAGCGGCTTGGCGAATCTCACGTCCTATATTTATAGGGTTTATGCATATAATGGTATGGGCGATAGCGACTATACTAATACAATTACCCACACAACATTTGCCGCCCCGGTAAATCTTACTTTTAATAATACCTCAACCGGCCGCAATGGGACAATTCAAACGTTTACTGTAGTAGATCCTGGTGTTTACCGTATAGAAGCATGGGGCGCTCAAGGTGGTAGCATCACTGGTTATAACGGTGGTTTAGGCGCCAGGATGCGCGGAGATTTTACTCTAACTGCAGGGCAGACCATCAAAATATTAGTAGGCCAACAAGGGATTGGAGGACCCAATAGTCAAGGCCAGCAGTCCGGCGGCGGCGGCGGCGGAACATTTGTTTACAATCAATCCACCAGCACGCTTTTGATTGCTGCCGGCGGCGGTGGGGGTGCCAATAACTATCCCGGATATGCCAGCAATGGCATAGGTGGAACAACCGCGACAAGCGGAACAGCCGGTCAAGGAGGACAGGCCGGCGGTAGCGGCGGAGCCGGGGGGACTTCTTCTAATGGTGGAGCTAGCGCCGGTTTTAGCGGGGATGGCACGTATGGCGCCCTGTCATTTTTAAATGGCGGGACCGGGGGGTTAATGAACACAGGTTGGGGTGAATATAATTTACACGGTGGATTCGGCGGTGGCGGTGGAGTTGGTCTACCGGCCGGCGGTGGGGGTGGTTACTCAGGCGGTGGCGGTGGCACTTACAACCAAAACGGAGCCGGCGGTGGCGGTGGTTCTTACAATACCGGCGCAAATACATCCAACTCCTCCGGCGCCAGAAGCGGCCAAGGCATGGTAACTATCCAAAGCATTTCATTTTGATAGTGAAGTAGTCCGTTTGGGTTTTCGTCCTGAAACTTTTCAGTATTCAGATAATTATTTACACTTAGGTATTTTTATGCTGGTCGTATCCGCATAGACTACAAAACTCTAAACGGCTCTTCTTATCCTGCTTCAGTTCCAACCCTATCGCCAGTCGCGGGATATACTGAACAACTACCGTAAGTCCTGTTATATTAATCGTTCTGCTACTCACAGCTCTGATAAAGGAAAGATTCAGACACACGCGTCAATATACAAGAGTAATGGCCCGGCTATCCCCGGGTAGGAACAGCTCTGATAGCCGAATAATACCTGACCCACCGTCCCGAAAATGAGCACCTTGGGTTTTGCAGAACCACAATATGTGGTGTATTTATAGTGCTAAACCACTATATATGGTAGAGAAGTTATCCACAGGGAGGATAGCCCACCCCTCCTGCCTTACCTGCCCGCTCCTCGTGCCTGTATAGCCCATCCCCGCTGATTGCTATACACATCTCTCGTGCCTTACCCTATCACGACTGGTGAATGTATAGCCGGTATCCGGTGTCTTCTATACACACCCCTCGTGTCTTACCATATCACGTCTGGTGGATATATAGCCGGTATTCGGTATCTTCTATGCACACCTCTGGTCATTTGCTATACCACGGCCGGTGATTATATAGACCGCCTCCCGTGAATTCTATGCACACCCCTGGTGCCTTACTCTATAACGGTCGGTGGATATATAACCGGTATCTGGTGTCTTCTATGCACACCTGGGGTGGGTAGATAGAGAATCCCACGTGCCTGACCGGAGGTGTATCTGCAAAAGAGTTCCTCTGCAAACCCTAAACACCTATCTGACCGGACGACGCCGGCCGTTTGGGCAGACCCACCCTTGAATGGTGATTATATTGACATAAATTACTTTTGTATATAATGTGCAAAGATGCTGGTTTTGCTGATGATTATATATAAAAGGAGAATAATATGTTAATCAATAATGTCGCCGTAATCGGCGCGGGAACAATGGGAAATGGCATTGCCCAGGTATTCGCTATGACCGGGCATAACGTTACTATGGTTGATGTAAAGCAGGAATTCGTAGACCGCGGGCTAAAAACCATCCGCACCAGCCTGGACAAGATGCAACAGAAGAATTTACTGCAGGAATCGGCAGATAATATTTTCAAGCGCATTAAAACCGCGATTAATTTAGATGAAATCAAGACGGTTGATTTCGTGGTCGAGGCGGTGATTGAGGACCTTAAGTTGAAACGGGATATATTCAGCAGGTTAGACGTTATGCTGAAACCGGAGGTGATAATTTCGTCCAATACCTCGTCTATTTCCATTACCGAACTGGCGGCTACTACCAAACGTCCGGACAAGGTCATCGGGATGCATTTTATGAACCCGGTTCCGATAATGAAACTGGTTGAAGTAGTCAAAGGGCTGGTTACTTCAGCACAGACCGTGCAGGTGGTGAACGAATTATCCAAAAAGCTGGGTAAAATACCGATCGAAGTCAATGATGCACCGGGATTTGTTGCCAACCGCGTGCTGTTGCCGATGATTAATGAAGCTATTTACGCCCTGATGGAAGGCGTAGCCACCAAGGAAGCGATTGACGAAGTAATGAAGCTGGGTATGAACCATCCCATCGGTCCGCTGGCGCTGGCGGATTTAATCGGGCTGGATGTCTGCCTGGCTATCCTGGAGGTATTGCACAAAGGCCTGGGCGACCCCAAGTACCGTCCCTGCCCGCTTCTTAAAAAGATGGTCGCGGCCGGTCATCTGGGCAGGAAAACCGGAGTTGGTTTTTACAGTTACACCAAATAATCTAACCTTCTTGGGGCAGGGTTAAAAAAGCCCTGCCCTTTCTATTCTACCGGCTTATCTTGATATTTTATTAAAGTTATCCGCTCGCCTTGACGAAAAATAAATATATAAAACCGACTCTGGTATTATGTCCGATAGGGAGAAATCCCTGTTGGGCTCTTATATTGAAAGGAGGTGGCCAGTTTAGTTTATCATATTAGTTTTGCTATCACGCTTTGATATCAGGCATCATATCAGAGGTGAGAAGACACGATGCCGACAATTAAGGAGGAGCATATGAAGAAAATTGGGTTAATAGTTTTAGTAATGGTGTTTGCGCTGTCTTTCAGCGTCCAGGCCGGCGTGTCAACCGGCAAGGATGTCGCCAGCGCCAGAGAAATCACCATTAACGGCAGTTTTGACAACACCATGGTTTCCCGCGATTCAGGCGTTACCAGCGTTCTGGACTGCGTGCCTAAACCGGGGAAACAAGCCAGCGACCTGTTCTGGTCACCGCTGATCACCCTGAATCTGGGAATCGATGTGGGCGATAAAGTCACCGCCTTGGTCCAGCTCCAGAACCGGCGTCTTGATGCCGCAATCGGTACCGCGGCTAACGTCGATTTCTTCGGCGGCGATAACATCGAAATGGCCGTGGAACAGGCTTATGTCCAGGTGGAGAAGCTGATTATTGACGAGTTGACCTTCAAATACGGCGGGCAGAACCTGAAGTTCGCGGTCCGTGAAAACGGCGATGCGTTTTTCATGGATACAAATAATTCCAGGACAATGAATTTGCCGTATACCGAAGCCAATATCTACAAGGTTGTCGGCGGCATTGCCAAGGATACCTGCGAATTCGGCGGCGCCCGTTTCGACTACGGTTCGCTCAAGAACAACAACTACAAGGTCAGCTTCTACTGGGGCGTGGTTAACGAATCGCTGGCCGGACGCACCGACGAGCGGATAACCGGATTGGTCGGCTGGTACAAGGTTCCGGGCGGAGACCCCAGGAATACCGCTACCGCCACCGTCAGCAAGACCTTCAACGAAGGCACCAAACTGGATATCCAGACCATCGGCGTAGGCGGCAATTACTTCGGCGCTATGCCAGACCTGGAACTCTACGGCGAATATTACACCCAGAGCGGCGATTTCGCAACCGGCATCGACCAGAGCTCATCAGCATACAGGTTAGGCGGGAAATACGATATCAAGAACCCAGCCCTTAAACCTTATATTGATGTTTCCTACTGGTATCTCAGTGGCGGCGGAACCACCACAAAGAATAAGAACTTTATGTCCTATGAAAATGTCCAGTCTACCCTGATTCTGGAAGATAATATCTGGGGGCTTGACATAGACAGCAATTACAAAGTTCTTAAGATGGAAGCAGGCCTTACGCAACAGCTGGATATCGAAAAGGACGGAACTCCCGAACCGCTCGACGTAAAGCTGATTTTCGGCACATTCTCGCTCGTAGCAGACCCGGCTACCAAGACAGCAGGCCAGACGGTCAGTAAGAATCTGGGCACGGAAATCGACGTCGTGGCCACCCTGCATTTCAATAAGAACCTGTCTTTCACACTGGGCTATGCCAAACTGACCGGCGGAGACTTCTTCACCTCAACCGGCGGATACGGCGTGAAATCAAGCGGTATGCAGATGATAGTTTTAGATAGCAAACTAAAATTCTAAACTGGTCAAATTCTATTTACCCGGCCTTGATCCTGAATCAAGGCCGGGTTTTTTTTATTGGCCTAACAGTGGCAAACCGTTGCCAACCAGACATTCATTTTTCTTGATTATCTGCGTTTATCTGTGTAATCTGCGGCTATGTTAGGCATCGGATTCGATATTCATCGCTTAGCCAAAAACCGCAAATTAGTTATCGGCGGTGTGCGGATAAAACACCACAAAGGTTTGTTAGGCCATTCGGACGCAGATGTTCTGCTGCACGCCCTGATAGACGCTATCCTGGGCGCGGCCAAGGCCGGCGATATCGGCGATATGTTTCCGGACACGGACCCGGCATATAAAGATATTTCCAGCGTCGAGTTGCTTAAGCGCGCGCTCAAAACCCTAGGCTTGAAATCAGTCCGGCATAGGGTAAAAGAAATTGATAGCATCATTTTTGCACAGGCGCCCAAGCTGGGCCGGCATAAAAAGGCCATCAGCCGCAATATCGCCCGCCTGCTGGGCATCAGCCCTAAACTGGTTAATGTTAAGGCCAAGACCATGGAAGGGCTCGGTCCCATCGGAGGGAAAAACGCCATCGCCGCGCTGGTATTGGCAGTGATATAAATATGGCATTGAATCTTTACAACACTTACGCCAGATGTAAGCAGGAATTTAGCCCTATTACGCCGGACCGGGTCCTGATGTATTCTTGCGGCCCGACCGTTTACAGCCATCCGCATATCGGCAACTTCCGCTCGTTCGTCTGCGCTGATTTGCTCAGGCGCTACCTGGAATACAAGGGTTACCGGGTTACCCAGATAATGAATATCACCGATGTCGGCCATATGACCACGGATGACGACCTGTCCTCCGGCGTTGCGGGCGAGGATAAAATACAGGCGGCCGCCCGCAAGGAGCAGAAATCACCTTTGGAGATAACCGGATTCTATACCCGGGAATTTAAGGAGCTATCCAAACTGCTTAATATTAAACCGCCCGAAAAATACCCGCTGGCCACCGAACACATCCCAGAAATGATAGGCATGATTAAAATCCTTATCCAGAAGGGATTTGCCTACGAGGTGAATGGCAATGTCTATTTCGATATCAGCAAGTTCCCGGATTATGGGCGGCTCTCCGGCAACCCGCTTGACCAACTTATGGCCGGCGCGCGCATCGAGGTCAACTCGGAAAAGAAGAGTCCGCTCGACTTCGCTCTCTGGAAACAGGACCCCAAGCATCTAATGCAGTGGGACAGCCCTTGGGGCAAGACCGCAGTCAGTCCCGCACTTATGCGGGGCAAGGGCTTCCCGGGATGGCATATCGAATGCTCGGCTATGTCCTTGAAATACCTGGGCGATAGGTTTGATATCCACACCGGCGGTGAGGATAATATTTTTCCACACCACGAGTGCGAAATCGCCCAGTCCGAAGGCGCTCTCGGCCACAAGGTCATAAACTACTGGTTCCATATCAAGCATCTGCTGGTCAATAACCAGAAAATGTCCAAATCACTGGGCAACTTCTACACTGTGCGCGACATACTGGCTAAAGGATTTTCAGCGCCAACATTAAGATACGCTCTTTTGAATACGCACTACCGACAGCCGTTGAACTTTACGCTGGAGGGCTTGGAAGCATCAAGGAACGCTTTACAGCGCCTGGCTGATTTCAGGATTATGCTTAACGAGCGTAATGCTGATTCCAACTCTCCGCTAACGGATAAACAAAAACAACTGCTGGTAACTGCCCGGGCTGATTTTGAAATAGCTATGGATAACGACCTTAATATCTCCGAGGCCCTGGCCTGCATCTTTGACTTCATCCGCGAGTCCAACAAAATTCCAATTACCCTGGACTTTGCTTCTTCTGCGGAAGAACTGCTCAACAGTTTTGACGGCGTGCTCGGCGTATTGGCTGAAACGGAAACTGCTATTCCGGCTGAGATAGAAGAGCTTAAACAAAAGCGTGAGGATGCCCGCCGTCGAAAGGATTATAAAAAGGCTGATGAGATAAGAGAAATATTGCTTCAGAAAGGCTATCTTTTAGAGGATAAACCCGCTAGTATGGCATCTTCTAATGTAAGTGCGACAAGGGTAAAGATTGTCCAGAAAAAAGAGTAAACAATCCTTATGCTTCACAGGTAATCAAATTATGATTCTCAGCAAGGAGTTAACTATGGTAAAAACCCGCAGCCTATACGCTATAATATTTATTGGGATGGTGATCATCTTTGCCGGATGCGATTCCCGGCAGGACGCCTCGCAGGTGCCACCGGCGCAAACGGATATCACCATCATCAAGATTCTGATGGACGCCGGTCGGTTTGACGACGCCTATGACGCGGTCAGCGCCGCCCTGAAAGCCGACCCGCACAACCCGGACCTGGTTGATGTCAAAAAGGAACTGTCCGACGCCTACCTTTACCGCGGGCTGGATTTCGACAGCGCCGGCGATTACGAAAAAGCCGTGTTTGACTACAACCGAGCTATCGAACTCAACCCCAACAATGTCAGCGCCTACGTCAACCGGGGATTCTTCTACGGCGACCAGGGCAACTACGAACAGGCATTGACCGATTACACCCGCGCTTTGGAACTCAGCCCCAACGACGCCAGCATCTATATTAACCGCGGGCTGATGTTCGAGCGTCTGGGCGAATACGACAACGCCGCCGCCGACTACACCAGGGCCGTAGGCCTCAATCCGGCTGACAGCCTGACCTATTGCAGCCGGGGCGCCGTCTATGAATACCTGTGCGATTACGACCGGGCCATCGCCGATTACAACCGTGCCATTGGGCTTAATCCGTCCGATTCTTTCGCTTACGTCAGCCGGGGCATCGCCTATGACGAGCAGGGCGAATACGACAAGGCCATCGAAGATTATACCAAAGCTATAGAACTCAACCCCAAAAACGCCGACGCCTGGTTCAACCGCGGGCTGGCCTATCTGAACCAGGACGATTACGACGGCGCCGTGTCCGATTTCCGGACCGCCGTGGAAATCGAACCCGACTACCCCGGCATTCAGGAAATGATTGAAAGTCTGGAATCGGACAACGACGACACAGAACAAGAAGAACAAGGGGATTAACCCGGATTATTCATCCCGAATGCTTTCGGGGTGAATAATGCCCGTTAGCCCTCGCAGACCCCGATGGAATCGGGGGCGAGAGGTTTAGTGCGCAGCCTCCCTGTGAGAGGGACAGCCGGGCAATCCCGATTACCTTAATTTTAGCACTTTGCTATAAAAGCAAAGTGTTTATGAATAATAGGGGATTAATGAACAACATCATAGACAGGATAAACAAGCTCAAGGCCGAACGCGGCGCCATAATCCTGGCGCACAACTACCAGCGTCCGGAAATCCAGGACATTGCCGATTATCTGGGCGATTCTCTGGACCTGGCCAAGGCCGCCGCTAAAAGCACAGCCAAGGTTATCGTCTTCTGCGGCGTCAACTTTATGGCCGAGACCGCCGCTATTCTCTGCCCGGGCAAGGCCGCAGACAGTCCCGCACTTATGCGGGGCAAGACCGTGATTATGCCCGATGACCGGGCCGGCTGTCCCATGGCCAATATGATAACCGTCCGCGAGCTCAGGGAACTGAAGAAACAGCATCCCGATGCGCTGGTCGTCACCTATGTCAACTCCAGCGTCGCCATCAAAGCCGAAAGCGATTATTGCTGCACCTCGTCCAATGCCGTCCGGGTAGTCCAATCCCTGCCCAAGGACAAACCTGTTATCTTCATACCCGACCAGCACCTGGGCAACTATGTGCAGACCCAGACGCACCGGCAGATGATACTCTGGCGCGGGTATTGCCCGACCCACCAGCGGATACTGGCATCCGATATAAAATCCCGGAAGGCGCAGTATCCCAAAGCCCTGGTCGTGGTCCACCCCGAATGTTCAACCGAGGTAGTTGATATGGCCGACAAGGTCGCCAGCACCAGCGGCATATTAGAATTCTGCCGGACCAGTTCGGACAAGGAATTCATCATCGGCACCGAAATCGGAATCCTCCACCGCCTGAGAAAGGAAAACCCCGGCAAGGTCTTCATCGAGGCGTCCGTCCTGGCCGATTGTCCCAATATGAAACTGAACACCCTGGAAAAAGTGCTCTGGTCGCTGGAGGATATGGCTTATAAGGTAACCGTGCCGGACGACATCGCCCGGCCGGCGCTTCGGGCAATAAATCGGATGCTGTCCTTCACCACTCCGTAGCTACCGTCCTTCGCCATTCCAGAGCTTCGGAGCGGCGGATGGCGGAACAGCGTAGGATGGCTGGATAATATTAATTGACATTCTCCCGCCCCGTGCTATTCTGCGCTTATATTTAGGGACACTTCAAGCACAGCGAGTTAGTGTCCCTTATCCCTGAACGAAGTGAATGGGATCCGTGTATCCTATGAATAATTTTTTTAAGTTAAGCATCGTCTTGACAATTCTGGTCCTGCTCGGGGCCGGCATCTACCCGGTGCAACGCCAGTATAAGATAAATAAAGCACTGGCGCAACTCACAAGTCAAAACCCGGATGTTCGCAACTCGGCTGTTAGTGCATTGGGTAAACTTGGCGCTAAAGAAGCTATCACAAATATTATCAAATTATTAGAGGTGAGCCCCCCCCGCACGGGGGCAGGATAATGCCCCAAATGTTCGCTCATCGGCTATTGTTGCATTGGGACAACTTGACGCAATTCTGGACATTACCAGATTATTGCAGGATACAGACCCAGAGGTTCGCAGGTCGGCTGTCCGGGCATTGAGGGACCTTGGCGCTAAAGAAGCTATCCCTGAAATTACCAGATTATTGCAGGATAATGACTGGAAGGTTCGTGGATCGGCTATCTGGGCATTGGGACAACTTGACGCTAAAGAATTAATCCCGGAATTTATTAAATTATTACAGAATAGTAACTGGTTAGCTCGTAGCACGGCTTCTCATGCATTAGGACAACTTAATGCTAAAGAAGCTATCCCGCAGATTACCAAACTATTACAGGAGAATGACCTAGAGGTTCGCTGCTCGGCTCTTGGGGCATTGAGGGAACTTGGTGCTAAAGAGGCTATTCCACAGATTACCACACTATTACAGAATAATCATCCAGCGGTTCGCCGGTTGGCTGTTGATGTATTGGGACAACTTGATGCCAAAGAATCTATACTTGAATTAATCAAGGTTTTAGATGATAAGGTCAAGGAAATTCGTGGTCTTGCGGCAGTGGTTCTAGTAGAATTAGGTGCTAAGGATAAAGTCCCGGCAAAATTAATAGAAGATATAAAACAATTCTCAGCCTTAGAGTGGGGTGACGATTATTCAGCCCGTGCCCGTGCGGCGCTAAAAGAGCTGGGAGTTAGTGACGATTAGTGTTAATCTGTGTCCATCGGCTGTTAACGACAAAGGAGTGTTATAGCCGAGGATACTCGGCAGTAAGTCGTTCCTCCAACTGCCGAAGTATAATCTGTGGCTAATCTTATGAATTTATCCCTGCACGCAGTGCACGGGACCAGTTGAAGATAATGGAACAGCCGAAATATTACGACAACTATCCGTTCTGGATGATTGCTATAGCCAATCTATTTTCACTGGCTATGTACTCCATTGGTGTGTTCATACTCTACCGGTTGGGGATTGTCTGAGTGGTTGCTTATCTGGCCTATATCGCCGTTCTGGAACTGCGTCTTTTGAAAGGGCATTGCGTTGATTGCTGTTATTACGGCAAATACTGCGCCTTCGGCAAAGGCAAATTGAGCCGGTGGTTCTTCAAGCCCGGCCAGCCCGAAAGATTCAAGTGCAACCAGATTACCTGGAAAGATATCGTCCCCGATTTCCTGGTCGGCATCATCCCCATAATTGCCAGTATTGGCATCCTGATAAAAGGATTCGACTGGTTGTTATTAGGGTGTGTCATCTTGCTGGCATTGCTCATATCCCTGGGTAACTCCCTGGTGCGCGGCTCGATGGCCTGCAAATACTGCCGGCAGAGAGAACTCGGCTGTCCGGCCCAGCGGCTGTTTGACAAATCCACAAAGGCAACCGCAGATTCAGCGGATTTAGCAGAAAACTAATCGGCCCAACACCCGTGCGGGCGAGCTCACCTCTCAGTACAATCCGGGGTTATGGTCCTTCTGCCATACCTTCCCCATAAAAATGCACGAAAAATGGGCCAAAATAGCCCAAAATCACGGGTTCAGCTTTCCTAACTCATTATTAAATAATGATTTATATAAGGAGGGGGGGCCCTACCCATCCTTATCACTACCCATACGGTCTATGGTCAAAAGGAACGGCGTTGGATTAATAAAGAAACGGCATCTCTAACCAAAACAGACGCCGTTTCTTATAATCGTATTGTTTTACATTGATGATAAGACTTGGTATTGGATTACCAAAGAAACGGCATTTATTTGGTAAACAGGCCGTATTTGGAAAACAAACAGACGCCGTTTCTTATAATCTTATTGTTTTGCACTGATGATAAGGCTTGGCATTGGTTATCAAACCAAACCATGCCGGTTGATAAAAGACTACGGTATGTCTGAGAAAAGCTGAAATTGGATAAAAGTGGACTATTTTAGGAAAATGTCTCCCGGGAACGGGTCTATTATAAGCCTTTTCCGAATGCGGATCTGTTCCGCTTTACGATATTAATCAGGACTCGTAACAACGCTGTAGCCGACTTTAATGCCGTCAGTCAGGGAGCCCTTTATGCTTACGGCGATTGAAATATGGTCTTCGACTTTTTCCACCTGGATTTTGCCGATGTATTTACCATCGCCATATACGATAAACTTCATCCCGGCTTCGACGCCGTCGTTTTTGCCGACGTTGATAATTACCAGGTTCAAATCGGCCTTTTCGCTGACCGCTATAATTTCGCCTTCTATATATGCGGTCGGGCTTGTCTTTGCGGCGCCTAATTGGTCAAGGACATAATCCGCGAACCGGCGCACCTCTGAATCCGGGTCTTTTAATAGCCCGGTTATGTCCGGGATGGCCTGGCGGGCTTTTAAATCCAAAAGCGCGTAAACCGACCATTGGCGCACATATGCCTCGGGGTCTGACAGTAATTTGATTATGTCTGGGATGGCCTGCTGGGCGTTTAATTCTCCGAGGGCGGTGGCGGACCATCTGCGCACGCCTCTGTCCGGGTCGGATAACAGACTGATGAATATGGGAATCGCCTGTTTGGCGTTTAAGCGCAGAAGCGCCTCGACTGATGCTCGGCGCACCTTTGCCTCGGCGTCTGATAATGACTTGATAAGCTCCGGGACGGCTTCCTGGGCTTGTAATTCCCTGAGGGTGCCGACTGTGTAAGTGCGCACATCCGCATCCGGGTCGGATAGTAATTTGATTACATCCGGGGTCGCATCCGTGGCCTGGAATTTTCCGAGCGCCTCAACCGCCAGACGGCGCACGCCTGCGTCCGGGTCCGATAACAGCCTGATGAATTCCGGAATGGCCTGGTTAGCTTGCAATACTCTGAGGCGGCAAATCGCCAGGGAACGCACCAGCGCATCCGGGTCAGATAATGATTCTATCACATCGGGGATTGGCTTTGGGTCCCGGGACTGTAATTGGCTGATGGCGTTAAAAGCATCCTCGCGCACGTCCGAATACGGGGCTGCCATCAACCGGATAAGTTCCGGCATGGCGGCCGGGGCGCCCAATCGCAGAAGCACTTGAACTGCAGACCCGCGAGCCGCCTCATCCGGGCTGTATGCCAAAACCCTTACCTTTGTTATTTGCCCGTTTACGGCCGGAGCGCCGGCCACGCCCTGGCGGGTGGTTGGAGATATATTACTCGGCAGTATTTTTATTTCCATCACCTGGGTTTTTGGATGTTCTTTTGCCCGGCCAACTGTCATTACCGCACACGCCGCTACTATCAGCATAACTATTACGCCCCAGATAAATCCTGTTTTCATAATTGTTCTTCCTTTTCTTTTCCGCGCCCGCCACACTGGAATATAGTGTATGCCCCGTCCCCCTGACAGTCTTCGGGGGACGGGGCGGGTATCAGCCCTGATTGTTTTTTTACCGGAGCGCCGTTATCGCCTTGGCGTTGTTGTTGGTGGACAGCACCAGCAGGGCTTTTGCGCCCATCGCCGTGCCGTAACAGTAGTTGATGTTGACTCCCCGTTTGGCTATCTTTTGCGCCAGCGGCCAGAAGGTGGACGGGTTGTTGGGCGTCTCTACCAATAAAACGTTGTTCTGTTTTACGTTGTAGCCCAATGTCTTTATCGCTTTGGCGGCTTTGGCGTTGTTGCTGGTGACTAATTTGAAATAACCTTTGTTGGTTTCTCCGTAGGAGCTCATTGCCAGTATATTAGTTTTGGTTGTTGAAACGACGCGGGCAAGACCGGCGGCGACGCCGATTTTGTTGGGAGTTTTTACCCATATCTCCGTCCCTTTTTTCACTTTAATCATGATGGCCATCCTTTCTTTCCCGATGAATGTCGGGATATTTATTTGGGGCTGTTGACAAATCCCCCCTGTTTTGGTTGTGATGTTAACCCCCTGATTATCAACGCCCCGATATAAGCCAATGGGGAATCAGTGGATTTAACTGCCGCTTGGACTCTCCTTTCTTTAGAATAGGAAAGTAGTATAGATTAAATGCTATTTTTGTCAAGTGGAAATATTATTTTCCCCGAATATTTTTCGGCCGGGCTGTAACAACCCGGATACGCCATATTAAACCACTGAGGACACTGAAACCACTGACTTTAAATTTTACCGAATTTTACCACGAAAACACGAAAGATGAAAAACACTAAATTTCGTACTTTCTTTGTTTCGTGCCTTCGTGGTAAGATTGAAATCCAGCGTTTATCCGTGTAAACTTGTGGTGAGTTTGCCGAACCATCTGTGATTAAATGACGGATGCTGAATTAGTAATATTTAGTTTGACAAAAACGTTTTGTTTATGCAGTATTGCAGTATTGCAGTATTGCCGGAGATAAAGTGATTTCAAGAACCTAACGGAGTATTACTAATGAAATACAACAGTATAAGGGCGTTGGCATTTGTATTAGGTTTAGCCATATTGTTAGTCGGCAGCCGGGCCGGTTGGGGCGGCGAGCCGGCCAAAACGCCCGCACCTGCGCCGGCGCCTACGGTGACAGATGTTGATGCCGAGATATTGCGCCTGAAAGAAGCCCTTAACGAAAGAGACCTGCCTATCAAGCTCTGGGCTATCCGCAGCCTGGCAAAATACCAACAGTCATTGTGCGGGCCGATATTGCTGGAACAGTTCGAGCGGCCTATGTCCGAAGATACGTTAATAATACGCTGCGCCATAGTTTATTGTTTTTACCAGATGGAATACCGGCCGGCGATTCCCCAGTTAGTCCAGCTTCTGAAAATGGATTTAACCAAGTACGGCTGGCCGTCGCCGGAAGTGGCCAAAGAACAGCTTGATGAGTTCCGGAGAATCGGCGCAATCAAGAAAGATTCTAACCCGACCAAGAAAGATACCGACAAGAAAGACAATGACCCTTCCCTGGGCACTAACTTGCGCGAGCAGCTGGAAAATGCCCGCCGGAATATGCTGATGAGCTACGAGCAGAAACTCAACTGGGGATTGCTTTACATCAGGACCATGCAAACCTTGGGCAGATTGAGGGCCAAAGAGGCGTCGGATGAGCTTTACCGGCTGACGACCACCCCGGAAATCCCCATATCTTATATGGCCGTTGATACCCTTAAATTAGTCGACGACCAGAAAATCCTCGACCTGCTGACCAAGAATTCGCTTCTCTACTGGCGGTCCCAGTTCCGCGAGCAGGCGATTTATACCATAACGGAGGTGAACTCGCCCTATCGCAAGAAGGTGCCTTACGAAGGGTCGGAATGGCTGAGGAAAAGCCTGTTTAAGCTGGTGGTTGATGCAATCAATGTCCCGGGGCAGTCCAATGATTGCACGATAAAAGCCCTGAATATGATGGATATCTTAAGCAAGCCCAACTGCCAGATATACGATTTTACTTCCGAGAATAACCTGATAAAAGAATTTATGGATATGACCAACGGCTTCAAAAGGAATAACCCCGAAGTGATGCTTTATGACTACGACCTTATAATCAAGTTTATCAAGGATGAGATGATGATGAGGGCGTTATACAATATATTCGGCGATGTCCTGAAACCGCCGCCGGTAATCGTCATTCAAACGCCTTCTGTGCCGCTTGAACAGGTGCCGTCGGCAGTTACGCCGCTGCCGGTAGCGCCGCCGGAACTTAAGCAAAAGTAATAACAAGGCCTATCGGCGCGATTCATTACAGCGCGTTAGATATGCCGGACGCAATATTTAGAGCGTCTAACAAAATGAAATATAGTCGGATAAATCCGACCGCTACAGTTGTATTGTAGCGGTGCGATTTATCGCACTGACTCATTTTGTTAGGGGCTCTTAGTCTTTGCACGACCCCTTATCCCCGCCGATAATGACGTCTACCAGCTTCAACAGGCCCCAGGCTATCAGGATTATCGGCCAGTCGCGCGACAGGTCAACGTGGAAACCCAGCAGCCCGTAATTAGACATCAGGATGACGCCGCCGGTCAGGATAAATAACACCGCCCAGAGCAATTTCCTTATGGTCTTTCTCATATAACATCTTCCTTTCTGTTTTAGATGATTGCCAGGTTAGCAATTAAAATAAATATGTCAACAGTTAAGCCAGACGGTAATGATAATCTTGACACAAGCGATTAAGGGGTGTAAATTGCGGGATACACAGTATGAATATTTTAGGAGATATCAGGAATTTCTGCATCATTGCACATATTGACCACGGCAAGTCGACCCTGGCTGACCGGTTCCTGGAGATAACCAATACAGTAGAGTCGCGCAAGATGGTCGGGGTTAAGCAATACCTGGACAGCAACGCCATCGAGCGGGAACGGGGCGTAACTATCAAGGCCAAGGCGGTGGCGATGCATTATAAGAACTACCAGCTGAACCTGATTGATACGCCGGGGCACGTGGATTTCAGCTATGAGGTGCTGAAAAGCCTGCGCGCCTGCGAGGGGGCTCTGCTGTTGGTTGATGCCACCCAGGGCGTCCAGGCGCAGACGGTTGCCAATGCCCTGCTGGCGCAACAGGCTAACCTGATGATTATTCCGGTGATAAATAAAATAGACCATCCCACGGCGATGATTGATATTATCAAGGAAGAGATGAAGAATACGCTGGACGTCAAACCGGAGGATATCTTGCTGGTCAGCGCCAAGGACGGGACTAATGTCGAGGAGCTGTTGGACGCGGTGATAGATTTCGTGCCGCCGCCTGTAGGCGACCCGGCCGCGCCTTTGCAGGCGCTTATTTTCGACTCGGTCTACAACGAGTTCCGGGGAGTGATTATTTACGTCCGGTTGATTAATGGGACCATCAAGGCGGGCGATTTCGTGCGGATGATGCGGACCAATGAGGATTACGAAGTAGAGGAGGTGGGCAAGTTTAATCCGGGGATGTTCAGCACGCAAAAACTGACCGCCGGCGACGTGGGCTACATCATCGCGGGCATCCGCAATATCCGAGACGTTAAGGTGGGCGATACGGTTACCCATAAGGAAACGCTGGACGTGCCGGCTCTGCCCGGGTACCTGGAGCCGCTACCCATGGTTTTTACCGGGTTCTACCCGACTAATGATACGGAGTTTAAGGACTTGCAGAGGGCGTTGGACCGGCTGGGGCTGAACGACGCATCGTTCACGTTTGAGCCGGAAACATCAGAAGCGCTGGGGCTGGGATTCCGTTGCGGGTTCCTGGGCCTGTTCCATATGGAAATAATCCAGGAGCGGCTGGAGCGCGAGGAAAAGGCCCAGTTAATCCGGACCGCGCCGAACGTGCCTTACGAAATAGTCATGAACGACCATAACCGCGTCCGGACTATCAAGATTGAAAATCCGGCGATGTTCCCGGAAGATACCCAGATAATAGAAATCCGGGAGCCGATTGTCCGGGTCAAGCTGATTGTCCCGGCCGACGCTATCGGGACGATGATGCAGTTATGCGAAAACCGGCGGGGCAAGCATATCAAAACCGAATACATCAGCCAGATTCGGGTGATTTTAAGCTACGACCTGCCGTTAGCCGAGATTATATACGACTTCTACGACAAACTTAAATCCGCCACGCATGGCTACGGCACGATGGATTACGCTTTGATGGGTTACCAACCGTCGGATATCGTCAAACTGAGAATACTGGTGGGAGGCAAGGAAGTGGACGCATTTTCGGCTATTGTCCACCGCGACCAGGCCGAAAGCAAGGGCCGGCGAATCATCCAGATTCTGCGTGAGCGGATACCGCGGCACTTGTTCCAGATAGCCCTGCAGGCCAGCATGGGCAAACGTATCGTGGCCCGGGAAAATATCGCGCCGATGGCCAAAAACGTTACCGGCAAGTGCTACGGGGGCGATATTACCAGGAAACGAAAGCTCTGGTCCAAGCAGAAGGAAGGCAAGAAGAAGATGAAGAGCGTTGGCTTGGTGGATATCCCGCAGGAAGTGTTCCTGGCTGTTATGGAAACAACTAAGTAGAGGTATTTATTTATGGGCGTTAAGCATACGCTGGAATGGGTCAGGAGCAATTTAGAGATATTCATCGTGGCATTCGTCATGGCCATGCTGATAAGGTGCTTCTGCATCGAGGTTTTCAAGATACCCAGCGGCTCGATGGAGCCGACCCTGCACGGAAATTATTCGGACGGCGACCGGATTATCGCCAACAAGTTCGCTATGTATTTCCGCCAGCCGGCCCGGTTTGACGTGATTCTGTTCAAATACCCGCTTAACAAATCAACCAATTTCATCAAACGCATCGTTGGCCTGCCTAATGAAGAGATGTTAATCCACCAAGGCGACATATATTCCAAGCCGTCCGGCCGGGATAAGTTCATCATTACCCGCAAAAGCCTGGCTACCCAGCAATCGGTTTGGATCCCGGTGTATGAATGGAACGGCGCGGATAAGATGCTTCGGGATGAATGGGATGTGGCTGACTACGGCGATAAGTTCAGCGTCCGGGACAACAAGCTGACCGTAAAAAACGGTGAGATTAATTACCGCCGGAATGTGCGCGATTATTACCCGGACGGCAGGGGCGGCCGGAATATTGTGCCGGATATAAAAATAGCCGCCAGGTTCCGGATGCCCGAAGCGGGCGCGGAATTGAAGATATCGTTCAATACAGCCAACGGTGATTTTATATTCAGCCTCCGGTCCGGAGAAAGTTCGCTGGCTGAATATAAAACTTTTACACCGGCGAAGTCACAGTCGTTCATACTGGATAAAGTTAATATTAAAGATACGGCGGAGCATTTTATGGAATGCATGAATTTCGACGGAATGGTTTGCGTTATGCTGGACGGCAGGGAGGTGTTCCGGCACGCATATACCGAGTATTTTGACGATGATGTTTCATCCTTTGATAACAAAATATCCATCGGCGCCAATAACAAGGAAGTAACGCTCTGGGACCTGAAGATACTCCGGGATATCTATTATTCGGGTGATTATGATTACCGGAGCGCATTTAAGGAAGATAACCCCGTGGCTATTCCCAATGGCAAATATGTCGTTTTTGGCGATAACGTTCCTAACAGCAAGGACAGCCGCTTGTGGCAAAAGAAGGTTATAACGCTTAAAAACCAGCGAGTTATCGAGTGCGATACCGATTATTGCGTCGAGGACCGGCCAGCCGGTATATTTCGGATAATACGCAATGAGAAAGATAACCGCGGAGGTGATATTTGGGGTGTGTCTTATGAGATTAAATATGCAGATATTGTTGATATAAAAGAAGAAAATTCTATATTTATTGATAAAGACGAGGTTTTCGGACGGGGAATTATGGTTTATTGGCCATTTAAAAGGATAAAAGTTATACATTAACGAGAAAACTTATAAACCTGATTTCCACAGAAGAAAATATAAGTATTAGTTAAATATTAAGTTATGGATAATGCCCTATACGGGTTGTTTTAGACTTGATTGTGGGTATTATCGGGAGGTGGGCTACTATATAACTATATATAATACATATTGTTATATAAATAATCTTTCCACATTCAGTATCTCATTATAATATAATGAGTTATATGGAAAATAATATTATTATGCGATAATTTGAGATAGGAAAAGTTATCCACAAATTATCAACAGCAAAAAATATGCTATTAAGAGTAGAAAAACTGGTTAAGGCGTACCATAAACGCGAGGTGGTGAAAAACATAAGCTTTGATATCGGCAAGGGCGAAATAGTCGGGCTTCTGGGCCGCAACGGGGCCGGTAAAACTACTACTTTCAGGATGATTATCGGACTGGTTCTGCCTACGGCCGGGGCGGTTTACCTTAATACTAACCCGTCTGATACCCGGAATCCGGGCGAAGAAAACTGGGTGGATCTCTCACAATTTCCTATTTACAAGCGAGTTCGGTACGGGATGGGTTACCTGCCTCAAGAACACTCGGTATTCCAGAATATGACTGTAGTGGATAACCTGCTGGCCATACTGGAAACCCGTGCGCTTAGTAAAGGACGGCGGATGTCTGAAGCAGGCCGGTTATTGGAGGAATTCGGACTGAGCAACCTGTCCCGCCAGAAGGCCTATACTCTTTCAGGCGGAGAGATGCGCCGGTTGGAGATTGCCCGCTCTTTGATTACTCAACCGTCGCTAATACTTCTGGATGAGCCGTTTTCGGGTATTGACCCTATTGCCGTGAATGAGATTCAGGAAATTATCAAGCATCTGCGTGCCAGGGGCATCAGCATTCTTTTGACCGACCACAATGTCAGGGAAACCCTAGCCGTGACTGATCGTTCTTATATTATTGATGAAGGCCAAATACTCTGCAAGGGCTCGCCCGATGAAATAATGAATGACCCCATCGCCCGGCGCAAGTACCTGGGCGAGAAGTTCAAGATGTAATGAAAATTATCTACGCATTGGCACTGGGCTGGTTTGTTCCCGGCGCGGGACACTGGCTGTATAATAAAAAACTGAAGGGACTGCTGATTTTCGAGCTGGTGTTGTTATCGCTTATCATTGGGCTTACCCTTTCCGATTTCCGGAGTATCCGTTTTTACGATAACCCGTTTTATTATCTTTCTAAGTTCGGCTGCGGGCTGGTATTTCTGTTTTCATACTTGTTTACCCATTTTATCCCAGCCGGACGGATTCCGCTGTATTACCACGATATCGGATTGCTTTATGTCTCTATAGCCGGTTCTCTTAATCTGGTCGTGTTGCTGAGCCTGTTCCAACCACCGGAAGGAGGAAACAGTTAATGATGTTGTACTCTTTAAGCATTATTGCCCTGTTTATTCTTGCCACGGCTGTAATTTCAGCCGGATTGGGATTAAGCATATTATCCGACAATTCACGCGATATCATTAGAACGGCATGGAAGAATTTCAGACTGCTCTGTCTGGTGGTAATCACCATCTGCATCGTCGCCCTTATCATAAATCATTAGCTATGCCCAAGATTAAAGTGCGTTCGCCGGCCAAGGTGAATCTTTATTTGAAAGTGATTGGCAAACGGCCGGACGGCTACCACGAGCTGGAAAGCATATTCCAAACAATTAGCCTGTCGGATGAATTGGAAATTTCCGAATTCCGGCAGGGGATTTCCATAAAAACCGATTATCCCGGGCTGAGTACCGGTAAAAACAACCTGGTTTACCGGGCGGTCGATCTGGTAAAACGGGAATACGGTATCAAGCAAGGCGTCCGGATATCCCTGGCTAAACATATTCCTATCGGGGCCGGATTGGGCGGCGGAAGCAGTAATGCCGCCGCAACGCTGATAGGCCTTAACCGGCTATGGAAGCTGGGTCTGACCCGGAGCGATCTGGCTATTCAAGCGGCTAAAATCGGATCGGATGCGCCTTTTTTCATCTACGGCGGCACGGCTTTGGTCAAAGGCCGGGGTGAAATTGTTTTCCCGCTGGATGTAAAGGGTGATTTACATTACATCTTGTTTTTTTCGGGGTTCCCTGTACCAACAAAGAGAATATACCAGCACTTAAAATTAGCGTTGATGAAATCTACCGATAACGTTAGTGATATAATTCATTGTTTATGCGCTGGTGATATTAGACAAACCGTCCGTCTGATGCAAAACGACCTTGAACCGGTGGCCTTGAAGCTTTATCCAGAATTAGGAAAAGCCTGGCGGTTGTTTAAATGGATTACCGGACACAGAGCAATGGTTTCGGGCAGCGGCTCAACAATATTCAGATTATGTTCTTCGGCAAAAGAAATGGTTGAGCTGACAAAAAAGTTACAGCGGAATGGCGTAACTAAACAACAAATAGCTAATGTGAGTTTTGCGCACCCAGATAACCATTAACCCCCATTTCCAGTTTAATCTCTATTTTCAATCAACCTGATTACGATAACAATATGGGGAAATTGACGAATCTGCCACGGATGCGGGTAAGCCTATGGTTTAATCACTGGCATCAGGCTATAGCCTTCCGGAAAAACTAGGACACGGGCATTGTCGGGAAGGGCTGGAATCAGTTTATTCAGGGTTGACTGCGGATTTGCCGCCGGTCGCAATTTCATCTTCTTGATAAGTCCGATGGGAAGCCTTGAGTAAATATATATGTTGAATTTCTGCGCTTTTATCAGCGAGCACATCGCAGTTTGGCCTGAAACGACATACTTTTTCCGAAGTTGTTGCTCCATTTTCGCTGCTGTGCCGTAGCCAAGATAATCCACGAAAATATCCGAGCCGATGCCTTCCGGGCACTCGGCCAGAATAAGCATGTTGCCGCCGGATTTCAAAGCCTTTGAGCAGTGTTCTATGGTTTTGTGGGTTTGAATGTAGTTAACATCGGTTGGATACCCCCCGGCTGAAGCAATAACCAGGTCGGCCGGTTGTTTCAGGATTACCTGACCAAAGGAATTAACGTAAGCACATCCGGCCCGGTGTGATTTTATAATATCCCCACCGAATACCTTTATAATTTCTTCATGGTGGTTTACAACCAGATTGACGGCAAAATCGACTTTGAACATGCAAATCGCTTCAACCATATCATCATTGACCGGATTGCCGGCCAGCTGACCCAAAGAAGCATTGAGGTTTTTACCTTTACCGGGTGGTCTGTTTAATACCAGGCTGTGGTTTTGGTTGATGGATTCATAGCCGGCAATGCCGGGCAGAATCATCTTGCGCCCGCCGGAAAATCCGGCAAAGTAATGGTATTGAATCACGCCCAACGTGATAACCTTATCCGCTTCGGCCGCCCAGCGGTTTATTTGAACCCGAGTGCCGAACGATGTCCGACCGATATCAGAAAGTTCTTTGTGATTGTGGCAGTCATGGTCGATTACCTTTATTCTCCCGTAAATATTATTCCCTACAATCCTTTTTATTTCTTTTGGTGTGTGACCCGAGTGAAGCCCTCGGGCCAGAATAATAGCGATATTTTTAATGGGTACGCCTATTTTGCCCAGCCGGCTGATAAATATATCCAGTATTAAATTCGTTCCGCAGCGGCGGGTTTTATCCGGGACAACAATGGCGATTTTATCAGCGGGCCGAAAAATTTTATCGAACGGCTTGGCTCCGAAAGGCCGATTTAGCGCCCGGTTTACAGCTGAAACAATATTTTTTACGGGCAAAATGCGCGGAGCTTTCAGAATTGTGCAGTCCAGCCGGTCAGGCAGATTTAGCTTCCTGTTGCCTTTGCCGAAAGGAATAGTTATCTGTTTCATAAACTCTTGACTTTTATCCCTTTTTTCCTGAGCAACGCGCCGAACACGCCGTCGCCTTTTATTAGATGAGCAGCGTCCGGCGATCTCACGCTACGCGAGTAAACCCGGCCATAGCCGCAGGATGGGCTTCGTGATTTAAGATAAGCCTGTGTTATGCGAACATATTTCAGGATGTCGGCGGCCCTGCGAACACCGTTCAAAAATTGACCGGTTACGTTAGAATTTTCATTACGCACTGCGGCTTTACCTCGTAGCACGTCATGCCCATTCAATGCTTGTTTGTTTTTCTGGTTAAAATTATTCGGCGTTATCTGGGCAGGCAGTCGCGGAGTTTTTAGCAATCCCAGTTTTTCCGGGCATATTATCAGAACAGGTTTCCCCCGAAGCATTGCCATCAGTAAGTTATTCGGCGAACTACCGCCATCATAACGTGATTTAATGCCAAGTAAACATGCGCTGGACAGATAATACTTCACGGAATCATAACTATATCAGGCTCCCAAGATTATTATGCTTCGAGGATCTTGATAGCCGATTCCATATTAGCGGTGATAGGGAAAATCTGGGTAAGACCCAGCAGATCAAATACTTCTTTAACCGGAGGCGTCGGCCTAATAATAACAATATTGCCTCTATTTTCCTGAGCAATACCGACGGCGCCGATAAAAACGCCTGCCCCGGCGCTGCTGATGTAGTCAACGCCGCTCATATCAACTACCAAGCGGTAAATTTTATTGTCGAAGAAATTATTAATTGCCTGCTCTAACTGTTCATATGTGTAAGCATCCAAAAAACCTTCAAGGTTAAGAGCAACGATACCGTTTGGCAGATTTTGTGTGCTTATAGAGAATTCGCTCATTTTAATATCCTCCTGCTCGTATCTAATCTATATTTTTGACTACTTTGATTTATATTTAATCATTAAAAGATGGTTTTGTCCATCTTTTGATGAATATTTTACTTCGTCCATCACCTGGCGAATAAGAAAAATTCCCAGCCCCCCCTTCTGGCGAGTCCTGATGCATTTGAATATATCGGGAATTTTTATCTTATCTGAATCAAAAAACTTACCCCCGTTGGTAATTTCTACTTCGAATCTTTCCCGTGATGACGATACGCATATATCAATAGAACCCACCTTTTTAAACTCGTAGGCGTGCTCGATGGAATTACTCAGCGCTTCATCTACGGCTAAAACAATTTTATTCTCGTCAGCCGAACTCAATCCGCTAAGTTTTACCAACCGGCTTATGAATTCCCGAGCTACTTTGAGAAGCCTGATATCGCTATTTATCACCAGCTTCTCGGTGAATTCATCCGTCATTTTACTGTCTTTCTGCTGCTGTTTTCAACAGGCTACCTTCTAAAACATATGGCAGTTTCACTGCGTTTAGAGACAGATTATTGATTTGGCTGGTGATGATGTACGGAATAACCTCTATCATAATCATCTGCGAGCCGGGCTGATTCGTCATTTTCGGGTCGCCAGGGGATTCTTTTATCTGCGCAGTTATTTCTTCGATTTTAGTATAATCGGAACTATTAAGAGCTACTGTGTATTTGTTCATGAGCAGGTTTATTCGAACCGGGTCATCTATAATATTGGCTTCGCCTGACACATTGACGCTCATCCATTTACCCTTGGTAAACCGATCAACCGAGAAACTGACATGGGGATTCTTTTTTATATTTTCAATCTTCTCACCCCAGTTTTTAGGATGGAGATATACCTTGCCACCGAAATAAGCGTAATTAACCGGAACTGAATAAGGGTAATCCTTGCCTTGAGTATTTATCCGGCCAACCGAGCAGGAATAAAGAACCCATTTTGTGGTATCTGCAGGCAGGTTGCCCTGAAATATTTTTGCTTCTTTTTCGTCCAGTACGTTATTCCCTGGGTTTGGTATTAGATTTTCATCTGTTAAATAAGGCATTTTGGGCAACCAATTCAGAGGCACATCCAATAATCGGCTGGTCATTTTTTCAGGAATAATTTCGATCATAGCTATAGGAGTATCAGGCATCTTGGGCATTATATCCGCTGGAGGCGTCACTTTCATCTCTGCAACTTTTTGCTCCACCTCGTTCGGTGAATTCAGATAAGCCAGCCGGAAACAAGCAAAAGCTATAGTTTTTTCTTCGGGGTCATGGATTATCCTCGCCTTACCAAAAATATTTATGCTAACCCATCCTTCTCCTTCTTTATAACGGTCCACCGAAAAAAGTACTTTTTGGTTACTCTTAATATTGGTTATTTCCGGACTATCCGGCGTGGAACAAATATAAATACGCTCATCGCAATAACCAAAGCTTACTGGTGCCGAGTAATTGGCATCTGCAGTTAGGATGCGTCCATTTGAAGATGAATGGAGTATGAACTCTGCATTATCCCATGACAATTCACCTTTGTAATACGCCGGAGTAAATAGGTTCTTAGCAAATTTTATGAGGGCCGGGTGAACCGATACTGGTTTGGTCGGCGGAACCGGAACGGTCTCAGAGCCCATACATCCGTATCCGATGCTTAGAAAAACCAGTAAAGCAATTAATATTTTACGCATAATCCAACTTGTTCTTAAATAGTTTTTTATGTGTACTATTGAATTTCCATTCTGTCAAGAAATACCCTAAAATTTGACTTATATAAGCAAAAAATCAGGTGCGAATATGTGTTCAGCGCATTTCGTTAAGGCATTTTTCAACCTGAGCCAAGCCTTGACGAAGCAATTTCTCTTTAATACCAAATCCAATCCTGACGTAGCCCGGCGCACCGAAGAAATCACCTGGCACAACCAGTGTATTATAACGCTTGCATAAGCGATCATTAAATTTAAAAGCGTTTAACCCGATTGGCAACCTGACAAAGCAAGTAATACCTCCGTCCGGCGGACTCCAAGCAATTCTTTTTTTCTCAATTAAGTTCCTCTGTTTGTGTTTCTGTTGGGACATCCATTCTTTCATTATATTTAGGCTGTTTCCGATAATTTTCCTGGATCGCTCAATAAGCGCGTCTATATGCTTCAGACAGAAAAGGGCTATCATTTGTGCCGGATAGGCGTCGTTTGCTGTCATATAATCGTAAGTGCGCAGGAATCGATAGACTAGTTTCGGCTCTGCCATCAGCCAGCCGGCACGCATATAACCTAATCCATAGACCTTGGTCAGGCTCGAAATGGTTACTACATTAGGGCTACGCGTGAAAAACGGAGCCGGTTTCTGTTTGAGTATTTTTTGAACAACCAAAAAATCACGGTAAATTTCATCCACAGCCAGAAGCACTCCGTTCTTTTCCGATATCTTAATCAGTTCATTCAGCACATTATCATCTATCGCTATGCCGGAGGGATTGTGAAGACTGGTTATTACAATCAGCCTGGTTTTAGGAGTAATCAGTTTTTTTAATTCCGCCGGGTCCGGCTGATATCGGTTCTCCATGCAACGGGGCAGTAGCTTAATATCAGCGCCTGTTGACTCAGCCGCCCGGCGTATCGGCTCATACGAAGGGGATTCGATTATGACCTCATCTCCGGTTTCCAGCAACGAGGCGCAGGCCATATAAATAGCCATATTGGCTCCGCCGATTAGGGCGATATTATCAGGATTAATTTTATAATAATTAGCCAACGCTGTTCTAAGCTTAAGCGGACCGTAATAGTCTCCTTCGTGCACGAAAAGATCCATATCTTTGAATTTGAAACCCATCCTCAACAGTTCTCCCATCGTCAGTGACGGTATGCCGCTGATCATAAGAGGATACTTTATTTTACTGGGCCGTAATAATTTCACCCATTCGATGTGTTCTGTTTTTATCAGTTTCTTCATATTTATTTATCTTATCCGTTTTTTACCCGTTTAACGAAATTATCATAATCTTCTTTCGTATCTATTCCGTAATGAGCTTTTTTTGCCCTAATTGCCTTTATCCGGAACCCGTTATCCAGGGCTCTTAATTGTTCTAAATGATTAACAATTTCGGAAGAGGTCGGCGCCAGGCTTACAAATTTTATGAGAGAATGCCTTTTATATCCGTAGACACCAAGATGGCGGTAAATTCTGTTTGTCACGCAAAACCTTAAGGAATTATTCTCAACAATTCTCCGAAACCACAGCGCAAACCCGCGCTTATCCAGCTTAATTTTGACCTTGTTGGAATCAACCAGTTCATGCTTACAGTCAATAGGGCACGCCAGAGTTATCATATCAACATCAGGATTCTTCAACCCCTCAATCAATCGATCAATAACTGCAGGATTTATCTCCGGTTCATCGCCCTGGACATTAACGATAAAAGAGGCTTGGCCGGCCGGCATTGATTTAACTACTTCGGCAATCCTTTCGGTGCCGCAGGTATGTTTTGGAGAAGTCATTTTAACTTCGGCTCCAAAGCTCTGGGCTGCTTTTTTAATCCGCTCATCATCTGTGGCGATAATTATTCGTGATACGTTACGGCATTTTCGTACCTGTTCATAGGTATGCTGAATAAGATATTTACCGGTATCCTTAAGAAGAATCTTAGCTGGCAGTCTGGTCGAGCCGTATCTGGCCGGGATAACAACTATGGCCTTCATTATTTCAACCTTTCACTCAGGGAATTAACCATATCCTTTACTTCAGTATCATCCGGCATAAGTTTAAGATATTTTTCCAAAAAATCCAGCGAGTACTGATAATTATCCAATTTATAGTAAGTTACGCCAAGATTTCTGAGAATATCCGCATATCCCTTTGACGTTTTATCGGCCGATAATTCAAGAGCCCGTTCCATATCGGCAACCGCTTCATTGTATTTCAATAACATCGCATACGCTATTCCCCGATTGTGGTAAACATCGGATGCCTGACTGATTTCTAACGCTTTATCGTAGCAGCTTATGGCTTCAGGATACCTTTTCATGTTAAAGTGAACCAATCCGCTGTAATAATAAGCTTTAGCCAGATTTTCTTTTCCAATTTTATCTTTGGTTTTGACCGCGATAATTTTTTCGAAATCATTAAGCGCCTGGCCGGGTTGTTGGAGTTTGTAATAAGCAACGCCCCTATTCAGGTAGGCGTCAGTGTAGTCTGGGGCAAATTCAATTACGTACTCGAAACTTCTGCGCGCCTCAGAGAATTCTTCCATATTAAGATAAGCCACGCCGAGATTAAAATAACTGACCGGGCAGTCCGGTTCAAGGCGCACGGCCTGGCGCAGGTCTTGAGCCGCATCTAAATATTTACCGTCCTTGATATGCAATATGCCCCGGTTTTTGTAGCTGTCCGCAAAACCAGGCGCCAGTTTCATGGAATTACTGAAATCAACCATGGCTTCTTTGTCCGCCTGGCGCTTTTTGAGATAATCCACGCCCCGGTTATACAAAATCAATCCGATAAACTCTTCTTTTGAAAACTCCTTGAACCGCATTTTGGCCGGGAAGCTGTATTTAAGTTCATCGTCTATGGTTTCGCGGGTCTTTTTCTCGTAATTCTCGTCTGAAATTTCGGCGCCGTTCGAGGTGGGCTCGATATTCCTGTATTCTCTTTCTCCGGAATAATATCTTAAAAAAACATGTTGAGGGATAACCACGGCCCGTAGCGGTAAATCAAACCGCTCAGCCAAACACCAGTATAAAGTGGTAAGCCCCAAACAGTTGCCGTTAAGATTATCCATTACTTTATTGAGCAAGAATTTATCGCGGTTAACTTCGGGAGGTTTCCCGGGTTTATTATCCTCTTGGACAATAGATTCGGCATGCATTTTGATGTTTTTGTAGAGATATTGGTTAATAGCCGAAATGATGCGTTCCTGTTCTGATTTTCCGGCAAGCCTTGTTTTCAGGGAGTTTCTGATATCATGGACCATTTCGTCTATCCTGGCAAGATACTTACCGGTATCAATATCCGGATAAACAGTAGAGGCGACGACCAGGGCTGTTTCAGCCAGATTAATTTCCTTATCCGGCACTGAGGCCAAAGACAGCCGGTCAATAATCCTTTGCTCCGCATCGCTTATGCCGCCGTGACAAATCAGCGCCAAGCTTAGCAACCACAAAACTGCTAACGCATATTTCATTTTAAGCATATTATAAGTTAATAACCAGAATGTCAATCTAATTTAACGGCAAAGCTTTACAGCTGAATTTATTCATGGCGCAGGACATATCCCTTGCCCGGTATTTGCCTGATGAGTTGTTTTAATTCCAACATTAAAAGTATGCTTGAAACAATCGCGGCTGGCAGACCGGTAGCGTCGATTATATCGTCTATGTGCTTAGGCTCGTCTTTATTCAATTTTGATATTATCAGCTCTTCTTTGTATTCGAGCGGTTTTCTGGTTGTGTTGCTTCTGGCTGCTATTGCCTTGTCTGCGACCGGACTTCTTGAATACGACATTAATGGGAGTTCTTCCAGGATATCTTCCGCGTTTTCTACCAGCTTAGCTCCTTGCTTGAGAAGTTTATGGCAGCCATGGCTGAACGGGTTATCGATTTTTCCCGGTATGGCGAACACCTCGCGTCCCTGGTCCAGAGCTAAATCGGCGGTAATTAGTGCACCGCTCTTGAGAGGCGCTTCGACTACCACCACGCCCAGCGACAAGCCGCTGATAATCCGGTTCCTGGCCGGGAAATTCTGGCTTAAAGGCGGCGTCTGAATCGGAAGTTCCGAAATCAGCGCCCCGCCCGATTCAATAATCCGTTCGGCCAGCTTTTTGTGCTCGGGCGGGTATATCCGGGACAAACCGTTGCCTAATACCGCAACAGTATAGCCGCCCTTGCATTTCAGGCAGCCGTTATGAGCCGCGGCATCGATACCCCGGGCCAAACCGCTGACGATGCAGAAACCGTATCCGGCCAATACGTAACTCAACCGGCTGGCCTGAGCTTCGCCGTAAAGCGTCGCCCGGCGGGAACCGACCATAGCTATAGCGAAACCTTCTTTGGACAGGACGTTCTTAATGTCTCCTTTGACATAAAGCACCAACGGATAGTCAAATATATTCTTAAGATTCTCGGGGTAATTCTCATCTTCGCAGGATATGATTTTGATATTGCTTTTCCCGGCCAGTTCAATTTCCCGTTTGCCTGCCTCGTCTTTGAATGCTTTCTTTATCTGCTCGGCGCGCTGTCTGCCCATACGCGGAATCGAGGCCATATGCGCAACCGAAGCATCGGCGACATTCTCAATACTGCCCATCTGCCTGATAAGCCGTTCATAGAGGACTGAACCGATACCGCTGACGCTGCTGATAGTCAACAGTGATTCCAGTCGCGTCATATTTTCACTCATTGGGATATCCCACGGGTATTATATAAAAGGTTGTTAAATTATCCGGAAGCCCGATGATGTTATTGACTTTTCCGTCGTCAAACGCGCCAACCATCACCGTGCCCAGCCCCAGCGCTACGGCTTCAAGCGAGACATTCTGCCCGATATGCCCAACTTCTATGGTTACGTATCTCAGGGCGCGGTCGCCGTATTTCTTGGCGCACTTAGCCACATCTCCGGCAATAACTAAATCAACCGGAGCTGTTTTAATACAACCCTGACTAAATGCCGCTTCGGATAAGGACTGCCGCATATCGCCGGTTTTAACCGTTTTCAGCGAGTGATTCTTGGGCTGATATTGATAAATGCCCGTCTTATCCGCAACGTAAATCTCCATCGGGAAAATACCGCCGGCTGACGGCGCATTACGCGACATAAACTTCTTGCGCGGGTTCAATCCCTGTGCTGACCAGAGCAATTGCGACAACTGCTCCGGCGTCAGTTCTGTCGGCTTATATGACCTGACAGAGTGCCGCCCGGCAATGGCTTCTTCCAACGGCATAGTGCCTGTGGCTTTTGGTTTCGATAAGATTATTTCTTTTGCATCTTTATCGGGGGCCGGCGTTTCATCAGCGCCATAGGATATCACAAACACAGAACCTACTATAAGTATCATTACAACAAGCATTTTTTTCATAATTTTCTCCTTATTACCGCCATAATGGCGCGGTCGGGCGGGCATATCAGTTTGCCAACCGGTTATTTACCGCGCGGTAAAGATATAACAGGATTGCGCCTGCCAGGTAAAGAACAAATATAACTAAACATATCCTGGGTAAGAGATAACCGTACTGCACAAATATCGTTTTTCCCTGCCCCTTTTTGATTTCGCCTTTAATCACCCCGGTAGCCAGGTGGTCAATCTGTGATTCCACCTTCCCGCTCGGATGGACAATCATCGAAATTCCCAACGCGGCCGAACGGAGTATCGGCCGACGCGTCTCTATCGCCCTGAACGGTATGATCGATGCGTGGTGTCGGTGCGACAACCCGCCCCACTCGCCCATCTCGGCGGTTGGCATAACGATAAAATCCACATCTTTTCTGGCCAGACGCAATTCCAAGTTGGTGAATCCCGCCTCGTAACAAATCAACACGCCAATCTTGCCTATGGGTGTATAAAACACCCCTGTTTTCTCTCCCGGCTTAATCATGGTTTCAACCAGCTGAACCGGCACCTGCTTGGCATACTGGTCGACTAATTCGCCCTGCGGCGAAAATATCAGCGCCAGGTTAATAAACCTGGACTGGTCCTCGGATTCTTCAATCGTGCCGGTTATCAGGTATATCTTCTTGTCCCTGACCAGTGCTTCTATCAAATCTCGCTTGCCGGCCGACGAAACCAGGTTCATATCCGCCCGTTCGGGCCAAACCACAATGTTTTCCTTCTTGCCGCCAACTGCGTCATTGGTCATCCGGATATAATTATCCACGGAACCGACCATATCCTGCACTACCGTAACCGGTATGCGCGGATTTGTGTCTTTATCAAGATACTTAGGGATATAGGCATTTTTGTAATTGCCATAGATAATAAGCCAGGCGAATATAACAGCAACGATACCCCAAAGCCCCCATAGCCACCGCCGGCGCCTGATGTGTTCGAGTATAAACCAGGCAATAACCGTGTTGACCGTAATAATAAGAAAAGTCAGCCCGTAGACACCGAAAATATCGCAGCACTGGATAAGGACGTTGTACGGCGCCTGGGAATAACCCAGGCTCAACCAGCCGAACCTGAGATAATATCCTTCGGACCGGAAATACTCTATGCCGGTCCAGAATATCGGGATAAAAAAGAACGCCTTGCCCAGGCCGATGCGGTCAGCTAAAGACCACACAAAAATGGCGAATATAACCAGGTAGATGGAAAAAAGATTCAGGACCACCCAGCCGAACAGCCCGAATGCTTCCATAAAGAACGAAAGCGCCACGGAATAGAATACTATCCCGGTAATCAGACCCGATAATCCGGCCATTTTCCAAGAAGGCGAGCTGAATACAGCGATAAAAAGCGGCACCAGGGCGACCCATCCCAGCAAACCGAATGAAAACGGCGGGAAGCTGAGAATCAGCATTATCCCGGATAGCGCGGCCAGCAGCGGCCTGAACCAGTCGGTCCGGTAAATATAATGCGCCAAGGAATGATGCGAACCCTGGACAATGATTACTTCATCCTTTGGTTGATCGGCTGGTTTGTTTTCCGGTTGGGTCATAAATCTACCGGCGTAGTAATCTTTATATTACTCGCCGAACCTTTGACTATATATACCGTTTTCCTGGCCGACTCAACTATGCCGGCATCATCGGTATAATCAGCCAGATGGCGTTGCCTGAGCCTATAGGCCTTGAGTATTATTTCCTTTTTGAATCCTTGGGGCGTCTGGGCCGCCCAGAGAGTGTTTCTGGGAATGGTCCGGTCGATGCGCAATCGCTTACCCGCCGATTTTATCGTATCCGTTACCGGCCGGGCCAGGATAGCCGCGCCTTTGTGGCGCACCACGCCGATAAGCCTGATTATGTCCGCTCTCTCCACAAACGGCCGGGCCGCATCGTGAACCAGCACGATATCTATGCCGTCATCCACCGCCTGCAGGGCGTTGTAAACCGAATGACTCCTTGTCGCGCCTCCTATGGCAGTTTCTATTCGGAATTTGCCTCGCACTGAGTCCCGATGATTTCGGGACGAAGTGTGATTTGTGATTTGGGATTTGAACAGATTATCTATCCGTTGCCGGTCGTCCGGGTGGATGGCAATGATTATCTGGCTGACCGACGGTATTTTGCTGAATGTCCGGATGCTGTGCAGGAGCATCGGCTTGCCCTTAATTAATCGATAGGGCTTACGCACCCGGCCTTTCAGGCGCGTGCTTGAACCGGCCGCAACGATAATAACTGCAATTTTCATTTTACTCTGATTTAAGCGGCCTCTTTATCAAATCCCTGATAGCCCTTTTCGGGTCTTTGTTCTTGAAAAGAATATTGGCTACTTCTTCGGTAATAGGCATTTCTACATTATGTTTTCCTGCCAGCTTAAGCGCCGCCCGGGTAGTCCAGACGCCTTCGGCAACCTGTTCCATTGAACCAACAATCTGTTTCAGGGTCTCGCCCCGGCCGATGCGCAAACCCACGGCCCGATTCCGGCCGTGCGGCGATATGCAGGTGGTAATCAGGTCGCCCATGCCGGCCAGCCCGAAAAAGGTTTCTCTCCGAGCCTTCATAGCCATGCCCAATCTGGAAATCTCCACCATGCCGCGGATTAAAAGGGCCGATTTGATATTATCGCCCAGTCCCAGCCCGTCGCAGATGCCAGCCGCTATGGCGATGATATTTTTCACCGCCGCGGCTATCTCAACACCCAGCATATCCTTCTGGACATAAACACGAAAATAATCATTGCTGAAAATATTCTGCAGGTGCTTTGCAAACCCGGTATTGTTGGATGCAATCACCACGCCGGCAGGGAGCTTCCGTGACACCTCTTCCGCATGGCTCGGGCCGGAAAGAACAGCTATGTGTTTTGGGTTGAGGACATCCCTGATAATCTCGCTGGGGCGCTTGAGCGTCCCCTGCTCGATGCCCTTAGTCACCGAAACAACCGGCACGTCCCGGCTGTAAAACGGCTTCAATTCCTGCAATACGCCCCGGCAATACTGGGTCGGCACAGCCATTATGATAAAAGATATCCCTTTAACGGCAGATTTCAGGTCTGAGGTCAGTTCTATCTCCTGAGGAATCTTTATCCCGGGCAGGAATTTGGGGTTCTGGCGGGTTGCCCGCATCCGTTTAACATAAGCCGGGAACTTGCTCCAGATGCGGACCGGGCATCCATTGCCGTGCAACAGAATTGCCAGAGCCGTTCCCCAGCCGCCATCGCCCAGAACAAGACTAGTGGGTTTATTTGTGTTCATCTGTTTTAATCTGTGGCTTCGTTCCCCACAGCCTCACCTTCGGCTCCGTGCCGGCTATTAACCTTTTTATGTTAGTAATATGCTTGAAGATAACTAATAAAGAAATCATTATAGCAAAGAATAAAATAGATACTCCTTTTTCCCTCCAATCCATCACTTGCCGAAAACTAATAGGCCTTGCAAAAACCGCATAACAGTAACTTAACGGCAATGAAATAGCAGCCATAATGGATGCCACTGAAATATAGCGTAATACAAGCACAAACATTATCCATATGGCAAAAGAAATCAACGTGGCTTTTGGCATCAAAACAAGGAAAACCCCTAACGCGGTAGCAACACCCTTACCTCCCTTAAAGCGAAGATACACGGGGAAAAGATGACCGATTATAACACTTAAACCAATAAATAATTCAACCGGTATATAGTATCCCCCAATAAATATTCCGCAACCATAATCCGGCAAAATAACACTACACGTTCCTCCTAAACTAGAATCCATAAATAAAGGCGCAATCCACATTGCTATATAACGAGTGCAGATAAAACCTTTTGTCATATCCAATATAAAACAAATAATACCCAACTGAACTCCAAGAACTCTTGCTACATTAGTCGCTCCGATATTACCGCTACCGATAGTGCGAATATCTATCCCTTTAATAAGTTTTACTAATATATAACCAAAAGGTATAGAACCTATGAGATAACCTATAGAAATACATGATAGATAATATACCCAAACGGTTGTTAGAGTATGAAACGGGTAATAATCTGGAAGACTCATATCGATAAATTAGAACGCGTTATCAATCAATCCGCAGACAATATGTCCGGCTGTGATATGGCATTCCTGAATATGCGGGGTCTTATCAGACGGCGCCGAAAAGCATATATGAACCAATCCCTTCAGTTTATTCTTCGTGATGCCCGTGAACCCGACGGTAAACGCGCCGAGCCGGCGGGCCGCCTTGATGGCCTTAAGGACGTTAGGCGAATTGCCGCTGGTGGATATGCCAATCACTACATCGCCCTTGCTGACCAATCCTTCCACCTGCCTGGAAAACACATCCTCAAAGCTGAAGTCATTTCCTATGGCGGTCAGATTGGACGTATTGGTCGTCAAGGCCACGGCCGGCAAAGCCCGGCGGTTGCGCCGGTTAAAGGTGCCGACTATCTCTGCGGCGATATGCTGGGCATCAGCCGCGCTGCCGCCGTTGCCAAACAGGACTATCTTACGCCCGCTTTTCAGGGATTTTATAGCCGCCTCGGCGATGCGAACGAGCACCTCGGATTCATTTAGAAGCATATATTTGGCCTGGGCCGATTCCAGAATGCTCGCCGTCACCTGCTGTAATAATTTATTATTTATCATATATTATTTATCCTTTGTATTATCTCCGTTGTCGATACCCCCTTTACCATCGGCGCCAGGACTACCCGGCCGCCGTATTTCTTAAGGATATCACTGCCAACTACGCCTTTGGACTGCCAGTCCGTTCCTTTTATCAGGACATCCGGCTTAATCTGCTTAATAAGGTTAAGCGGCGTGGGCTCGTCAAATATCACGATATAGTCGACCATTGCCAGCGCGCCTAAAACCCGCGCCCGGTCTGACTGGTTCAGAATCGGCCGGGACGGACCTTTAATCCGTTTCACCGACTTGTCCGAATTGATACCGACTATCAGGATATCTCCCTGCGCCTTGGCAAATTCAAGAGTGGCGATATGTCCCGGGTGCAGGATATCGAAACATCCGTTGGTGAAGACGACCCTTTTACCGCAAAGGCGCAAAGACGGCAATCGGTTAAGCAGTTCTTTCAGCGGAACCAGTTTGCGTATATCGCGTGTCGCGCATTGCGTATCATTTAACTGGTAGAAATGGTCTATTATTTCCTGCCTGGTCACGGTAGCGGTGCCGACCTTGCTGACCACCACGCCGGCCGCCAGGTTGGCCAGGTGCAGAGCTTCCCGGTAACCCAGCCCTCCGGCAAATGCCATGCCCAATGTAGCCAGCACGGTATCGCCCGCGCCGGTGACATCGTAAACATCCAGATGCCGGGCCGGGTCGTAAACTTCATCGCCTTTCCTGTCCAGCAGGTATAGACCCTTATCGCTCAGGGTAATTATGACGAAATCCAGCCCGGACTCCTTAATCAGTTTCCGGGCGGCCTGTTTCCTGGAAGCATCATCCTTAATCTTTATGCCAGTGGCCAGTTCCGCCTCGGACCGGTTAGGCGTCAACGCCGTCGCGCCCCGGTATTTGGCGTAATCCCGGCCCTTGGGGTCTATGACCACCTTTTTCCGGCTGGTCCGGGCAATCTGGATAACCGCTTTCAATAGGCTGTCCGTCAGCGTGCCTTTGTTATAATCCGATACCAGGACGATATCATAATGTTTGATATTGCGCCTGACGTATGACAATATTGACTGCTCGGCCGCCGCTGAAATCTGCGCCGGGTCCTCATTATCCACCCGCAGGACCTGCTGGTTCTGGGCAATCATCCGGGTTTTGAGCGGCGTCTGCCGGGCGCGGTCTGAAACAATGCCGGCCGTATTGATTCCGGACTGGCCGCATAATTTTCTTGTCTGCCGGCCGGACTCGTCGTTGCCGACCACCCCGACCAGTCCTGCCTTGGCGCCCAAAGTAACCGCATTATGGGCCACGTTAGCCACACCGCCCAGGCGAAGGCCCTCGCGCTGGGCGTTGAGTATCTGGATAGGCGCCTCGGGCGAGATGCGCTCTACCTTGCCCCAGACGTATTTGTCCAGTATCAGGTCACCCAAAACCATTATTTTGGGCGAACCCAGCCGGTGTATCAGGTTTGTCGGATTCATAGTTGTTTAATTATACTAAAGTATCTATATTATACCATTAGGTATATTATATTGTTATACCTTTAGGTATTAATACCTAATTAGCAAAGCCCTGTCAAGATTATCGCTTGCAGATTGAAGGACGGACTTTCGGCATGTTTGAATTGACAGCTTTTGCCGCCGTCATATAATGCCTCGATTGATATTATGGTAGTTATGATTACCTAACAATAAGTAATTAGGAATCCGCCATATTAAACCAGAGCTACTGCATCCCGGAGCCGTTCACCCGTGAGGGTTCTTGTCCCGCTACGGCGGGATGGCGCACTGCGTTCACAACCTATCCCAAGACCCCCCAGGGTCTAGGGAGCGGCCTCCCCTCTGGGGGATAACATTATAAATATACCTAATGGTATAAGGAGGCCAGAAAAACAGGGGTCCCGCTGGAATAAGCGGGATAAGGGACACTAACTCGCTACGCTCGAATTGTTTCTAACAAACCGCCCTTAATCTTACAGCATCCCTATTTTGCCCCAAGTTTTTCTTGACTCTGGGTTCTTAAAAAGTATCTTAACAATTCTTGATTCATGGTGTTTTAGCTGAATTCCGGTATAATTAGAATGTGAGGGGGAGGATGTCAGAAAAAACCCCGGCCGTCACTCCCAACGCGGCCTTTCCGAGAAGCATACTCAAGGAAACCGGCATAAACGCAAACTTGTGTTACCAGTGCCGCAAATGCTCGGCTGGTTGCCCGATGAACTGGGCGATGGACTACACCCCGGCCCAGATTATACACGCCATCCGGCTGGGGCTTGAGGATAAGGTGCTCAGCTCCAAAACGATGTGGCTGTGTTCGGCCTGCATGACCTGCTCGACGCGCTGTCCGCAGGACGTGGATATCGCCCGGCTGATGGACGCCTGCAAAATCATAGCCGTGCGCAAGGGTTACAAGTCACCGATTCCCCGGGTACGTAAGTTCAACAGCGCTGCCATGCGTAACGTCATGTTGTTCGGCCGGATGTACGAACTGGGTATGATCGGCGACCTGAAACTGCGCACCCTGGAATTCTTTACCGACGTCGGCCTGGGCATAAAGATGCTCCTCAAAGGTAAGCTGGCCATCATACCGTCCTTGTCGCTGTCCCGGAGCATGACCACCTGGAATATTTTCTCCAAGGTCAAGGTCAAAGACAAGGAGGCGCACCAATGAAATACGGTTATTATCCGGGTTGTTCGCTTCATTCGACCAGCGCGGAATACGATATCTCGTTCCGGGCCATAGCCGAAAATACCGGCATCGAACTGGCCGAAGTGCCCGGCTGGGTCTGCTGTGGCACGTCGCCGGCCCACGCGACCTCGCACCTTTTGTCCATCGCCCTGCCCATCAAAAACCTGGCGCTGGCTGAGTCGGCCGGGTTGAACGATTTGGCCGTACCCTGCGCCGCGTGCTTTTCCAGGTTCAAAGTAGCCATGCACGAAACCGGCAAGGATGCCAAACTTAAAGCCGATGTCAAAGAAGTTACCGGCGCCGAACTGCAGGGTAAAATAAAGGTACTCCATCCGCTAGAGATATTCGACGCCATGGACCAGGCCAAGGTAAAGGAACTGACAAAAAAGGACCTATCGCACCTGAAAGTAGCCTGCTATTACGGATGCTTGCTGACCCGTCCGCCAAAAGCCATGGCCTTTGACGATTGCGAATACCCCATGTCTATGGACCGGATTCTGGCCAAGTTCGGCGCCAAGACGCTGGACTGGTCGTACAAGACCGAGTGTTGCGGCGCGACATTCGCATTAACCGAAGTCGATGCGGTGCTCAACCTGACCCATAAGATATTGGAAAACGCCAAGGCGGTCGGGGCCAATGCCATCGCCGCGGCCTGCCCGCTGTGCCAATCCAACCTGGATACCCGGCAGGCGGAAATAGAAGCCAAATACAATACCAGCTATAATATGCCGGTTCTGTATTTTACCCAGATAATCGGGCTGGCATTGGGGATTGAACCGCAAAAACTGGCTCTGTCCAAGCACTTCGTATCGGCAGAGCCGGTGTTATTATCGATACACTGATTATTTTTTAAGGCACCTTGTGATATTTGTTGGGTTGTGTTCGCGGAGCGCCATCCCGCCGCAGCGGGAAACGAATACCGGAGAATGATATGAGCCCCGTTAGAGATATAAAAGGAACAATTTCCTGTTAAACTAAGTAAAGCAGTTATTTATGAGTACTGTCAATAATAAATTTGATAAAATCTCTAACGGGGTGAGCAACGGCAATAAAATCGGCGCGGTCATGGTGGTGGGCGGCGGCATCGGCGGGATGCAGGCGTCGCTGGACCTGGCCGAGTCCGGTTATAAGGTTTACCTGGTCGAGCAGTCGCCGTGCATCGGCGGCACCATGGCCCAGCTGGACAAGACCTTCCCGACCAACGACTGCGCCATGTGCACCCTGGCCCCGCGCATCGTCGATGCGGGCAGCCATCTCAATATAGAAAAACTGACTTATTCCGACGTCCAGGCCATTGAGGGCGAACCGGGCAATTTCAAGGTGCGCGTCCTGCAAAAAGCCCGCTCCATCGACCCGGATAAATGCACCGGCTGCGGCGTCTGCACCGAAAAATGCCCCATCCAGAAGCGGGCCAACGCACCGCGCTCGGAATACGACGCCGGCATCATTCCCCGGCCGGCCATCTATATCCCCTTCCCGCAGGCTATGCCTAAAATACCGGTGATTGACCGGGCCCATTGCCTTTATTTCCAGAAAGGCATCTGCCGGATATGCCAGAAGGCCTGCGAGGCCAAGGCCATCGACTTCGACCAGAAGGACCAGACCAAAGAAATCAGCGTCGGCGCGGTCATACTGGCGCCGGGATTCGAGCTGTTTGACGCCAACTTTAAGAAAGAATTCGGCTTCGGCCGCTACCCCAACGTGGTCTCATCCATCCAGTTCGAGCGGATACTTTCCGCATCCGGCCCTTTCCAGGGCGACCTGCTCCGGGTATCGGACAAGAAACATCCGCATAAAATCGCCTTCATCCAGTGCGTCGGCTCGCGGGAGACGGAACACAATTTCTGCTCCTCGGTCTGCTGTATGTACGCCACCAAGCAGGCCATCATCGCCAAAGAACACAGCCCCGAGCTGGACTGCCATATTTTCTACATCGATATCCGGGCCTTCGGCAAGGGGTTCGAGCAGTATTACGAACGGGCCAAGGAAATCGGCGTCAAGTACACCCGCTGCCGCCCGTCCAGCGTCAAGGAAGTACCGGCCAGCAAGAACCTGGCGGTCAACTATTACGACGAGACCAACAAGCTGGCTAACGAAGAATTCGATATGGTCGTGCTGTCCTGCGGGCTGATGCCGCCGGAATCCATCAACCAGCTGACCAAAATATTCAATATCGAGACCAACAAATACGGGTTCTGTACAACAACAACTTTCGCGCCGGTCGAGACCAACCGGCCGGGCGTTTACGCTTGCGGCCCGCTGACCGAGCCCAAGGACATCCCGGAAACGGTGATGCAGGCCTGCGGCGCGGCCTCCAAGGCGATGGGCCTGCTGGCCGAGAGCCGGGGCACTCTGATTGCCAAGCGTGAATTCCCCAAGGAAAATGACATGTCCGGACAGGAACCGCGCATCGGCGTGTTCGTCTGCCATTGCGGCAAGAACATCGGCGGCGTGGCCGACGTGCCGTCAATCAGGGATTACGCCAAAACACTGGCTAACGTGGTTTACGCCGATGATAACCTTTATACCTGCTCTTCGGACACCCAGAAGAAAATAAAGGACAAGATAAAAGAGCATAACCTCAACCGCGTGGTGGTGGCCGCCTGCACGCCCCGGACCCACGAACCGCTGTTCAAAAATACCTGCCGCGAGGCGGGAATGAACCCCTATCTCTTCGAGATGGCCAACATCCGCGACCAGAACACCTGGGTGCATATGTCCGAACCGGCCAAGGCCACCCAGAAAGCCAAGGACCTGCTCCGGATAGCCGTAGCCAAGGCGCGCCTGCTGGAACCGCTCAAGAACCGCTTCCTCAAGGTCGAGCACGACGCCCTGATTATCGGCGGCGGGATAAGCGGCATGACCGCGGCCCTGGAACTGGCCAACCAGGGATTCACGGCCCACCTGGTCGAGCGCTCTGCCGAGCTGGGCGGGAATATGAAACACCTGTTCTACCTGATTGAAGAGACCTGCAACCCTCAGCAGGAACTGGCTGCAACCATAAACAAGGTCAGGACCAACCCCAAGATAAAACTTTATACCTCATCAAGCATCAAGCTGGTCGAAGGCTCGATGGGTAATTTCAAGACCACCGTCCAAACTCTGAAAGGCGATGTATCCTTCAAGCACGGCATCATCATCGTCGCCACCGGCGGCGATGAATACAAGCCCAAGGAATACCTCTTCGGGCAGGATGACATGGTAGTCACCCAGGTCAAGTTCGAGGAAAAAATAGCCCGGATGCTTAACATCGGTTCGGCTAACCCGGCCCAGGCCGACCTGGCCAAGGTCAATTCGGTGGTGATGATACAATGCGTCGGCTCGCGCAACGAGGAACATCCCTATTGCAGCCGGATATGCTGTTCCATGGCCGTCAAGAACGCCCTGAAGTTCAAACAGCTTAAACCGGACGCCAATATTTATATTTTATACCGCGATATGCGGACTTACGGGCTGAATGAGGAATATTACACCAAGGCGCGCGAGCAGGGCATTATTTTCATCCGCTATCCGGAAGAGGCCAAGCCCGAGGTGTCCCGCAAGAACGGCAAGCTGACCGTGACCACCCACGACCCAATGCTCAACGAAGACGTTACCATAGAAACCGATTTGTTGGTCCTTTCGGCCGGAAATATACCCGAACCGGCTAATGAACAGCTGGCCCAGCAACTCAAAGTGCCATTAAACCAGGACAAGTATTTCCTGGAAGCGCATATGAAGCTCCGGCCGGTGGATTTCGCCACGGACGGCATCTACCTGTGCGGCCTGGCCCATTCGCCCAAGAACGTGGACGAAAGCATCATCCAGGCCGGCGGCGCGGCGTCACGCGCCTCGACCATACTGGCCAAGGAGCAGGTGGAGCTGGACGGCATCGTCTCCGAAGTGCTTGACAAATACTGCGACGGGTGCGCGTACTGCATTGAATTATGCCCTTATCACGCACTGACCCTGATTGAATATACCTGTGACGGAGCCGTCAAAAAGAAGATAGAACGCGACCAGGCGCTCTGCAAGGGTTGCGGCGTCTGCCAGGCGACCTGCCCCAAGGGCGGCATCGTCATCAACGGGTTCAAGCCGGAACAGCTGGCCGCCATGATAGATGCGGCGCTGGAATAACTTATACTTATAGGAGTTGATATGGCTGATACGACGATTAAAAATACCGCGGCTGAGACTAAGTCCCGCTGTGACGGGATGCCGCTCCGCGACCACAACGCATTCGAGCCGCTGATAGTGGCGCTGTGCTGCAACTGGTGCTCCTATGCCGGGGCCGACCTGGCCGGCACCTCGCGCGTCCAATACCCGACCAATATCCGGATAATCCGGGTGATGTGTTCGGGCATGGTCCATCCCAGTATGGTCATAAACGCCCTGACCAAAGGCGCGGACGGCGTGCTGATGCTCGGCTGCCATATCGGCGACTGCCATTACCTGGAAGGCAACTACAAAACCCAGTCGCGCAAAGAAGCCATAGAGATGATACTGGACGATATGGGCATCGAGCAGGGGCGCTTCCGGCTGGAATGGGTTTCGGCCTCGGAAGGCCAGCGCTTCGGACAGGTGGTCACCAATATGGTCGAACAGGTCCGAAAACTCGGGCCCAGCCCTTTCAGAAAGAATAAATAAAAGATAATGTACCGATAAATGGTAGAAATAGTGTGGCAGTTTAATTGTAACGATACTGCCAACTATAATGGGCTGTAACTCGCTTTGCTCGAACAGCCCAGTAAGGACAAATTTATGCCTGTCAGAGTATCCGAGGAGTGGCTGAATATTTGCGGCGGATGCGAGGTCACCATCCTTGATATCGGCGAGCCGCTTCTGGACCTGCTCCCGCACCTCCAGTTTGTCCATATCCCGGTGCTGGCTGACAATAAATATTTCGGCCAGACCGGCGAGAAGACCAAGATGGAACTGCCCCAGGCCGATGTGGGCATCATCTCCGGCGGCATCCGCAACGAAAAGGAACTGCACGTGGCCGAAGAGATGCGCAAACAATGCAAGATTATCATCGCGCTGGGCTCGTGCGCCTGTTTTGGCGGCATCCCGGCGCTGGCCAATATGAGCAAGCTCAGCGACGTCTGCGACAAGATTTTCCGCGGTTCGGTTACCACCGAGTCCGGCCCGACGCCATCGGAGAACCTGCCGCCCATGCTGGAATCCGTCAAGGCGCTGGACGAGGTCATCAAGGTCGACCTGGCCATACCGGGCTGTCCGACCTCGCCGGAACTGGTCGCCCAGGCGCTGACCGCCCTCCTCCAGGGCAAGCCGTTCAAGCTGGCCGACAAAAGCGTCTGCGACGAATGCCCCACCAAGCGCGAGAAAAAGTCGTCCGACATAAAAATAAGGCGGCCGCTCGAGCCGCTTAAATTCGACCAGTCATCCGGCTGGGACAAGACACGCTGTTTTCTGGAACAGGGCGTCCTGTGCCTGGGCCCGGCCACCCGGGCCGGATGCGCCGGCATAACCACCGAGCCGGGCGAGACCAAGGTGCCCCGGTGCATCAAGGGATATATGCCCTGCCGCGGCTGTTTCGGCCCGGTCCGCGACGGCGCCAATCCGCTGGTTGATATGATGACCGCGATTTCTTCCATCGGCCTGGACCTGAAACAGATTCCCGACCGGCGGGGATTATTCCTGCGCTATGTCGGCGCACAGGGTAGGTTGAAACCGTTGGCCGAGAAAAAATAATAAAGTCCCGACGGAATAGTCGGTATAAGGAGATGAATAATGGGTAAAACCATCACCGTGGCCCCGGTTTCCCGGATAGAAGGCCACTGCAAGATTACCGTCCAGCTTGATGATAACGGCAACGTCGCCGATACCTTTGTAAATGTAGTCGAGCTCAGGGGCTTTGAGAAATTCTGCCTGGGCCGCCCGGTCGAGGAACTGCCCCGGATAGTCACCTCCATCTGCGGCGTCTGCCCCTGGTCGCACCACCTGGCCTCGGCCAAGGCCTGCGACGGCGTCTTCGGCGTCACGCCGGCGCCCACCGGTAAAAAGCTCCGCGACCTGTGCAACAGCGTGGCCTATACCGAAGAGCATATCTTGCACTTTTTCTTCCTGGGCGGGCCCGATTTCGTGATGGGCCCGGACGCCGACCCGTCCATCCGCAACGTCATCGGCATCGCCCAGGCCAACCCGGAAATCGGCAAGGCCGTCGTCCGCAACCGGCACCTAGGCTCGCGCCTGCTCAATATCATCTCCGGCAAATCCATCCATCCGGTCACGGCCGTGCCGGGCGGGTTCTCAAAGCCGCTGACCGAGGACGAGCGCAAGCACTGCCTGCCCATGGCGCAGGAGGTGCTGGAATTCGCCAAGTTCGCCATCAAGTTCGCCAAGGAGAATATCTTCCCCAAATACCTCGATGTGGTCAAGACCCTGGCCGTAATCAAGACCGGGTTTATGGGCACGGTCGCCCCGGACGGCTCGCTCAACTGCTACGAAGGCAAAATCAGGCTGATGAAGCCGGACGGCTCCTATGTTGATTTCGCCTACGACAAATACACCGATTACATCAGCGAAAAAATAATCAACTGGTCCTATTTGAAATTCCCCTACGCCAAGAGTTGGAACGAAGGTTTTTCCATGGACCTGGACAACCCCAAAGGCGTCTACCGGACCAACACCCTGGCCCGGATAAACGTGGCCGAAAAGATGGCCACGCCGCTGGCCCAGAAAGAGTTCGAGGAATTCCGCAAGAACTTCGGCCGGCCGGTCCAGCTGACGCTGTTATACCACTGGGCCCGGCTGATAGAACTGCTCTACCACGCCGAGCATATGGTCGAGCTCCTTAACGACAAGGACATCACCGGCAAAGACACCTGGACCAAGGTAACGCCGCGGGCCGGACGGGGCGTCGGCTGCGTCGAAGCGCCGCGCGGCACGCTCATCCACGACTACACCACCGACGAAAAAGGAATGGTCACCAACTGCAACCTGATTGTCGGCACCACCCACAACAACGCGCCCATAAATATGTCCGTCAAGCAGTCGGCCAAGCTCCTGATAAAGAACGGCAAATACGACCAGGGCACGCTCAACCGGCTGGAGATGGCCATCCGGGCATACGACCCGTGTATGTCCTGCGCCACACACAAGCTCGACGGCACACTGCCGGTCAAACTGACCATTCTCGACTCCGCCGGCAAAGTGGTTGATGTATTAACCAATTAACCACAAAGGCACAAAGAATAATCTGTGTAATCTGTGGCTATGGAAACTATTCCGGACTATTATAAAAAAGAAATCTTGGTCTTGGGTTGTGGGAATATCCTTTACGCCGATGATGGATTCGGCCCGGCTGTGGCCGATTACCTCAACTGCAATTACCGCATCCCGGATAACGCGGCCGCCCTGAACCTAGGCCTGAGCACCCGCGGATTCATATTCGATATGCTCCTGTCCGAGCAAAAACCGCGCCGGCTGGTCATCGTCGACGCTATGTCCGTGCCCGGACGCAAGCCGGGCGAGGTGTTCGAGTCGCCCCTGGACGGCCTTATCAAGGAAAAGGTCGATGACTTTTCACTGCATCAGGGCCCGACATCGAACCTGTTAAAGGAACTGCGCGATATCTGCGGGCTGGAAATCGTGATTATCGCCTGCCAGCCGCAGAATATTCCCGGTGAGATGGAAAGCGGCCTGTCCGAACCGGTCCGCAAAGCGGTGGAGGAAGCAAGCGAATTAATATATGCCAAATACCTGAATCGTAGTTCGTAGTTCGTTCTTCGTTTTCCAGAGGGAGGAATTACGTAGTTCGTTAGGCGTGGGTCGGAATAAGGGGAAAAGACGTAGCTCGTTTTTCGTTATTCTGAAGAGAGGTGTTACTTAAATGGATAAGTTTATGTTTGAGAAGTTAGAGGTATATCAAAAATCATTGGACCTTATCGGAAAAGTAATTGATGTATCCAGAAAATTACCGCCGGAAATCAGGTATTCGCTTGGCAGTCACCTGATAGAAACGGCAGTTTCTGTGTCGAACAATATCGCGGAGGGATGCGGACGCAGAGGGAAGAAGGAAAAGAGGCAGTTTTACAACATCGCTCAGGGTTCTTCGTTTGAGTGCGTTCCGATGATTACAGTCCTGGAAAGGAAGAAGTTTATTTCTCAGGACGAGTTTAATATTCTATATGACGGATGTTATAGGGTTTCACAGATGCTTTCCAGACTGATTGCATCCGTTGAATGTTAATTCCCGAATAACGGACAACGAATAACGAATCACGAACAACGAATTACGAATCACGAAAACCGGCCCCGACGGAATAGTCGGTATAAGACCCAGTAACAGCATACCGTCCCCGAAAGTGTTCGGTGCCGGTCTGCTTAACTGGCTCTAAAGGTTTTTATGCACGAATGGGGAATCGCACAGGACCTGGTTGACGAGGTCAAGCGCCAGGCAACCAAGAACGGGATAACCGAGGTGACCAAGGTCGGCGTCTCGCTGGGCAAGCTGTCGCACCTGACGCCGCTGTCGCTAAAAACCTGCTTCAAGGCGCTGACCAAGGAAGACGAGATGCTCAAGCGCGCCCGGCTGCAGTTCAAAAAAACCCTTGACCATGCGGTGATTATTGATATAATACAGGGTAAAACGTAGTTCGTTATCCGTGATTCGTTTTTCGGAATAGTGGGAGAGGACGTAGTTCGTTATCCGTGATTCGTAGTTGCGCTTCGCAATCCCTGTCGGGAACGTTTATCATGGCTACGAGTTAACCCCGATTCACAGGCAACCGAACTACAAATAACGAAATACGAACAACGATTATTTATGATACCGAAGACATTGGAAACGGCCTTCTTAAATAACATTCTAAGCGACACGGCCAAGCCGTCACGCGGCCAAGTAAAGGCGGCCATCGCCCGGGCCGGGGCCAAGCAGGGCTTGGACCTGGCCGAGGTTGGCTGTCTGGCCAATATGGATTACCCGGACCTGCTTGAACAGCTCTTTGAGACGGCCGCCCGGATAAAACAGGAGATTTACGGCGAGCGGCTGGTGTTCTTCGCGCCGCTGTATATCTCCGATTACTGCGTCAACGATTGCGCATACTGCAACTTTCACGTCCGCAACAGCCAGATGGCTCGCCGGGTGCTGACTATGGACGAAATCGCCGAGCAAACCAAGTTTCTGATTAACCTGGGGCACAAGCGGGTGTTGCTGGAGCTGGGCGAGGACCCGCTTAACAACGGCATCGACTATGTCACCAAGGCCATAGCCGCCATCTATTCCGTGCGGACGCCCAAGGGCAACATCCGCCGGGTCAATGTCAATATCGCCGCCACCACGGTCGCGGATTATAAAAAGCTCAGGAAGGCCAATATCGGCACTTACCAGCTTTTTCAGGAAACCTACCACCGGCCCACCTACGAGAAACTGCACAAGGTCGGGCCCAAGGCCGACTACGCCCGCCAGCTGACCGGGCATCTCCGGGCCATAGAGGCCGGGCTGGACGACGTCGGGCTGGGGGTGCTGTTCGGGCTGTACGACTGGCGTTTCGAGGCGCTCGGGATGGTGGCGCACGCCCAATACCTGGACAGGACCTGCCAGGCCGGACCGCACACCCTGTCCGTGCCCAGGTTCTGCCAAGCGCCGACCGTTGATTACAAACCGGAATACCCCGTATCGGACGCCGACTTCCTGAAACTAATCGCTATCCTCAGGCTGGCCGTGCCCTATACCGGGATGATAATCTCCACCCGGGAATCGCCGGCCATCCGGCACCAAGCGTTTAAGATAGGCATATCCCAGGCCAGCGCTGGCTCGGTCACGACTACGGGCGGCTATGGCAAGGGGCAGCCGCCCCGCTTAGGGCGGGACTCCGCTGTCGCTACGCAGTTTACCATCCACGACGAACGCCCGCTGGAAGAGGTCATTAACAGCGCGTTGGACGCCAAGTTCCTGCCCAGTTTCTGCACGGCCTGTTACCGTAGCGGCCGGACCGGCCATAGGTTTATGGACCTGGCCAAACCGGGGCAGATACATAAATTATGCCGACCCAACGCCATACTCACCTTCGCCGAATACCTGGCCGACTTCTCCAAACCCGGCCTGGCCAAAAAAGGTAACGGTTTGATAAAAGAATATTTGGGCCAGATAGAAGACCCGGCCATCAAGAAAGAAACCCTTAAGCGGTTGGAATCTATTGCTAAGGGGAAGAGGGATATATATTTTTAACCTAAATTAGTTTAATCTAGCATTTCAAGAGGGACTATAGGAGACTTTTATTCCCATTCTTCAATCTGTGTCCATCGGCTGTTAGAACGTAGTGAGTTATCAGCCGAGGATACTCGACAGTAAGTCGTTCCTTCAACTGCCGAAGTATAATCTGTGGCTGAATGATTGACACTCCCGGCTAAAATGCTTAATATAATCCAAGGGGAAGAAAATCAGGCAGGTGTCAGCGGAAATATAAAAGAAGGGGGGGGGGGAGATTCTTATGAAAATATCATTCATTTTCCTTAGAGTATTATCTTTGTCATTTCTATTCTTAGGACTTTTGTTCGCAGAGGATAATAAAGAACAATCTTTTTGGCCTGATATGCCGTATGATGACAAATATCTGCCCTCCGCTAACTATGGTGACTTTATGCAGAAACCTTCTTATGATGATGTAATATGTCTTTCATTAATGGGTGATGATTATGTTGTTGCGGGAACGTCCTACGGCATAGTAGTTTGGAATATCAAGGAATCTACTTACAAAATACAAGCTCTTACGGCCGATTGGACACCTGAAGGAGTAGAGAAAGAGTATTTTTCACAAGGTAATTCACCTCAGCCAAGAACCGAAACGGGTAAAAGGTATTTTGACAGTTGGACCAGAAACGCGGTGAAGAATATTTACGTGTTGGCGGATGGGAGTATCTGGGCAGATACTTTTAACGGTAGTGCCATATTAAAAGATAATGTGCTCCAGAATATTTTTAAATCTGACGAAGAGGCGATAGCCGCTCAATACAAGACGGTTGTGATGAATAAAACGATTTGGAAGGAGTGGCTGGTATCCAAAAATGAAAATATCTTTTGGCGGCATGATCATAAGAAATCATTAGGATGGCGTGAGATTGGACGGCAGTTTGACGGTAAGCAATGGCAAAGTGTTTTTGTGGATGATACAATGAAAACCATGCTCTATGATTGGTATCTTGACAGGGACGGTATAGTGTGGGCAAAGGTTTGGCCGGACTTGTTTAGATTTGACGGAAGCCAGTGGAGTAAAATATTGTCCGCTGGTCCGATAGCGTTCTATCAGGCAATTAATGGGACAGTGTGGGTAGGCTTTATGAACGGCGTAGCCGAGTTTAGTAATAAGACTTGTAAATATTATGAAAATCCTGGTTATACATCTGGGATTATTGAGACTAAAGAAGGCAAGCTATGGTTTTTTGGTGAGAATAGCGCAACATCATGGGACGGCAAAGATTGGAAGAAAGTATCTTTTGTAGCCCCATATAACAATTTGGGTATATCAAACGTATTTTGCTCAGCTGATAATCGTATCTGGTTATATGACAGAAGTGATGGGTTATTAAAGTTTGATGGAGAACAAATCAATTCCGTTCCTGAAGGGCGTGGTATAAATATTAAAGAATACTTACAGGCAAGTAATGGAGACATCTGGTTGACATTGTGGAATGGGCTTGCGGTAATCAAGGGTAATAAGGTAGATATGCTGAAGGGGAAAGAAATGCTAGGGAAGTATCTTTGCCGTCAAATTGTTGAAGGCAAAGATGGCTCTATATGGGTAGCTTCACAAGAAGGGTTATGGCAGTTAAAAGATGGCAATTGGAAACACTTCATTATTAGTAAAGCCACCCCAAAAGCACCGGAAAGTATCTTTGATCAATATATGCAAAACCTTGTGGTAAGAGCGAGTTTTGGGAATTGTGATAAAATTAAAGGAATGAAGGAACAAGAACTTTGTGATTATTTGAAGAATGGTTCCTTTAACAGTCCCATTGAGTTTGTAGTTGCTTATCTGCGACTGAGAAAACTTAATGAAAAGGCGGCGATTGAATCTTGCAGCGAAGGAATACAATATATTTTGAGCGGTAAAATGAAAGGATTTTCGTCTCCGGAAGCACAGATGTGGTTAGGGTTGTGCGGACGGGATTTAATACCTCCTTTGGTAAAGATGTTGGAAACTGCCAAAGATGAGCAAATTTGTTTTATGGGTGCGAATTATATTCCAACATGCCTGACAAAGGAAGATATTGGTACCATTGCTAATCTTTTCCAGCACAAAAATCTGCAATCTTCTTTGAGAGCGAGACTAGCATTAGCAGAATCACTATTATATAATAAAGATATTAGAGGCATAGAATATCTTATTGCTATCCTAAAAGAAGAAGGAGACGATTCTGCAAGGATACGGGAGGATGCTTTCATAACCTTAAGCTTATTAGCTAGTATTAGTAATGACATACCGGCTAAATCAAGCTATGAGTTATGGACTGCATGGCTAAAGAAAAATCATGATACAATTAAATTGTCGGAAATTAATTTGGGGGAAAGGGAAGAACACATAATGCTTTTTAAGAAATTATCTAAAGCATTTATGGATATGTGCTACCAGAAGGCAGAATAGAACGACAGCATTTGAAATAGAGGACACTTTTCACCCGCTCTAACGCCCCAATCAGGCCCATTTCCGGGCATCATTTTCCTAAAAACGAATATAACGCATATTTGGCAGGCAGGGGGAGATACCACCCCCCTACCCCGGGGATATAGGGTATGGGGTATAATACCCTAGACTATAGGTTATAATACCCTGGACTATAGGTTATAATACCCCGGACTATAGGGTATAATACCCTGGACTATAGGGTATAATACCCTGGACTATAGATTATAATACCCTAGACTATAGATTATAATACCCTAGACTATAGGTTATAATACCCTGGACTATAGGTTATAATACCCTGGACTATAGGGTATAATACCCTGGACTATAGGGTATAATACCCTGGTATATAGGGTATTATACTGGGGGCTAAGTAGTAATATACCCCGGTATATAGGGTATAATACTAGGGGCTAAGTAGTAATATACCCCGGTATATAGGGTATTATACTGGGGGCTAAGTAGTAATATACCCCCACCCCCCTTAGCTTTTGTTATTGGTTTTGTTGTCGGAACAGCTTGCTGGGTTGGAGCAACAGCTCTGGGTCTACGGCCGGCGGGGCGGTGCGGATTGGGGCTCGTCAACCGTGCACTTCATCTGGCAGAATATCGCGAACCTGAATAACAATCTTTACAAAGAGGCAACGATTGCTACGGATGGAGCGAGACAGGTGAGAGTGATTATTAACAAAAACTCTCAATTCTGTTCTACGAACATTTGGCTGAAGGGATATATAGAGTAGGCATGTCGAGCAAATGACTAATGCCTAATGACTAAATGGGGCGCTGATTTTCAGCGCCCTTATTTCTTTTCTTCCGGGACTTCGACCCCCAGCTCTTTGAGTGCCGCACGGGCACGGGCCGGATCACCGCCTAACTTTAATACTAATCTTATATCCGTTATTGATTTTGCCGGCACTTCATCCTTGGCTCCTAATTCCACCAGGACTATTGCCGTAATACCACGGGTATACTTGTCCTTATCATCTAAAACCTTGACTAATTCAGGGATGGATTCCCTGGCATCAAGTTTACCCAACGCATCAACAGCCAACCAGTAAATCCTTGGGTTATTATCCTGTAATAATTTGGTAATCTGTGGAATAGCTTCTCTGGCGCCAAGTCGTCCCAATGCCACAATAGCCGACGAGCGAACCGTTGGGTCATTTAATAATTTAGTAATAGTTGGGATAGCCTCTTTAGCACTAAGTTCTTCCAATGCCAAAATAGCATATGGACGTACCTTTGGGTCATTATCCTGTAATAGCTTGATAATGTCTGGAAGGGCTTCTTTAGCACCAAGTTCAATCAATGCATTAACAGCCATCTGGCGAACCCCTGGGTTATTATGCTGTAATAGTTTGATAATATCCGGTATGGCCTCTTTAGCGCAAATGTGCCCTAATACCTCAACAGCTTCGTCCCGATCATACCATTCTTGACTTGAGAGTTGGGTCAGCGCTTCTTTTATCCGATATTGGCGTTGTACCGGGTAAATACCGGCCCCGAGCAGGACCAGTCCGGTCAGGCAGATGCTTATGCGCAGGAATAAATTCATACCACTAACCACGGATAGACCCCGTTATGCAACTGGGCAGGCACAGATTAACACGAATAGGGACGTCTTGGTTATTCCCCTTTTCCCCGTTTGCTGATGTAATCCTTGAGCGCGTCCTGCCAGGACCTGAGCGGCCGGAGCTTGATGCTGTTGAGCACCGAATAGAGCGGACGCCGGACGCCGGCCTGTTCCTCGGTCTCTTCACGCGGCTCTATCTTGGCCTTGAGCCCGGCCAGTTTGGCTATCTCCTGCGCGAATTCATACCAGGAGCACGAACCGCTGTTGGTCAGGTGATATATCCCGGAAGGCATATCCGCCTTGAGCATTTCCTTTATCTTCAGCGCCGCGTCATAGGTGTAGGTCGGGCTGGAGATAATATTCGACGTCACCTGAAGAACGGGTTTCTGGGCGGCGTTCTTTATGATGGACTCGATGAAGTTGGTGCCGCCTTTGCCCATACAGCCGGCCAGGCCGAACAGGCTGGCTACCCGGATAAGGTAATGTTTGGGGGCCAGGGTGGCGAATAATTCGCCGGCCAGCTTGGAAATGGCATAGACGTTCAACGGGTGCGGCGAATCGTTCTCGGTGTAAGGCGACTTCTTCCGGCCGTCGAAGACGTAATCGGTTGAAAAGTGTATCAGCCGGGCGTCGATATCGCGGCAGATTAACACAAGATTCCGGACGGCGACGGTGTTTATCAGGAATGCCTTTTCCGGGTATTTCTCGCATTCGGGCACGTTGTGATAGGCGGCGGTGTTGATGACCGCGCCGGGCCGGTGCTTTTCCAGAATCACCCGTGCCTGAACGGGGTCGGCGATATCGATGTCCTCTATGGTCAGCGGCACCAGCTCGAAATCCGGTTTGAATACCGAGCTGATATCCGTGCCCATCTGCCCGTTGGCGCCGATGAGAAGTACTTTCATAGATGCGATATTAATAAATATGGCTCAACAGTCAAGAAGTTATCATAACCACGAATGGACACTAATGAACACGAATAAATTAGTGTGTATTCGTGTTAATTCGTGGCTATAAATTAATGCCCGCGGAAATCGGCGTCCTATTTGGCGCCGAATATCCGCTTGACCTTGTGCCAGAGTGCCTTGCGCTTGAGCTGGGTGATGGCTCCGGCCGGGTCAAGGTCCTTGGGGCAGGCCGCCTGGCAGTTGAAGATGGAATGGCAGCGCCAGACGCCCAGGTTGTCGGCTACCACGTTGAGGCGCTCGTCGCGGGTGGTGTCGCGGGAATCGTTTACCCAGCGGGCCGTGCGCAGGATGCTATGCGGGCCGATGTAATCCGGGTTGCTGCCGGCCACCGGGCAGGAGCCGTAGCACGCGCCGCACAGGATGCAGTCGATGAAGTTGTCTATCTTCTTGCGCTCCTCGGGCGATTGGGGGAATTCCTTTTCCGGCATTGCCGTGCTGGGCATCAGGTACGGTTTGATGTCGGTGTAATGCTTGAAAAACCGGTTCATATCCACTACTAGGTCTTTGTAGATGGGCATATGGGCTATCGGCCGGACCGTAATGGTATCGCTGTTCAAGGCCTCAACCTGCGTTTTGCAGGACAGCCGGTATTTGCCGTTGACGTGCATGGCGCAGGAACCGCATACGGCCGCCCGGCAGGATGACCTGAATGCCAGCGTGCCGTCCAGGTTTTCCATAATATAATAGAGCCCTTCCAGCACCGTCAACCCCTTTTCGAACGGCACCGTAAAGCTGTCAAACCGGCAATCCTTGTCCTTGGCCGGATCGAACCTGAATACCTTGTATGTAACTTTATCCATACTTATAAAAATTCCAGATTATTGCATATGAAATTTAAATTAACTTCGTAACTCCTGCCACGAAGACACCAAGACACCAAGAATTCTTTGTGCCTTTGTGTCTTGGTGGCTATCCTTTGAAATTCCATACGATGAAATATGTAATTTGTAATTATTAATACTTACGCTCCTGCGGCTGGTATTTGGTTATGGTTACGGGTTTATATTTAATCGCCGGCCCTTTTATGTTGTAGTAAGCCAGCGTATGTTTCAGGAAGTTTACGTCATCCCGCTTCAGGAAGTCCCTGCGCGAGTGCGAGCCGCGGCTTTCCTTGCGCTCCAACGCGCCTTTGACAACCACCTCGGCTACGTCGACATTGGCCACCAGGTCCATCCGCCAGAGCACGTCATAGTTCCAGGGCGATACCGGGGCGCAGGGCCTCAGGAATTTCAGCCGTTCTTTTATTTCCTGGACTTTGCTCAGGGCTTTTTGCATATCGGCCTCGGTCCGGAATATGCCCACGTTGGCATCCATCACCTGGCCCAGTTCTTTCCTTATCTTATAAGGGTCTTCCTTGCCGGTGTCGGTGCAAATCAGTTTTATTTCCGTTTCCTGGGCGATTTTCATGTTAGCGACCAGGTTATCGATGAATTGTTTCTTGCTGCTGTTAGCCAGCGCGTATTCGGACGCCTTGAGCCCGGTCCGTTCGCCGAATATGATGGTTTCGAGCAGTGAGTTGCCGCCCAAGCGGTTGGCGCCGTGAACGCTGACGCAGGCGCATTCGCCGGCCGCGTACAGGCCTTTGACGGACGTGGCGCCGTCGATATCCGTATCAACGCCGCCCATAGTGTAATGCTGGACCGGATGAATCGGTATCGGGTCTTTTATCGGGTCGACAGCCAGGAAGTCCATGCAGATTTCCCGGATGCCGGGCAGCCGTTCCTTGATTTTGGCCTCGCCCAGGTGCCGCAGGTCAAGATGGACATATTTGCCCCAGGGAGATTCGAATCCGCGGCCTTCCTCTATTTCCGTGGTAATGGAGCGCGAAACCACATCGCGCGGCGACAGCTCCATGGAGTTGGGCGCGTATTTTTTCATAAACCTGTCGCCGTCCTTATTGGCTAGGTAGCCGCCCTCGCCCCGGCAGCCTTCGGTCATCAGGATATGCTTGCCGATAATGCCGGTCGGATGGAACTGGATGAACTCCATATCCTTCAAAGGCGCCCCGGCCCAGTATGCCACGGCCATGCCCAGCGCGGTCGAGGTCAATGCGTTGCTGGTCCGGCCGTATATCCGGCCGGCGCCGCCCGTGGCCAGTATCACCGCGTGGCCCCGGATATGTTCTATCTTGCCGGTGGTCTGGTCTATGCCGACCACGCCGTAGCAGATATTATTTTCCACCAATAATGACGTGATAAAGAATTCCTCGCGGACCTGGATACTGCGCTTGAGAACCTGTTCGTAAAGGGTATGGAGCATATAATGGCCGGTCCGGTCGGTCCCGTAGCAGGTGCGCGGGAATCCGGCGCCGCCGAAGGGACGCTGGGCGATTTTGCCCTCGTCGGTCCGGCTGAACGGGCAACCCCAGTGCTCCAAATCGTATATCGCCTTAGGCGCGGTCGAAGTCATTATTTCCACCGCGTCCTGGTCGGCCAGGTAATCGCTGCCCTTGACCGTGTCAAAGCAATGCCTTTCGGCCGAATCGTCCTTGCCGGCGGGGTTGTTAGCCAGCGGCGCGTTGATGCCGCCCTGGGCCGCGCCGGAATGAGACCTCAAAGGGTGCAGTTTGGAGATAACCAGCGCCCGGACGCCCTGGGCCTGGGCTGCAATGGCCGCCCTCATGCCGGCCAGCCCTCCGCCAACTATAATTACATCATAATCCATAGCCATAGTATTTCAGTATATGCGGTATGAACACGGCCAGCGTGGCCGCCATCCCGGCCAGGAAAAATACCGCCGCTATCCAGAGTATCGCCACGTGCTTGCGGGTCAGGCCGAACAAATCTATGCCGATAAGCCTCAGCCCGTTGAACATATGGCTGAAAATAACGCCGATAAGGCAGATTTCCAGGACCCGGAACAACGGATACTTGAACATGCCCATCAGCCAGTTAAACGACCCCGGCCCGAAGACAAACTCGCTGCTCAGGACTACCAGATGCATAAAGATATATCCGGCCAGGACCAGTCCGGTCAGCCGGTGGATTACCCAGCTGAACGAACCCGCATTGCGGTTCAGCAGGATGTCATTGATATTGCCGAGAACTCTTTTAATCATTTCCATCATATTAGAGCCTGTTGCATAAACCCATATATGGAATTAACATATACCACATATTGTAGTTGCCCAATTCATTGGGCACTATATGTTGTGCCTGATAAATCAGGCAACTACTTTATGCAACTCATTAAACTATTTGCCTGGATATCCATTCCCAGAGCGTAAACAGACCCCAGTAAAGGGACACGATACCGGCAAACCAGAACAACACTTTGATAAATAACTTTAACCATCTGGGCGGTTTGTAATCCTCAATCACCTCGTAAACCCCGTTCAGGGCGTGGAACAGGGTATTTGACAGGAATATCACGTAAAATATCGTCCAGAAAATGCTGGAATGAATCCGCACCAGGACTGACTTAAAATCTATGACCTCGCCGCCGGTCAGGTGGATAACAATAACGTGTGTCATCAGGCAAGCGGCAAGAATTATGCCTGAAAACCTTTGCAAGAACCAGCGTAAACTGCCAGACCCCTCAGGTATATCCGACATATTGAATTATTGCTTTCTAACTCCGCTGAAAAAAGCGGAACAATTATCTTTTGTACTTGTTCACGCCCTCCTTGAACAGGTCGTTGCCGTATATATCATTAGCAACCGTCAATGGAAAGTCAAGAACTTCGAGACGCCGCACCGCCTCTGGCCCCAGGTCCGGATAGGCGATTACTTGGGCTTTCTTGATGCATTCGCGTATCAGCGCGGCCGCCCCGCCGGTAGCCACCAGATAAACCGCCTTGAACTTTTTCATGGCGTCTATGACAGCCGGAGCCCGCTCGCCCTTGGCGATGGTGGCCTTGAGCCCGCGCTCCAGCAGGAACGGCGTGTAGGCATCCATCCGGTAAGCCGTGGTCGGTCCGGCCGAGCCGATAACCTCTCCCGGCCTTTCCGGGGTCGGTCCGACGTAGTATATCACCTGTCCCTTAAGGTCAAACGGCGGTTTGCCGGACTTGATATCGTCCACCATGCGTTTATGTGCCGCGTCGCGGGCCGTATAGATAACGCCAGACAGAAGCACCTTATCGCCGATTTTCAGCTTAGCAAGCACATCGTCCGTTAATGGCGTAGTCAATTTCATATATTAAATTCTTTTTGTGCTCTTTGTGTTCTTTGTGGTGAAATTATAGCACCACCATTTTATGCCGGGCCGCATGGCAGTTGATATTAACCGCCACCGGTAAAGCCGTAATATGGCACGGACCGTATTCCACCTGGACGGCCAGGGCGGTAACCCGCCCGCCTAAACCCTGCGGACCGATACCCAGATTATTTATCTCAGTAAATAATTCCTGTTCCAGTTTGGCATAGACCGGGTCCGGATTTGGCGCACCGACCGGATACCTGAATAGCGCTTTTTTAGACAGCCAGGCCACGCCGTCGAAATTACCGCCCACGCCCACCCCGACAATAATCGGCGGGCAGGGATTGGCACCGGCCTTCTTGACCATATCGATTACAAACTTCTTGACGCCCTCGATGCCGGCCGAAGGAGGCAGCATCACCAGCGCACCCATATTCTCGCCTCCACCACCCTTGGGCAGGATATGAATAGCCAGCTTATCTCCCGGCACTAGTTCCACGTGGATAGCGGCCGGGGTATTATCGCCCGTGTTCTTCCGACCGATCGGGTCGGAGATGATGGATTTCCTGAGGTAACCTTCCTTATATCCCCGGCGCACGCCCTCGTTGATGGCGTCGTAAAGGCTCCCACCTGTGATATGCGCGTCCTGGCCCAGCTCCACTATGGTTACAGCCGTGCCAGTATCCTGGCACATCGGGATGCCCTTCTGTCCGGCCAGTTTATCGTTATCGATTATCTGCTGGATGATTTCTTTGCCGGTGGGCGATTCCTCTTTAGCGATTGACTTTTTGAGCAGGTCCAGGACGTCATCGCCGATGACGCAGTTGGCGTCTATGCACAGCTTCCGGACCGCGTCTGTAATGATATCAGTTTTGATTTCTCTCATAGTAGCCGGTTATGCCGGATAACAGAAGTTCAAAGCCGAATCGTTATACATTTCACTTGGTTTGTCAAGAGAAATCAGAAACAGTCCACCATTCAATCTACCACGAAAACACGAAATAAATAAAATCTTTGATTATTTCGTACTTTTTGGAGGTCAATAGGCTCTACCGGACAACATTATAATTATGAATTGCTTAGCGGCCGGATATATTGCAAACTTATGGTTTGTAGTTGCTATACCCCATCTCAAACGCCTTAAGATTAAGCTCTTCGGTTCCGGGCGGCACTGAAGTGGCGATGGATTGGCGCATTGCCTCTTTGGATACGAATTTAGTGGCGGCGGTCATACTCTGGCAGTTTGAGCGTAGCGAATTACTGCCAGGTATGGTCGGGTGTAATTCGTTGCACTCAAACACCCGAACCATAAAGCCCAGGACTATCATGTTGGTGACGACCTTTTTGCCTATCTCTCTGGCTAACCGGGCGGCCGGCACGGCCAGGGTCCGGGCCTTGGGCTTTTTATCGATATCGGTGCCTGCCCGATTGATTAGTCGTTCGGGCGGGCACTCTGCCACGGTCCGGCCGGGTTCGACGGCCCGGGGCGCGGAACATGGTTCGGGAATACTCACCACAGGGAGTATGTTTTCCTCGACGATAATTAATCCGTTATTCTTGATATCATCCTTATATTTATTGTAGCCTTCGGGAGAGAGGACTACCAGGACATCCGGCTTGGTCAGGTGCGGGTAGTTGATGGGCTGGTCGGAGATAATCAACCCGGCGGCGCAGGAACCGCCCCGCGATTCGGGCCCGTAGTTCTGGGTCAGCGTGGCGTTGGATTTCTCGTAAATGGTTATGGCCCGTCCGGTGATGTGGGCGGCCAGGATGATGCCCTGTCCGCCGAACCCTACAAACCTGATTTCCGTTTTGGTTTCATTCATGTTCCAACTTCTTTTCTTCTTCTTTATGGGCGGAAGCCTGGCATAACTGGCGGTCACGCTCATAGAGCAAATCATTGAAAGTCGGCCTGTCTATATCGACGAAATCGCCGATGATTATTTTCTCGCCCCGGCCGATGCTGATATCCTTGAGCTTGACTTCCTGTTTAACGATGGTGTTGTCTTTATAAAACTTCATCATCTCCAGTCCGGCACCCAGTTTATTGGAACGTCCGTAATAAGTCGGGCAGGGCGACATTACCTCGATAAAGCTGAACCCGTGTTTAAGTATAGCCCGGGCAATAGCCGCCTGGAGTTTCATAACGTGGTAAGTAGTCCAGCGCGAGACAAAGACCGCGCCGCTGGCCGCGGCCAGATGGGGCAGGCTGAACGATGATTCGAAATTGCCGTGCGGCGTGGTTGAGGTAACAGCCTTAGCCGGTGTAGTAGGACTGCATTGGCCGCCGGTCATCCCGTAATTGGAGTTGTTGGCGCAGATGACGGTTATATCCACGTTACGACGGGCGGCGTGGATAAAATGATTGCCGCCGATAGAGGTCAAGTCGCCTTCGCCGCTGACCACGATGACCTTAAGCTCCGGCCTGGCCAGTTTCAGTCCGGTAGCAAAAGGGATGGCCCGGCCGTGCGTGGTATGAAATCCGTCGAACTTGACATAGCCCGATATCCGGCCGGTGCAACCGATGCCGGAAACGATTGCCACTTTATCCAGCGGCACGCCGGATTTAAGTATGCCGCGCAGTAAACTGCCGAATATGGTGCCTAAACCGCAGCCGGAACACCAGATGTGCGGCATCCGTTCCTGGAGTATCAAACTGTCCAGCGGGTGCCCGGTCTGAATAGTATCGGTATTTTCTGTCATATATTACTTACTTGCCGCCAAAATGGCGTCGAGTATATCTTTCGGGTTATGGGTGGCGCCGCCCATATGGGGTACGGTCACGACCTTGGCCTTGCCGCCGGCGCAGCGTTCGACTTCCAGAGAGATTTGGCCGTTATTGATTTCCGGCACGACAAATGCCTTGACCTTGCTGGCCAGCGCCCGGATTTTCTCTTCCGCGAATGGCCAGATAGTTATCAGACGTAGTTTACCGACCTTGATGCCTTTAGCTCGGGCTTCCTGTATGGCCCACTCTGCGATGCGCGCCGAGATGCCGTAACTGCACACAACTATCTGAGCATCAGCCGTGTTTTCCTCTTCATAGGTGATAATATCATCCCGGTTATTGGTTATTTTTTCAATCAGCCTTCGTATCAGCTTGTGATGCGCCTCGGTCGTCATTACCGGGTGACCTTTTTCGTTATGAGTCAGGCCGGTGGTTTGAATATGGTAGCCATCGCCGGCGTTGGCCATGGGCGGCACTAAATCCTTGTCAGCCTGATAAGGCATATATTCATCGGGCGAGACTGTAGGCTTGCGGCGCTGATAAAGTTTTATCTGGTCCGGCGGCGGAATAATCACCCGCTCGGTCATATGGGCGACAACTTCATCACCCATAATCAGTACCGGAATCCGGTATTTTTCGGAAAGATTAAAAGCCCTGATGGTCAGGTCAAACGCTTCCTGCGGCGAAGACGGGCACAGGGCGATGATTTCATAAACTCCGTGCGAGCCCCAGCGCGCCTGCATCATATCGCCCTGCCCGATATAAGTGGGCAATGCCGTGGACGGTCCGGCCCTTTGCATATCCACCACCACGCAGGGGGTTTCGGTCATAATACCCAACCCGAGATTTTCCATCATTAGCGAAAAACCCGGGCCTGAGGTGGCGGTCATGGATTTTACCCCGCCCCAGGACGCGCCGAGAATGGCGGCCATGGAGGCGATTTCGTCTTCCATCTGGATAAAAACCCCGTTAAGGGCGGGCAGGTGCCGGGCCATATATTCGGCAATCTCGGTGGCCGGGGTAATCGGATAACCGGCAAAGAAACGGCAGCCGGCCTCGATAGCGCCCCGGGCGCAGGCCTCGTCGCCGTTTATAAATTCTATTATCGGGTTACTCATTTTTGTCTGTTTTGGATTTTACCATAAATATGGCAAAATCGGGACAGAGCAATGAACACATATTACAGCCGGAGCATTCCTGGGGATTGGCCGCCAGCGGGAAGTAATAACCCTTGGCGTTATATTCTTTAGAACGGGCCAGCGCCTTTTTAGAACAGAATTCTATGCAGATACCGCAACCTTTACAGCGCTCCGGCATAATTACCAGTTCGCCTTTGGGCACCTTTACCCGATTGGAGGTTTCTTTCTTCGCCGTTTTCATATTTATTAGTGCCGCTTCGACCCCCGCCTGAAGCGGGGTAAACTCCGGGAGTTAGCGGCACCTTATTACTCGCAGTTAGCGACGAAAGAGCGTTATCTGCGAGTTATCCCGACTATTCCGTCGGGGCCCCGCTTATTCCCCGCATAAGTGCGGGACTGCCTGCGGGCTGGTCAGCGGGATTAATGATAGAATTTTCGCACGCCGGTGAATATCATACCCATCTTGTATTCATTGGCCGCTTTGATTACCTCATCGTCATGGACCGAGCCGCCTGGCTCGAGGACATACTTAACGCCAATCTTGGCGATATTGTCAATGCCGTCCCGGAATGGAAAGAATGCCTCGGATGCCAGGATGACCGTTTCACCGGCCAGCTGTTTTTTAATATAAGTCTTGACGACGCCGGATTTCTTCTTGAGTTCCTTTCCCGCTGCGGCGGGATGCCGCTCCGCGAACACAACGCAAAATTCCAGTTTAAGGTTATACAGGGCGCGCTGGCCGGCCAGTGCAACCGAATCCTTGCGGTTGGGCTGGCCGCAGCCCATACCTATTATCTGGTAATAGCCCGGCTTATATTCCCGGGCGATGGATATGGCGTTGGATTTAACGTGTTTTATATGCCGGAGCACGAATTCATACAGCCCGGCCCGCCAGGCGCTGGGCTTGGCCTTGGTGACAATACCCACGGTCAGGTCTTTGCCGCTGTTCTGGCATTTGGCCGTGAACGGGGCTTTGAAGAGCTGTTCCATGGTATCGGTCAGGTAGAACTTGTTATCAACTTCCTGCTCCAGCACGCCTCCGTTAATGAACCGGTGCACGGTAGGCGGCATGGGGCGGTTGATGTCTCCGGCTTCCAGTATACGAAGCCCGGCCTTTTTCTTGCCCAGTGACTTTATATATTCCAGGGCATCGGGTTCGATAGACGGGGCAATAACCACTTCTATGAACCTTTCGCCCAGTATTTTGGCAATATCCAGATTGAGCGGACGAGTCAGTGCAATGACACTACCGAATGCGCTGACCGGGTCACCCTGCCAGGCGCGGTCAAAGGCCTCTTTAAGCGTTTGTCCAGTGGCATAACCGCAAGGGTTGGTATGCTTGATGATGGACACAGCGATATGATCCTTCAGCTCCATTACCGAAAGCAACGCCGCTTCGGCATCAAGGTAGTTATTGTAACCGAGCGGGCCGCCGTGTACCTGCCTGGCCCAGGGAATTGACGGCAGTAACGGGTTAGCCGATTTATACATCCAGCCTTTCTGGTGCCAGTTCTCGGCGTAACGGCCAAGCTGGATGCCGTCTTTATAATCAAGGTGCTTGACCTTTTCGTTGGCAAATTTGGCGGCAAAGAATTTATGGATAGCCGCGTCGTACTGGGCGGTTTTCTCGTAGGCCCGGACCATAAACCGAGCCCGGCAGGCGTCGCTGACCGCGCCATTGTTCTGCTCCATTTCCTTCATCAGTTCGGCATACTGGGCCGGCTCAACCACGATGGTCACACCGTAGTAATTCTTGGCCGCGGCCCGGACCATGCACGGACCGCCGATATCGATATTTTCGATAGCCTTGTCTACGGAAACATCCGGTTTGGCTATGACATCTTCAAAGGGATAAAGGTTGCAAACCACCAGGTCTATCTGGGGAATACCCAGTTCCTTGGCCTGGATGACGTGTTCGGGGTTGTCACGTTTGTATAAAAGCGCACTTTCGTAGTTAAAACTGATGGTTTTCATCCGGCCGTCAAAGTAGTCATCCTTAGAATTGCCGGTAATCTGTGATATCGGGGTGACCTCGATGTTGTTTTCCTTGAGGAGTTTGGCTGTTCCGCCGGTGGAAATGATGTTAACGCCCCATTTCTTGAGGAAGCGGGCCAGTTCGGCCAGGTTATTTTTATCGCTGACGCTCAGGACAGCGGTTTTTATCTTAAGCATTGGAATCTCTCCTTTTGCTTGGGTTAAGGAATCTTTAATCTAACCTGATTCCGAACTCAAGGCAAGTTTTTTCGGAATAAATCTTGATAGTGAAATTTTTCATGATATACTGAACGTATGGAATTTATAAAGATGCAAGGTACCGGCAACGATTTCATAATGATAAACGCTCTTCAAAGTAAGGTTGTCTTACCGCCTTCATTGGTCAGGAAACTATGCGACCGGAAACAAGGCGTCCGGGCGCCGGGACAAAGAATCGGCGCGGACGGCATAATCATGGTGCTTCCGCCGGATCATAAGCGTTCTAATTTCCGTATGCGGATATTCAATTCCGACGCCTCAGAAGCCGAGATGTGCGGTAACGGCATCAGGTGTTTCGGCAAACTGGTATATGAATCAAGGCTTACCAAGCGTAAGAACCTTTTGGTTGATACCAAAGGCGGGTTGATGAGGGTCAGTCTTCACATTGTTGGCAATAAAGCCAATAATGTGACGGTGCTGATGCCCAAACCGCGCCGGACAGAAGACTATTCCGATAAGAAACTTCCCATACCGGTCGGAGCAAACGACATCACATCGGTATCATTAAGCAATCCGCATTGCGTGTTATTTTTAAAATCAATCAACCGACTGCCGATAGCCAAATACGGCCCGGTTATAGAGCGCCATCGCCTTTTTCCCAACCGCACCAATGTCGAGTTCATTCAGGTGCTGTCGCGCAACCGGATAAAGATGCGGGTATGGGAGCGGGGCGTAGGCGAGACGCTGGCCTGCGGTACCGGCGCCTGCGCCGCGGTGGTGGCCGGGATATTCAGGAAAAAGTTGAATAACTCCGTCAAGGTCGAACTTAAGGGCGGCGCCTTACATATAAGATATATCTCAGGCAAGGGAATTTACCTGACCGGCGGCGCTGAAGTTTCATATAAGGGAGCATATTAATATTGTTATGGAATTTAAAGAAGTCATCAGGCAAATCAAGTCACGGGCCAATCCGGCTAATGTAGCCGGCATGGCGCGATATGGCATCAGAGCCAAAAAAATATACGGGGTTTCCATGCCTGTCATCAGGCGTATGGCAAAGCAAATCGGGCGCGACCATACGTTAGCTGGTCGGCTTTGGTTATCGGGAATACACGACGCCAGGATACTGGCGGGGCTGATTGATGACCCGGCGTTGGTAACCTCAAAACAAATGGATAAATGGGTTAAGGACTTTTATTCCTGGGATGTCTGTGACCAGGTCTGCAGCAACCTGTTTGACAAAACCGGATTCGCTTATCATAAGGCGGTGCAATGGACCAAGCGGAAAGAAGAATTCGTGCGCCGGGCCGGGTTTGTGCTTATGGCAACCCTTTCTGTCCACGACAAAAAAGCGCCGGACAGCCGATTCCTGAAATTCCTGCCGCTTATCAAAAAACACTCTACAGACGAGCGTAACTTTGTCAGGAAGGCGGTAAACTGGGCGCTAAGGCAGATAGGCAAGCGCAATCTCAAATTGAATCAAGCCGCAATTAGAGCCGGAAAAGAGATACAGAAAAAAGATTCCCGAAGCGCTAAGTGGATAGCCGCCGACGCCCTGCGCGAATTAACCGGTAAGGCAGTCCAAAAAAGATTAAAAGGGTCAAGAGGAATACCAAAAATAATCAAATAGTAAACATCCCCATTCCGGGCTCAACCTCATACACGGTTCAAGGGCATAGGGTATTATACCCCCACGCCTCCCTTCCCCTTGAATTTGTCGAGCCATTTGGCGAAAAAGTGAGGTTTTAAGCTACTTCCCGGGCATAAGACGCCTATTTTGAGTGATTTATACCTATATCTAAAGTCGGCCAAACAGGGGTTTTACCCGGCTGTAAAGATAGCATCTATGTGGTGTTTTTGGTGTGGTCTGCAAAGCAGTTTTTATCTGCTATCCAAGGCGTTGATTTCCTGAAATTTGGCAAATTAGAAAATGCCCTGAAAGTAGCGAATTTATTGAGGCCTTGGAATTTTGCCTAAAAAAATATGGGGCAAGGATAACCGTTAACCAAGTAGATACGCGGAATAAGTATGAATTATGAGTTAAACCACGAATTAACTCGAATCTTTGCATTCTTTGCGCTCGTTACGGTGAACGGCAAATTTGAACTGGCTCTAACAAGTTCATTTTTCCTTGAGGTTTGGGGAAAATAAGGTATGCTTAACCGATTAAACAATCATTAATCAGTCTTGCTTAGAAAGAGGTGTTTTTTATGGCCGATGTTACTCCTGCAAAAGACAATTCCGCGCCGTTTTACCGGCGCAAGCGGATATTAATCCCGCTGTCCGTCATTGCCATCTTCTTGCTGGCCGGGTTCTGGTTCTGGTACTCCGAAATACGCGGGTTTGTCTCCACCGATGACGCCTATGTTGACAGTAACCGGGTGGCGTTGAGCTCCAAAATATCCGGACGGATTACGCGCCTGGTGGTTGATGAAGGCGACCGGGTCCGGGCCAACCAGCCGCTGGTCTACCTTGATGACAGCGATTTGAAGGCGCTGGAAGCCCAATACGAAGCCGCCGTAAAACAGTCGGAAAGCAACGCGGTGCTGGCACGGGTCAATAAGGAAAAGGCGCTGGCGGATTTCAACCGGGCCGAGCCGGTCTTCAAGAACGGGTCGATGTCGCAGGAGCAGTTTGAGCATTCGCGCAAGTCGATGGAGGCCACCCAGGCGTCGTATGATATAGCCCTGGCGCAGGTCGGGGTTGCCAAGGCCCAGCTTAATGTGGGCCGGACGCAATTGCTGAACACGGTTATTGTTGCGCCGTTCGACGGCGTGGTCGCCAAGAAATGGGCCGTGCCGGGCGATGTGGTCCAGCCGGCTCAGCCGATTTTCTCCATCTACGACGATGCGCATATCTGGGTGACGGCCAACCTGGAAGAAACCAAGCTGTCCAAAATCAGGCTGGATAACCCGGTGGAAATCATTATCGACGCCTATCCGCGCCATAATTTCACGGGCCGGGTCAGCCGGCTGGGTTCCAATACGGCGTCGCAGTTTTCGCTGATTCCGCCCAATAACGCGTCTGGCAATTTCACCAAGGTGACCCAGCGCGTGCCGATAAAAATCCTGTTCAAAGGCCTGCCGCCGGCCGGCAATCCGGACGGCATCGTGCTCCTGCCGGGTATGTCCGCTGAAATAAGGATAAAAACCCGATGATGGCGCCGTTCCATTCGCTCCGGGGCAGGGTCCGGGACCGGTTTTCCGGCCTGGACAGCGAACACCCCTATTACCGCTGGTGGGTGCTGGGAAGCGTGATGATAGGCACCTTTATGGCCGTGCTGGATATGACCATCGTCAACGTGTCGCTGGCCAAAATCATCGCGGCTTTCGGCACCGATGTCAGCAAGGTGGAGTGGGTGCTGACCGGTTACCTGCTGGTCTTCGCGGTGATGCTGTCGGCTTCGGGCTGGGTGGCGGACCACTTCGGTTATAAGCGGACCTATTTCACGGCCCTGCTTGTGTTCACGCTGGGGTCGTTCCTGTGCGGGCTGGCCTGGAATATCAATATACTCATCCTGTTCCGGATTATCCAGGGCGCCGGGGCCGGATTCCTGATGCCGGTGGGTATGGTCATTGTCACCCGCGAGTTCCCGCCGGAGAAGCGCGGCGTGGCGCTGGGGTTCTGGGGCATCTCGGCGGCGGCCTCGGTGTCGTTCGGGCCGCTCATCGGCGGATACCTGATTGATAACTTCAGCTGGCACGCCATCTTTAACGTCAATATACCGGTGGGCATCTTCGGGCTGGTTGCCGTCTGGATTATCCAGCGCGAGTACAAGACCGAACAGGCCCGGTATTTCGACATCGCCGGGTTCCTCTCTCTGGGCACATTCCTGGTGTTCCTGCTGCTGGCGCTGTCCGAGGGCAATGCCTCGTGGAACACCGGCGGCTGGACCTCGGGTTTTATATTGACCTGCCTGTCTTTGGCGGCGGTCGGACTGGCGGTTTTCCTGATAACCGATTTGACCATACAGCACCCGCTCATTGATTTGAGGCTGTTCGGCCATTTCAATTTCACCATCAATAACGTGGTCCTGTTCATCTTCGGGATGGGCATGTTCGGGAGCACCTTCCTGATGCCGTTATACCTGCAGACGGCGCTGGGCTATACGGCGTTTCAGTCGGGGATGGTCTTTCTGCCGGTGGGCATCCTGCAGGGGATAATAGCGCCGATATCCGGTATTGTCTCGGACCGGGCCAATCCCAAGATACCGCTGATAACCGGGCTGGTGCTGCTGGCATTGAGTTTTTACCTGAACAGCTCGATGTCGCTCTATTCCGAATCTTTTGACATTATGCTGCCGCTCTACATCCGTGGGCTGGGAATGGGGATGATGTTCACGCCGTTAAGCACCATTGCGCTGTCCGGCATACCCCGGCATAAGATTGGCCAGGCCTCGGGGCTGTTCAATATGATTCGCCAGATAGGCGGCAGTTTCGGGGTGGCTATCCTGGGCACATTGCTGGTCAGGCGCGAGATATTCCATTCGGCTGTCTATGGCCAGTCGGTGAACCAGTACGGGCCGTCTTTCCAGCATATATCGCATAACCTGCAATACTTCGCCCGGCAAAGCCTGAGCGGGACGGCCAGCGACGCGGCCGGCCGGGCCCAGGCATTAATCGGCGCGCATATCAATCAGCAGGTCTTTGTCCAGTCCATTGACGATGTGTTCCTGGTGGCGGCGATTATCATCAGCGTCGGGATTATTCCCATCCTGTTCCTCAGGGTCGGCAAACCCAAGCCGGGGCATGAAGCGGCGCCAATGCAGGAATGACAGGGTAAATGACTAATGACGAAATCCTAATGACTTATGAATATCTGAATGACTAAAGACTAAATATAACCCCGATGTCGCTACTCTCATCGGGACCCCGCTATGCGGGATAAGGGACACTCCATCGGCTGTTACCCGTGAGGGTTCTTGTCCCAAGACCCCTCAGGGTCTAGGGAGAATGTAATGAGTTATACTTGGGCTGTTAGACTTTAGTCGTTATACCTTAAGGTATATTTATTATGTTATACCTTTTAGGTATTATTAGCCCAGTATACCTGGCAGTCCATAGGCTGTTCGAACGTAGTGAGTTATCAGCCGAGGATACTCGGCAGCCCCGTGGTATACCGGGGTGTACCATAAGTCGCTTTGCTCCAACTGCCGAAGTACAACTTCACAGGCAGCCGAACTATAAGCAAATTAAGCTGATTAAACTGATAAATTAAATCCGCTGTATCCGCTAAAGCGTGACCCCGCTGGCAAAGGCCGCTGAACGGTGAGCCCGAATAAACCAGGATTACTTATCCTTTTTAGGCGGGTTATTAATATAATCCGTGACCTGGCGGTATTCCTGTTCAAGTTGTGAGTATTCATTTTGAACCCGCACCCACTTGCTGGTCTTATTGGCAATATCACGGTCAAGCATGAACTTTATAAACCTCTGGTAATAAGACGCCAATGAGGCCGCCTGCAAATCCTGCGCGGTTGCCAGATAGTTTTTAAACAGGCGTTGGTAGGCTTTTTGGACAATCGCCTCTGCACCACGCGTGATTTTCGCCTGGTCAACTTCCGGCCCCACCGGAGGCACCATCCATTCCAGCGTTTCAATCACCAGATTGTTTTTTTCTTCATCAGGCAGTTTAAGCGAATTATTCTTGTCCTCAATCAGCTGCAAGAGGTGTTCCTGCGCCCAGGGGTCGAGTTTTTTATCCTTGATGGCTTCGGCCAGAATCTTGGCTTCTTCCGAAGCGGTGCAAAGTTTGTACGAATATTCAATATCAGAGGATCTGTTTGGTTTGAAATCAATCAGCGTCAGCGTATCAATATCGGTTTTTTCGTCGTATTGCCATTTGTCCTTATGAGACAACAACGTGGCCAGCGGTTTCTTGACGGCGTCATTGTAATGAAGCCGGATTATGGCTTTTCCGATATTACCGGCCCAGTCCGCTCCTGTCCGCAAAACATATCCGCTTCGGTACGGCCAAAGCTTGGCTTTGAGTTCGGGCGTTAAATTTTTAATCCATAATCCTTCAGAAATCCGTTCGGTTTTGACCCAGTAAGATACCTTTATCTGATGTTCTTTGCCAGCCGAGAATTTCATGTTCCAACACATCCAATAGGTAAAAATTCTTTTGCTGGGGTCTTTTTCGGCCAAGTAGTGCTGCTGGCTATCGGGCAAACTTTCCTTTTTAACATCAGCAGACTGCTTGTTCCCGTCTATCTCCAGCTCAAAATCATTGAGTTTCACTTCAAAATAGCTGGGGAATCCAACCTCCAGTTCGGCGTCTTTGTCGGACTCGTTTTTCATGCCGAAAAGAGCCACGACTTTATTTTTTTCGGGCGAAGGGTAAATATCCACTTCTTCCCAGGCCATTTTTACCGATTGGGATTTATTCTTGTCGGCCAGCGAGGTGCCCCCAGTGGTCAAGGGCTCGGGCGCGATGTCGGCGCGGCTGAAAGAAACCGCTGCCACCAACATCACTATTGCCGTTGCCAAATACGCCGGGCGTTTTGTTCTCTGCCTTCTCATTTTCACTCCTCCTTCTTTTATACTTTGTTCAAATTCCGTTGGTGTTGCTTTATTATACTCTCTGGCATGGGGGTTAAAACCGGTCAAATAAATATTAATTATCGGAAAACTTTATTTATTGCGGTTCAGGAATCAGTTTTGATTAAGAGCGATATCTTAGGGATTCATTTGACTTCATTCCGATTATAGCCGCCCCGTTCAGGCCCGCCGCCTTCCATATGCCAACCATCAGCCTTGGGGTCGCCGCTTTCGATGCAATATATTTTTTTGCCGCCGGTTAAATAGACCTTGCCCTTGGCCAGTATCGGCGCGCTGACTTTTTTGTTGCCTTCGGAGTTGAGGTCTTCGCAGGCGCATTCCCATATTTTGTTGCCGGTCTTGGCATCGACGCAATATAGGTTATTATTTTCGCATCCGGCATATATTTTGCCGCCGGCCACTGCGGGGAATGACAGTTTTCCGCCGGGGCTGAAACAACAACTGTCTTTCTGCTCGTCTGTTTTATTAAGCAGGTATAATTCTTTGGCGCTGGAAACATATAATTTTTCGGCATCCTGCGCCAGCGCGGCCTGAACAGAAATGAGTCTCCAGAGCATGCCGAATTCGGTGACCTTGGGTTCACGTTCTTGGGCAGTTAAATCGAACCGGCTGAGGTGCGTGCCAAAACGATAAATTATATTTTTATAAGCAGAGACGGAATTTTCACAATGGCTGGTCGTGGGATCCTTGGGAAAATCCCACAATACTTCCAAATCAAAAGTATCTTTTTTGGCTATCTTGTAACAGCGGATGGTGTTCAAGGGGCAAACAGTCGTTACATAAATAAAATCGTTATATATCACAGGCGCAGATTGAATTACTCCGAGATCCTTATCCTGCCAGAGTACATTCCCGGTTTTGGCGTCCAAACAAGTAAATCCTCCGGGTTCGGCCGAGCAACCGCCGGGTATAAATAACTTTTCTTTATACAGAGCGGGGCCAATGGGCGCGGGAGCGCCGCGCGTTCCGGCCGGACCTTCATATCCCCAGATTCGTTTGCCGGTCTTTATGTCAAAACAACAGATTTCTATGGTAACGTTTTTTGCGTTTTCCCGCATCCCCCAGCCCCAGCTGTATAACCTGTTATTATCCGGCAGTAGGGAAATAATCGGTTGTTTGACCGCTACCTTGAACTCGGAAAGTTTCTTGCCGGTTTGGGCGTCAAGGCGGTAAATAACCTTAGAATTCCCCGCATATATTTTACCGTCAAGGAAAACGGGCGGGACCATATTTTCAGCGGCGCTAAATTCCCAAACCTTTTCTCCGACCTTGGTTTTGGATTGCGCGTTAATACCGGAACAAAAAAACATTATCAGGCATGCCAATATCAAAACTAAAGCCATTTTTTGAGTAGCAATCATAATTTAAACTCCTGCTTTGAATAAGTTATCAGACTCTGTTAAAAATCAATCTTTTCTGCAAGTAATTGCCAGTCTTCGGACAAGAATCCAATACCGATGATAGTTATCCGCAATTTACCATAAATCCTTTGATGCCATCGTGCGCCGGGCGGGATATTGCCCGGAATAGAATCGGGTTTACCCGTGTTCAAGTCTTCGAATATCGCCAATTTTTTAACAGCCGAAGTATAAATAAGCATGGCTGTTTCAACCCTGTTCGTGTCCGGGACTGGGCTAATCCTTTTGGCTCTGATAAAAGACAAATCGGTCGGCAAATTTTTCGGCAGGATGACCTCGAATTCAAACTGCCCGGAAAAAGTGCTAATCGCGTTGGCAAGACTTTCGTCATCGTACCGGTTTGAACCGGGCTTGATGCTGTTTCCTAAACCGCCCGGCGGTTCGATGGCTGAACCTTTGATTGTATGCCCTTCTGCCAAGGGCATACCTTCTAATTGAACCGGCACGGATGAGGCAATCTGTGCCTGGGCAAGCATTGCAAAGCGCCATTCCGATTGACCCGGCGGCTGTAAAGGCTTATTGGCGGAATAAAATACTAGCAACGCTCCAATAATAACTATTAACAATGACGCAGCCGCCAAAAAGAACCTGTTTTTTATCACTGAAAAAGCTGAGCGTATCTGCCGGGACGGATTAAATCTGAACGGTTGATTATATCTGGCCGTAAGCTCGCTTTCGAGAAGCATATAAGAAAATATATCTTCCCTGGCCTTCCGGTCGTTTTCTATCAGCCCGTCCAGCCGGATATGTTCTGCTTCGCTTAACTGGTCGTCCGGCATTCGTTGGATTAAATCTTCATCGTTCATATGGGCCTGCCTGTTTTGCTTTCAACACATTCTTTCAACTGTTTCTTGGCCCTTTTCAATCTTGTTTCCAGCGCAGAAACAGATATATCTAAAGCCTTTGAAAGCTCTTCTCTTCCGGGATTTTGGCTGTATCTTAACTCGATCATTTTCCTATCCGAATCGCTAAGCAATTTTATGCAGTCCACCAGGGCGGTCGTATAAGGCGATTCGGCATGGCCAGATTCCGTTTTGGCTACCCAGAAGTTTTCCGCCATTTCCAAGATATTTTCATCCAAGGCAAAAACGGCTTTCCTTGCCTTTTGCCTTAAATGAACATTCCTGGCAATCCCCCTGAGCCACTTGCCGACATCACCTTCAGGTTTTTCCTGAACAAGTTTACGGCAAGCGATTAAAAACGTTTCTTGAGCTATATCTTCGGCCAGGGTGTAATCCCTGGATAGAAACAGAGCGAAATGGAACAACGCGTCTTGATGCTCATTAACCACAGCATCAATCTGCTCTTTAGTTAACCCCATTATCAACCCCCAAACTCGCGGGTTTCTATTATACTCTCTCTTCGTAACCCGTAAAAACGGTCATAAATATTATTTTCCCCGCTATTTTGAATTATATTAATGCCTGAAAGTATAACAGAATACATATACTTTAGTATAAGCATTTTAGCCGGAAGTGTCAAATTATTAGCCAGTATGCCCCGAGACTGCGCTTGGGACCCCGCTATGCGGGATAAGGGACACTCCATCGGCTGTTAGAATGTAATGAGTTACCAGCCGAGGATACCTGGCAGTCCATCAGCTGTTCGAACGTAGTGAGTTACCAGCTGAGGATACCTGGCAGTAATTCGCTAACGCTCAAACTGCCAGAGTATAATTCACTAACACTCAAACTGCCAGAGTATAACTCTCTGCGTTCGAAGTGTCCCTAATAACGTGGCAGCCCCGACGGAATAGTCCCACAGGGAGGCGGTAGCTCTCGGGATAAGACCCAGTCCCTAAAGGGAGGCAGTAGCTCTACGTCACTCTGTTCCTACTGGCTCTAATAAGTCGCTTTACTCCTACTGCCACTAACAGAAATTTTGCAGGACAAAAATACTTGACACCAGATAGGACTTTTTATAATTTTTATTGCGGTTCTTTGAAATAATAAATAAGAGCAGTCGGTTTCGGGTTGCCGAAATGCAGACGGGTCTTGATTGACAGCGGGTGAAAGCCCTGTGGGACTATGATTGTCACACAGGGCTTTTTTATCAGGTTTAAAACCGCTTATGATAGAATTATGAAAAACCAATTTAAAGAAAGCATCGCATCTTATGGCCGAGCATTTTGACCCAAAAACAGCCGCCGGACTTTCTGAGGCCGAGGCGCTCAGCCGTTTCCGGGAGGACGGGCCCAATGAATTGCCGGCCGCCGGCAAACGCAACGTCTTTGCCATCGCGTTTGAAGTAGTCCGCGAACCGATGTTTTTAATGCTGGTGGCCTGCGGCAGCCTGTATCTTTTTATGGGCGAGCCGCTGGATGCGGTCATGCTTCTAGGTTTCGTTTTCATCGTTATGGGCATCACCATTTACCAGGAACGCCGGACTGAACGCGCCCTGGAAGCGCTGCGCGATTTGTCCAGCCCGCGGGCCCTGGTAATCCGGGACGGCTCCCGGAAACGCATTGCCGGACGCGAGGTGGTCCGGGGAGACCTGATTATCCTTGCCGAAGGCGACCGCATTCCGGCCGATGCCGTTATGCGCTATTCCATTAATCTGGCGGCTGACGAATCCCTCCTCACCGGCGAGTCGGTGCCGGTGCGTAAAATCGCCGTGAATGATTCCGCCCCCATCGGCAAGCCGGGCGGCGACGATATCCCTTTCGTCTTTTCCGGCGCGCTTGTCACCAGCGGGCAGGGCGTGGCCGAAGTCCTGGCTACCGGCCCGAAAACGGAGCTGGGGAAAATCGGCAAAGCGCTCCAGAAGGTTGAGACTGAAGAGACTTTGTTGCAGAAGGAAACGAGGCGGCTGGTGCGCAACCTGGCGGTTGTCGGAATGTCTCTTTGCGCGTTTGTAGTCGTTTTTTACGGCCTGACTCGCGGCAATACCGCCCAGGTATGGGAGGAAGGATTGCTGGCCGGCATCACCCTGGCGATGGCCACGCTGCCCGAGGAATTTCCCGTGGTGCTGACTATTTTCCTGGCGCTTGGCGCCTGGCGCATCTCGCAGAACCGCGTCCTTACGCGCCGGATGCCGGCGGTGGAAACCCTGGGCGCCGCCACCGTCCTGTGCACCGATAAGACCGGGACGCTTACCCTCAATCAGATGTCCGTCCGCCAGCTTTATGCGAATAATGAAATTATCAATACCGACGACCCGAAGAACAAAACCCTGCCGGAGCATTTCCACCGGCTTCTGGAATACGGGGTTTTAGCCAGCAAGAAAGACCCTTTTGACCCGATGGAAAAAGCACTCAATCATATCGGCAATAAATTTCTGGCGCGGACCGAGCATTTGCATGAGAATTGGAAATTAATCCATGAATACCCGCTCTCACCAACGCTGCTGGCTCTTTCGCATGTTTGGGAATCCACGGAAGGCCGCGGATTTATTATCGCCGCCAAAGGGGCGCCGGAGGCGATTGCCGATCTTTGCCATTTAGACCCGAAGCAAAAGACCGAATTAATGAATCAGGTTGTCACCATGGCTAATGAAGGCTTGCGCGTCCTGGGTGTCGCCCAGGCGCAGTTCACCAAGCAAAACCTGCCGGCGGAACAGCATAATTTTCCGTTTAAATTTATCGGTTTCATCGGCTTGGCTGATCCTATACGGCCTGCGGTGCCGGAGGCTATCCGCGAGTGCTACACCGCCGGGATACGCGTAATAATGATTACCGGCGACTACCCCGGAACCGCCCAGAGCATCGCACGTCAAATCGGATTGCGAAACCCTGAGGAAGTTATTACCGGCCCCGAGCTGGATGCCATGACCGACGAGGAACTGACCGAGCGGATAACAAAAGCGAACATTTTCGCGCGCGTTGTGCCTGAGCAAAAACTCCGACTGGTTACGGCCCTTAAGGCAAACCGCGAAATAGTGGCCATGACCGGCGACGGCGTCAACGACGCCCCGGCGCTCAAGGCGGCGCACATCGGCATCGCCATGGGCGGCCGCGGAACGGATGTGGCCCGGGAATCATCGGCGCTTGTCCTGCTGGACGACGATTTCTCATCCATAGTCCAGGCGGTCAAGATGGGGCGCCGTATTTTTGACAACATCAAAAAAGCGATTTCGTATATCTTCGCGGTCCATGTGCCCATCGCCGGGCTTTCCATCATCCCGGTCTTTTTCAATGATTGGCCGATTTTCCTTCTGCCCATGCACGTGGTCTTTCTGGAGCTTATCATCGACCCGGCTTGCTCGACCATCTTTGAAGCGGAGAATGCCGAGAAAAACATAATGAAACGTCCGCCGCGCAACCCCAATGAACGGCTCTTCAGCCTTAAAGGAATCTCGCTCAGCCTCCTGCAAGGCGCCAGCGTCCTGATTATTGTCCTGGCGGTTTCCATCATCGCCGGGCGGCTGGGCCATCCGGAAGAGAATTCCATGCGGGCGTTAGCCTTCACCACGCTGGTCGTGGCAAACCTGGGCCTTATTCTCACCAATCGTTCTTGGACACGGACCATTATCTCGATGTTCAAAGAGCCGAACCGCGCCCTTTTTTGGATTGTGGGCGGCGCGGTAGTTTGCTTGTATCTGATTCTGAATGTCCCGTTTCTGCGCGGGCTTTTTCATTTCAACTCGTTGCACACGGCTGATATTGTCCTTTGCTCCGGCGCCGGCATTGCAAGCATCCTCTGGTTTGAACTGCTTAAATTAGCCACAAACAGGAAAGCCGGGCTATCCTCATAACGGATAATACACGGATGATACGGGTGATTGTCCCAAGTATGTGCTTGGGTTCCCGCCAACCAGGGAAGAAAAAAGGCGCCCTGATTTGTCTTCAGAGCGCCTTTTTATGTTTTTCTGCCGCGCCTATTTCTTTTCAGCGGGTTTTTCGTCTGTTGCTTTTTGGTTCGGCTTAGATGCCTCCTGGGAAATAAGCAGGTATTTTTCGCTGACTTCCATTGATTTTGCTACCAGCTTGTTTGTATCTTTTGCGGCCTGGGCTATTTCAGCAGTCACCGGTTTATCCTCGGCCAGCATGCTGTTGCATTTTTTAATCTTTGCCAATGCCTTTTTCGTCATCTGCTCGCAAGCGGTCATAAGCGAATCGGCGTTTTCGGGTTTGATTTCTTTTACTAATTTGTCGGCCGTCTTTAAGATGTAATCAATCTGATTTTCCAAAACCACCTCGCATTTGGGGCATTTGCCGGGCTGTTCCTGAGTTTCTGCGCACTTCGGGCAGATATAAGTTTCCGATACTTTGCCGGAAGGGTCCTTTATGCCGCTCAGGCACTTTTCGGTCATCTCCACGCTTTTTTTCATCAATCTGACATTGGACTTGATGGCTTCCAATATGTCGTCGCGGGTCACATCCGGTTTTGCGTCGGCGCTATCGGCGTCTTTTGCCGACAATTTTTTGTTGCAATAGACGGTTAAATCGTAAGCATTTTTTACCATCAGTTCGCAATGTTCCCATAAAGCATCCGAGATATTGGCATCTTCGCCGTCCTTTATGAGTTTGGTTGCTTTTTGTATGAGTTTATCGACCATTGTATTTATGGCCTCTGTCGCGCTTTGCGGAGCACCTCCGCCATTATTACCCCCTCAGCCATTGACACAATTGTCAAAGAATACGCCGCTGCCGAGGAACGCCATCATTGCCAAGACCAACATTAATTGCCATTTTTTCATAATCCATTTCTCCTTTATTGAGGAACTTCTTATCAATGTTATTATTGCTTTGATTTTATTATGATTCCGCCTTTTGTCAAGGATTTTATAATGGCTGCAATCAGTCTGCCCGGGTCTCTTTTTTAATCCACATCTCGTAGAGCGGAGTGGCGGTTTCAAGGAATACGCAGATGCCAAAAAGCATGCCGGATAACATCATCAGGTATGCGCCCATCGGGGTGGCATATTTGACGACCCAGAAAGAACCATCCACGAGAAGAACCGATATAAAAGAGAACGCCAGAATAAATTTCTTCAGCCATAGCGGTAAAGTGCCGGTGAACTGGAAAACCAGGCCCAGGCAAAAGACCATCAAACCCATGGCGATTACGTGAGTATGACTGAGGGTAATTAAACATTTGAAATCCATGCCCGGATATGACTTGGGATACGATTCAAAGCCCAAAATGTAATTGACAATAGCGGTATAATTCATTCCCACGCCCGCCCAGGTGTTGACAGCCGCCAATAAAGAGCCAAGCGCCATCATCAGCAGAAACATGGTGACCAACAGCCGGGTTGGTTTAGGCAGACGGGTTAACCTGATGTTTTCAAAAACATCCATGCTTGTATTCTTTCCTCTTTCTTTCAATGTTTATTATCGGCAACACTAAGAGCCGGACTTAGCTATTTCTCTTCCGGGACTGCGATGTGCAACTTCTTTAGCGCCGTACGGGCGGCCTGGCGGACATCCGGGTCGCTATCCTCCAATAGTTTGGTGATGTCGGGGATGGCCCGGTCGGCGCCAAGTTCGCCCAATGCCCAGACAGCCCACAGGCGAACCCCTGGGTTATTATCCTGTAATAGTTTGGTAATGTCAGGTATCGCCTGTTTTACGCCAAATTCTACCAGTGCCCTAATAACCGACCGACGGACATCCGAGCAGGTATCCTGTAATAATCCTGTAATAACCGTGATTGCCTGGCTGACGTCAAGTATCACCAATGCATCAACCGCCGACTGGCGGACATTACAGTTATTATCCCGGAGCAATTTGATGATTTCCGGAACCGCTTCCTTGGCGTAAAAGTTTACCAATGCCTTGACAGCCGACTGGCGAACCTCCGGGTCGTCATTCTGTAATAATCCGGTAATGGCCGGGATTGCCTGGTCAGCGTCAAGTTTTACCAATGCATCAACAGCCGGCAGAAGAACCCCTGGGTCTGTATCCTGCCCCCGTGCCGCTAATAATTTGATAATCGCCGGGATAGCCTCTTTGGCATCCAGTTCCATAATGGCATAAATAGCGTTTATTTGTTCATATTGGTTCTGGCTTGAGAGTTGTTCCGCTAATTTTTCTATCTGTTGCCGGCGCGCTTCATCAATCGGCGGCTGGGCAATTGTTTCCTGCAGGGGCGGGGTCCCGAAATAATCGGGACGAAGTTTATCCCGCTCTTGGCGGGGTTGCGACTCTGCAGGCGGTTTAGTCTCCAGACTGGTGCAACCGCTGATTATAGCGAGACTGATTAACAGCACGAGTATTAGCTGCCTCATAAATAAATATTTACAATAAGAGAGTGGTAAGGTCAAGGATTATTATCGAGTAGGTTGCTTATCCCATTCGCTAGCGCTCAAGGATCTAAGTGCCTCTACGTCTCTTCGTTCCTAGTGGCACTAAGAAAGGTTATGGCTTTTTCTCTTCTTTTCCCTCTTCGACCTCTTCGGGGCAGACGCGGGCGACGGAGACGAGTTTATCGCCGGCGCTTAAGTTTATCAGGCGCACGCCCTGTGTGTTCCGGCCGATACTGCGCAGGTCTTTGACCGGCATCCGGACCGTCATTCCCTTGGCGGTCATCAGCATTATTTCGTCAACGTCGGTGACTTCTTTGATGCCGATGAGTTTGCCGTTGCGGTCGGAGGTCTTGATGTTGCGGATGCCTGAGCCTCCCCGGCGCTGGACGCGGTATTCCTTGAAGTCGGTGCGCTTGCCATAGCCCTTTTCGCAGACGCTCAAGAGCGACGCCTTTTCGTCCACGATGATCATATCGCGGACCATATCGCCTTTCTTGAGCTTGATGCCGGTAACGCCGTAGGTGGCGCGGCCCATGGGCCGGGCGTTCTCCTCGGGGAAGCGGATGGACATACCCTCCTGGGTGCCCAGGATGATGTGGTCCTTGCCGGATGTGGTGCGCACTCCGATAAGACGGTCGTCGGCTTCCAGTTTCAGGGCAATGATGCCACCCTTCTGGGGGTTGCCGTATTCGGACAGGGCGGTCTTTTTGACCAGCCCGTTAGCCGTGGCCATAACCAGGAAACCTTTTTCAAAGTTGCCGACCGGAATGGCCTCGGTTATCTTTTCCTTCTGGTTGAAGCGGATGAGGTTAACCAAGGCGCGGCCCTTGGCGGTGCGCGACATCTCCGGGATGTCGTAGACCTTGACCCAGTGGACCTTACCGATATCGGTAAAGAAGAGGATGTAATCGTGGGTGGAGGCGACGAAAAGGTGGTCCACGAAGTCGCCTTCCTTGGTCTCGGTACCGATAACGCCCTTGCCGCCGCGCTGTTGCTTGCGGTAGCTGGTCAGGGGCACGCGCTTGATGTAGCCGTCGTGGGTTATCACCACCACGGTCTCTTCCTCGGTGATGAGTTCTTCGATGGAGAAGTCCTTGAGTGCGCGCTTCATTATTTCGGTCCGGCGCTTGTCGCCGTATTTTTCCTTCATCTCGTAGAGGTCTTCCTTGACGATGTCCAGAACCAGGTTCTCGTCGGCCAGGATGGCCTTGTAGTCCCGGATTTTCTCCTTCAATGCCTTGAGGTCGGATATCAGCTTCTCGCGTTCCAGGCCGGTCAGCCGGGCTAACTGCATGCGCAAGATGGCATCGGCCTGAAGCTCGGAAAGCGAGTATTTCTTTATGAGTTTTTCCCTGGCTTCTTCTATGCTCTTGGATTTCTTGATCAGGTGGACGATGTCGTCGATATTGTCCACGGCGATGACCAGGCCTTCCAGGATATGGGCCTCGGCCTCGGCTTTGTCCAGCAAGAACTTGGTCCGGCGGCGGATGACCTCGACCCGGTGGTCCTTGTATGCCACCAGCATCTGCTTCAGGTTAAGGGTTTCCGGCCGGCCGTTAACCAGTGAAATCATTATGATGCTGAAGTTATCCTGCAGGGTGGTGTTCTCGAAGAGCTGGTTGACGACAATCTGGTCTTCCTCGCCGCGCTTGAGCTCAACCACGATACGCATTCCGTCGCGGTCCGATTCGTCCCGGATATCGGATACACCCTGGATGCGGTTGTCCTTGACCAGTTCCGCGATACGCTCGATTATCTTGGACTTTTCCTGGTTATAGGGAATCTCGGTAATGATAATGCTGTTCTTGCCCTGCCTGCCTTCCTCGGTGGCAACCTTGGACCGAACGGTGATAATGCCCCGGCCGGTCAGGTAGGCGTCGCGGATGCCCTGTGCGCCGCAGATGATGCCGCCGGTCGGGAAGTCCGGCCCTTTGACTATTTCCATCAGCTCGTCTATGGTTACGGCCGGTTTGTCGATGACCTTTATAATCCCGTCCGCCACCTCTACCAGGTTATGGGGCGGGATGCTGGTGGCCATTCCGACGGCGATGCCGGATGAGCCGTTGCATAATAAATTGGGGAACGCCGAGGGCAGGACCTTGGGCTCGTCGCGCGTCTCGTCATAGTTGGGCTGGAAGTCGACCGTGCCCATATCCAGGTCTTTCATCAGCAGGGAGGCGAACTCGGACATGCGCGCCTCGGTATAACGCATGGCGGCCGGCGGGTCGCCGTCCACGGAGCCGAAGTTGCCCTGGCCGTCCACTAATATGTAACGGCAAGAGAAATCCTGGGCCATGCGAACCAATGTCGGGTAGACTACCTGCTCGCCGTGCGGATGGTAGTTACCGGAGGTGTCACCGCAGATTTTGGCGCATTTGCGGAACTTGGAGCGCGGGCCGAGGTTGAGGTCGTTCATCGCCACCAAGATGCGCCGCTGGGAGGGCTTGAGCCCGTCCCGGACGTCCGGCAAAGCGCGCGAGACGATTACGCTCATGGCGTAATTGAGATAGGAATCTTTCATCTCGTCTTCAATGGCCAGGTCGTGGATATTGCCGGATTGCTCGACGATGATGGCGGTGTCTTTCGAGTCTTTCGGGTCTTTAGAGCTATTTGAATCTTTGGACTCTTTAATCATATAATTACTGCTTTAATGTAAGCTGATTAAGCCGATAAGCGCGGCGATAATTCCGGCCAAAGCAGTTTTATCAGCATACTAATCAGAGAGGCATTGTCAAGAGATTGAAATACAGGAATTGGTCATAATTCCACGATTAAACGCGACGCTGATGATAAGATTATTTTGACCCCGTCAAAAAGAATTGATATTGTTTGCTAATATCATAATAATGATACAGAATGTCATGTCTGCCCCTAACGAAGTAGGCATCCAAACAAGAGTTGCTATAAATAGTTTCAGATGAGTGTCAAGCTTAAATTCTGCGGTGGAACCAGGACGGTGACTGGTTCGATGCACCTGGTCACGACATCGGCCAGCCAGGTGCTGATTGACGGCGGCTTATTCCAGGGCCGACGCGATGATTTCTATAAGGTCAATTCGACCTTTTCGTTCCCTCTGGGAAAAGTCAGCGCCATGGTGCTTTCGCACGCCCATATCGACCACAGCGGTAATATCCCGAACCTGGTCAAGCACGGGTTGAAATGCCCCATCCACGCCACCTCGGCCACGGTTGATTTGTGCTCGCTGATGCTGCCGGACAGCGGGCATATCCAGGAGGAAGACATCAAGTTCGTCAATAAGATAAACAAGAAAAAAGGACTGCCTCAGCGCCAGCCGCTTTATACGTCTGAGGACGCCAAGGCCTGCCTGGGCAACTTCAGAAGCAACTACTACCGCCAGCCGTTCAGGATTGCGCCGGATGTCCAGGCCACCTTCTTTGAGGCCGGACACGTCCTGGGCGCCGGGCTGGTGCACCTGGAGATAAACAACAGTTCCGGCAGGATTCGCCTGCTTTATGCGGTTGACCTGGGACGCAGGAACCTGCCGCTCTTGAAAGACCCGGATATAGTCCGGGACATTGATTACCTGATTATTGAAAGCACCTACGGCAACCGGCC
>JAZDFB010000002.1:0-33151 GCA_043808305.1 Planctomycetota bacterium | reverse complement strand
CATTATCCTGACCGACCCGGCGGTGGGTTCAAGGATGCCCAGTATCATATTGATGGTGGTGGTCTTGCCGGCGCCGTTGGGCCCGAGCAGGCCGACTATTTCACCGCGCCCGACGGCGAAGGAGATATCATTGACCGCCTTAATCGGCCCGAATTCCTTTACCAGATTGGTGATATTTAAAACCTTATCGTCAGTTATATTCATATAAAACGGTACGCAGATTCGTGCAGAGGCTTCGCCTACGCAGATTAATTATATAAGGAATCCAGGAGTACAGGAATTATACTCTTGGGTTCCTGGCCTCCTTATACTTGGGCTGTTAGCGACAAAGGAGCGTTATAGCCGAGTATACCTGGCAGATAATTCATTACACTCAAACTGCCAGAGTACACAGATTATTTAACAGTGACCTCAAAAGACTTGGAAGAGATAATTATTTTAAGTCTCGTCAAATCCCTGTGAATAATATTTCGTGTTTATTCGTGCCGTAGGTCCGTGGCTGCCAAAGTTATTTACTGAACTTTTTTAGCAGACCGGGCAGTTTCTTTAGCAATGCCTGTTCGCGGAGCTGTTCTTTGTGCGGCCGGGCAGGGAATCCGGAAACCATGGTGTTTGCCGGGACGTTCTTGACCACTCCGGATTTGGCGGCGATGACGGCGTTATCGCCGACAATCAGGTGCCCGGCTACGCCGGCGTGGCCGGCGATGATGACGTTTTTACCGATGCGGACGCTGCCGGCAATGACCACTCCGGCCAGCAGGATGGTATTTTCGCCTATTTCGACGTTATGGGCGACGTGGACGAGGTTGTCCATCTTGACGCCTTTGCGGATGACGGTCTTATCAAACCGGGCCCGGTCGATGGCGCAATTGGCGCCGATTTCGACGTCGTCTTCGATGACCACATTGCCCAGCTGGGGTATCTTGCAATGCCGGCCCCGGACCTGGGTAAAGCCAAATCCGTCAGAACCGATGACCGCGCCGCCGTGGATTATGCAATTATCACCGATGACACAGCCCTCGCGGACGGAAACATTGGGATAGATGACGGTGTTTTTGCCCACCTTGGTATTATGGCCGATGTAACAGTGCGGATAGATAATGGTTTTTTCGCCCACCGTTGCGCCGGGCTCAATCACAGCATAGGCGCCGATTGATGCGGACGGGGCAATCCGGGCGGCCTTATCCCTATTAGTCCCGAAAGCATTCGGGGCGGGCTTGTTAATTACGGCTGAGGCGTGGACGCCTTCGGGGAATTTGATGTCATTGGGCTTGAAATGTCCGGCAATCTTGATGAACGCCAGGTCGGGATTGGCAACGGCTATCAGGCACATGCCTTTACCGGCCGATGATTTCAATGAGCCGTCCGGCACCAATACGGCTGTGGCCCGGGTGTTCTTGAGGAATGGGGCGTATTTGGCGTTGGACAGGAAGGTGATATCGCCGGGCTGGGCCTCCTTGATGCCGTTGATACCACGGATTAGGGCGGACTTGTTTCCTCTGATAACGTCGCCTTCGACCAGCCTGGACAGTTTATCAACCGTGGTCTCCATGGGCTATTCCTTATTGAGCATCTTGATGATGCTGTTGGTGATATCCAGCGAGGGATGGGCGTAAATCACGGCCCGGAGATTGACCTGTGCCGAGGCATCCGGCACGGATTCGGAATCGCTCAGCACCGGGTCGATTTTGAATATCAGGGTGTAGTTATTTTCCCGGGCGTAATTAGTAATAGCTTCCTGTATTTCCCTGTATATTTTTATGATGTGGTCGCCACGCTTCTTACTGAGGAGTTTGTTGCCGGCCTCAACCCGGTTATCGAATTCGGAAACCTTACCTTTGAGGTAAAGCTGTTTTTCGGCCCTGAGCTCGGAATTGGCGTCGAGCAACTGAATTTCGTCCTGAAGGGTCTGGATTTCCTTTTTGAGGTCTTCCAATTTTAGTTCCAAGCGCCGGCGCTCGTTTTCCATTATCTTGGTGTATTCGGCGGTGCGGTTGTATTTGTCAAACACGGTCTGGATATTGACCACGCCTATCTTGAGAACCAGGCCCTCGGCCGCCTTGACCGGCGGCGGCGTGACCGGTTCAGGCTTTACCGGCGCGATATCGGTCGGAGAAACGGGCGCCGCCGGCTCGGCCGGAGCCGGCTCGGCGTTGCTATGCTGGACCGCGCCCTGGCAGAATATCCCCAGGAATGCGGCCAACACCAAGGCCGCGACTATGCCCGACGCCCATATCTTGTTTTTTGCATAACCGTTTTTCATATTGAGTTTCTCCTTTCAATCAGATTCAAACAATTCAAGAAAACTTCGTGACTTCTGCCACAAAGACACCAAGACACTAAGAATTCTTTGTGCCTTTGTGTCTTGGTGGCTAATTTTATCCATCGGCTGTTAGCGACAAAGAAGATTTACAGCCGAGGATATCTGGCAGTAATTCGCTATCGCTCAAACTGCCAGAGTATACTTTCCTATACTATAAAATATATATCGGTATTTCAGAACCCGAAGCCCAGATCCAGCTGGATGCGCTGGAGGTCATCGCCGGATTCGCGCTTTATCGGATAAGCCATGCTCAGCGATACCGGAATCATGCCGAGCTGGAACCTGAACCCAAAACCCCAGGATGCCCGGTAAGTGTCCCAGGTCAACTCGTTCCAGCGTTCAGCCGAGTTGCCGATGTCGTAGAAAAGCAGGAAGCGGATGATATCGAGCGGCCGTTCCGAATAGGTATCCTCGCTGTAAAGCGGGTAGGTCAGTTCGGTACTAAGCGTGGTCATGACCTTTCCGCCGATTGACACATCATTCTCCTGAGGGCTGATGCTGTGGTAAGAAAATCCCCTGACGCTGTTGAAGCCGCCGGCGTAAAGCCGCTCGAACGGCGGGACGTCCTTGGAGTCGCCGAACTCCTGTATCTGGGTAGCGCGCAACAGCCCGCCCAGGATAGTTCTTTTATTGCCGGAGGTTTCAACCAGCGTGGTGTAAGCTTCAGCCGATAGTTTGCGCTGGGTGAAGTCAAAATCACCGCCCAGCCTGTCGCCGGCCACCTCATCGGAAAGCCGCCAGTGGTAGCCCTCCGAAGGAACCATCCAGCTGTCGCGCTTGTCCTGCTCCAGAAACACGCTTACCGCCCGTATATGGGAGAAACCCGCCATCTGGTGGATAATAGACGGGGCGTCGTCTTCTATATTATGAATATTAATATTGTCAAAACGGGGGCTGACGCCGACTTTCCAGTTTTTAACAAAGCGGTAAGCCAGAATCAGGCTGCCGCCCACCCGCCCCTCGGCATAGTCATACCAATCGCGGCTGTAACTCGAATAACGGACCGACAGCTCGACAGGTTTATTAAAGAGATACGGCTCGCTGAACTGGATACCGCTCTGGCTGGTGGTGATGCCGGGCTGCCAGTAAATCCGAAGAGCCTGCCCGCCGCCGGCGAATGATTTGCTGGAAAAGAAATCGCCGAAGCTCTCAGGCGTGCGCGACAAATCAAAGTTGTCCTGGGAGAATTCCAGTATGCCGCCGAACCCGGAGTTAGAGCTGTAGCCGCCGCCCAGCCGGAGCTGTCCGGTCGGGGCTTCCTCAACCTTGATATGAAGGTCCTTGACATCGGGCTTGTCGGTCTGGTTGATTTCGTAATCCAGTTTCTGGAAATAACGGGTGGCGCCGATGTGGTCCATGCTGGTCCGGAGCTCGCCGTAATCCAACAAATCGCCCGGGTTGATGGTCATCTCGCGGCGGATGACCTTTTCCCGCGACTTGACGTTGCCGCTGATGGTTACCTTGCCCAGATAGCAGGGGCTGCCTTCGGACACGTCGTAAATGATATCTATAGTGCCGACCGGCGACGGGAAAAGCGTCCGGATATCCACATTGCAGTCGATGTATCCGGATTTGCCGTACTGGATTTTTATCATCTGAATATCATATGATATGGATTTTATCTGGTAAGGCTGTCCCGGCTTGGACCTGAGCTTGGGCGTTATCTGCTCCGATTTAACAATGGTATTGCCTGAGACCGAAACATTGCGGACATAATAGCGGACGCCTTCTTCAATGCGGATGGTCACGGTAACCCAGTCCCGCGCTTCGGTAAACTTGATATCTTCGATGAACGCGTCAACATCCTGCCAGCCTTCGCCCCGGTAGAATGTTTTAATCCTTTCCAGGTCGAGGTAGAGTTCTTTTTCCTGGTACGGCGCCGAACTATACCAGTGGCTGGCGCGGGTGTTTATCTTATCGTGCATCGGGTACTCAGGAATAAAAAACCACCACGAATGGTAATGCGGAAACGAGGCATTGCCGTGGATGATGACATCTCTGACCCGGACACAAGGCCCTTCGCGGACCGTGAAGGTGACGATTTTACCTTTGTCGCCGTCCCAGATTGCGGTTGATACCTCGGCAAAATAGTAGCCGGCCTCCTTGTATTGCTGGCTTATCAGGTTTTCGTCGCTTTTGAGCGCGGACGTATCCAACGGGCCGTCAACCCGGAGCTTCATTTCTTTTTCTATCAGGCTGAGAGAGATGCTTTTGATGCCTTCGAAATTTATCTTGTAGATATTGGCCGTTTCCTCGACCGTAATGATTATCTTGATGCCGCCCTCTGCGACAGCCGTGCTCCAGTTAACCTTGGTGAAAAATCCGCTTTCTGAAAGACGGCGAATGTCGGCGTCAAAACGCTCGTTGGAAAAATTGTCTCCCCTGCGGGTCTGGATTTTGGAAATGACCGCTTCGTAATTAAGCTTTTTCAATCCGATTATCTCTATATCAATAATCTGTTTCTTTTCGGTGTCTTCGGAAGCGGCTGGTTTTACCGGAGCGATATTGGTCGGCGAAACCGGCGCGGCCGGCCCGGGCGTAACAGGGGCGGATAGTTCGACCGGAGCCACCGGCGTGGGCGTTAGCGGCGGAGGGTTGCCTACATCGCCGTAACTCAGGACACCGGCGCCAGCCAGATAACAAGCCAGTATAATACTAAGTAAGGTGCTCTTCATCGGATGCATTGTCAAATCTAAAATATTCCTTTAGGAATGCCACATTAACGGGTATCCCGCTCGGCCCGTTGCGCTGTTTGCCGATAAGGATTTCGCAACGATTCCTGACGTTTTCGTCGTCGGGGTTGTACATTTCGTCGCGGTATAACAGGAGAATGACATCGGCGTCCTGTTCCAGGGCGCCCGATTCGCGCAGGTCAGAAATCCTGGGTTTGGGGTGTTGTTTGCTGATGTCACGCCGCTCGGTTTCGCGGCTGAGCTGAGCCATAGCCACAATCGGTATTTTAAGCTCCTTGGCCAGAGCCTTAAGCGAGCTGGAAACATAGGCGATTTCACGCTCGCGGTTGTCGGCGTCTTCCCAGCGCATCAACTGAAGATAATCAACCATGACCAGCTGGATGTCGTGCTGGGTCTTGAGCCGGCGCACCCGGTTACGCAGGTCAAATACCGATAAACCCGAGGTGTCGTCTATGAATATCTTGGTTTCATGATAGCGGGCGCAAGAGTGCAGGATGCGCGTATGTTCTTCGTTGCTGATAAATCCCTTGCGCAATTGTCCGCTACTGACCCGGCTGTCCATGCAAACCAAGTTCTGGATAACCTGCTCAGCCGTTACCTCAAGCGTATATAAAACCAGCGGTTTATTCTCTTTTAACCCGATGGTTTCCATCAGTTTCAGCGCGAAGCTGGATTTGCCCGCACCCGGGCGGCCGGCTACGATAATGAACTGGCTGGGCTGAAGGCCCCCGATATATTCGTCCAGCCTGGTCAAGCCAGTGGACAGGCCGGTGAGCCCTTTATGTTCCCGGTATTTATCAATCGTGTCATAAACGACCTTAAGAACGTCGGTTATGCTGGCTGAAGCGCCTTTGTCTTTTTCAAAGGCAATTTCAAGTATTTGCTGTTCGGCGTCGTTGAGGAGGTTTTCCGAATCCACTTTTGCCTGGGAGGCCTTCCTGAGCAAACCGGTGCAGACGGTAATAATTTGCCTGAGGATATATTTTTCCCGGACGATCCTGGCATAGTACGGGGCATTAGCCGGTGTGGCGACCGATTCGGCTACGGCCACGAGCATTTCGGCGCCGCCGATTTTTTCCAGGCTGTGCTTCTTCTGGATTTCGTCCTTGAGCATAATAATATCAAACGGTTGCCGGCGGTCATAGAGGTCGCGCATGGTCTCGAAAATAATCAGGTAGCGGCTGTCGTAAAAGCTTTGCGGCCGGACTAACTCGCTGATTTCGCCGAAGATGTTATTGTCCATAAGAAGTGAACCCAGTAAAGCGGCTTCGGCCTCAAGGTCGTAAGGCTGCTGGTAATCGCCGGCCAGTGCAGGGGTAGTTGTTGTCGTCGTGGCCATATCGGAAATGTTCCTTATTCAGCACCTTTATCCGGTTTCTTTTCGGTCAGATGCTCTTCAACCACCCACAAGCGGCAGGTGGCAGAAATACCGTCGCTTAATTTAATCGTGGCACGGTAAACACCCAGTTCTTTTATCGGTGTCTCTAGCTCTATCATCTGCGGGCTGACTCCAGTAATGCCCTCGCGAGTCAATGCATCTACGATAAGCTGGGGCGAAACCGAGCCAAAAAGAACGCCTTCTTCGTTGGCCTTAACCTCTATGGTGCAGGATGCCTGTTCAATCTGGCCGGCAATCTCGCTGGTTTTAATTTTGGATTTTTCCTGGGTGCGGACAAAACGTTTCTTCTCGTTTTCCATTTCCCGCACGTTTTCTTTAGTCGGAAGACTGGCCAACCGCCGGGGAAATAAGTAATTACGAGCATATCCGTCCGAGACGTTAACCAAACTGCCGCGTTTCCCTAATCTGTCGATATCCTGCCAGAGTAGAATTTCCATAATAAAACCTCCTTGTGGACCGCTAATTTTTAAGCAATATAAGGCATCAGAGCCATAAATCGGGCGAGTTTAATCGCATTCTGGATCTGGCGCTGATGCTTGATGCAACTGCCGGAACGCTTGCGGGACGAAATTTTTCCCTGGGCGGTGCATAGCTTCTGGAGCAGCTGAAGGTCTTTGTAATCAACCGTTGCGGTTTTACTTCGGCATAACCGGCAACGGACACCGGTTCTCATCGGCGCCCTGAACGATGGTTTTCTAAACATCTTGATCTCCTTATTTATTTTTTATATTAAAAAGGGACTTCTTCTTCGGGTCCCTCCGGAATATCCATATTGGCCGCCGGTTCGGCATCAACCGGATCAGCTTCTTTGGCAGGACCAGCACCAGCTTCGGGCCGAGCGCCTGAACCGCCGCCCATAAACTTCACGGACTGGGCTTGGACTTTTATTTTCGTGCGCTTGTCCCCCGTTTTCTTATCGGCCCAAGAATCCAGCTGGAGACTGCCTTCAACCAGAGCCTGTGATCCTTTTTTCAAATACTGGGCGCAGTTTTCCGCCTGTTTTTTCCAGACGTTTATATCAATAAATAGGACTTCTTCCTTTTGCTCGCCTTGTTTTGTAGTGTACTTGCGGTTTACAGCCATGCCGAACTTACAGACCGGAACGCCGGACGGCGTGTAGCTTAATTCCGGGTCGCGGGTCAGATTGCCCATCAAAAATACCTTGTTCAAGTAAGCCATATTATTCCTCCGTTTTGGTTATGAGCGTGTTACTTTAGCCGCTGCCGCCGGGTTATCTTCGGTCTTGACCGGCTTGGCTTCGGCTTCGGCTTTGGCCCGGTTCAATATCTTTTCCAACTCTATTTTTGATTTTTCAAGTATAAGGACGCGCAGAATCACTTCGGACAACTGGCAATCGTTCTCAATTTTATTAGCGCACTCCGCCTCACCTTCCATATAAACCAGTATATAAGTGCCCTTCTTCTCGTTCCTGATGGGATAAGCCAGGGTCCGGTCGGCCCATTTCCCCTCCTTGATTATTTTAACCCCATATTTACCCAGAATGGCGTGGATATGCTCCCTGACTTTATTATAATTAGTTGCAGCCTGAAGCGGATCCACTAAAAACATCGCTTCGTAACTTTTCAGCACAATACTCCTCCTTTTAATTAGATCTATCAGTTAAAACCGGTCATCGCCTTTTCAACGCCGTTTTTGACCCAGCATTCAACGGCCTGAGCGGCGGTTTCGATTATTTCCTTGTTCTGTCTTTCCTCAACTCGCGTAAAATTAGCCAGCACAAATCTTTTATGGTCAATACCAGCCGATGCTCCGAGCCCTATCCGCAGCCGAGGAAACTTTTCGGTTCCGAGCAGTTGTATAATTGATTCCAGCCCGTTATGGCCTCCGCTGGAACCCTGACGGCGTATTCTTACTTTGCCGTGGGGCAACTGGAAATCATCGCAAATAATCAGGAAGTTTTCCAGCGCTTCGCCGGTATCGGTAAAAATACTTTGAACCGCTTCGCCGGACAAATTCATATAGGTGTTTGGTTTTACCAGCATCACCTTCTCGTCTCCGATAACTCCTTTCCCCGTGTGCGACTTATAATACCGCGATTTTGCCAGGTCAATATTGTTCTTCTGCGCCAGAAGATCAATTACCCTAAACCCCAGATTATGCCTGGTTCGTTCATATTTCTCACCGGGATTACCCAAGCCGATTATTATTCTCATGCGATTAGGCTATTTCTTTTCCTCTTTACCTTTAGCCGATGCTTTATCGGCTCCGGCGGCAGCCGGCTTCTTTTCAACCGGTGCTGCTTTATCGGCGCCTTTGGTTTCGGCTGTCTCTTCGCCTTCAACTTCTTTCTTCTTGACAATAACTTCCGGTTCGGCTGCGGCACCTTCAAGCGGCGTAGGCTCAACAATTTCTTCTTTAGGTTTATGGACACCGGCAATAACTACTTCGCCGTCCGTGGCGGCCGTAACACCCTTAGGTAATTTTATGTCTTTAACCCTGATTAATCCGCCCAGTTCCAGATTGGCGACATCGACCTCAATCTTTTCGGGAATCGCCGTGGGAAGGCATTTAACGTTAAGCGTCCTTAAATTCTGCTCAAGCACGCCGCCGTCGGTTATCCCTTTCGGATGTCCTTTAAGAATAATGTCGATTGAGATGCTAAGCATCTCATCCATGGCTATCCGAACGAAATCAATATGCGTAATCTTTTCTTTAAGACCATCATATTTAATCTCTTTAACCACTACCTTCTCCGACCCCTTGGGAAATTCCAAGCTGACCAGATGTGTGTGCCGTGAAAGCAGCTTAGCCGCCTCTTTCTCGTCCAACACCAGCATCTGAACCTGCTCCTTGCGTCCGTAAAGCACGGCCGGAGTCTGTCCACCCTTGCGCATGCGCTGGCAATTACTGGTCCCTTTCTTGTCCCTTAGATTCACCTGCACTTTAACCCATTCCATAAATTAACATCTCCTTTAATTCCTCTTTTAGCAAGCTGATTTAATTATCCGATGCCCACCGCAATGCTTAATCTGTTTGCTTTTATTGTTATTTAAACAAAGAGCTTACGGACTCGCTGTTATGAATACGCCTGATGGCTTCTCCCAGCAAACTGCTAACCGTAAGCACTTTAAATATCTTGTTAACTTTGTTTTTCTCGACCGGTATCGTATCGGTAACCACAACTTCCTTGAATTTGGCCCTGGTCAGTTTACTAACAGCTTCTCCAGCCAATACCGGATGCGTAGCGCAAAGATATATATCCTTAGCCCCGTGACTGCGCAAAACCTCGGCGGCCTGGCAGACGGTTGTACCGGTAGAAATCATATCGTCCACGACAAGAACATTCTTACTCCTAACATCTCCGATGATATGGGCTGCTTCAACCTGACGCGGACCGCTGCGCCTTTTGTCGACTATAGCCAAATCGGCATTTAATTTTTTAGCATATGAACGAGCCATCTTGATACCGCCCACATCGGCGCTGACCACTACCAGTTTTGGTATCTTAAGATTTTCGAAGTACTCTATTAATACCGGAGACCCATAGAGATGATCCACCGGTATATCAAAAAAACCTTGAATCTGTCCGGCATGCAGGTCTATAGTCAGTATCCGTTCCGCACCGGCTACTGTTAGCATATTAGCAACCAGTTTAGCCGTAATCGGCACCCGGCCTTCGGATTTTCTGTCCTGGCGGGCGTACCCAAAATAAGGTAATACGGCAGTAATACTTTCGGCTGAAGCGCGCTTAAGGCAATCGATGATAATCAGCAATTCCATTAAATTATCGTTTACCGGCGGACAAGTCGATTGAATGATAAAAGCGTCTGCCCCGCGCACATCGGCATTAATTTTAATATCTGTTTCTCCGTCCGGGAAACGAGTAAGAACAATATTACCCTTACTGATACCCAGTTTGGCGCAGACTTTGGAAGCCAGGTCGGGATTACCCGAACCGGCGAATACTTCTAACCGCTCCCGTCGCACCATATATGCCTCCTTTGAACTTTATTTTTTCTTCTTCAGCGGCTGAGCCGGTATTCCAACCACTATTGCACCATCCGGCACATTTTTACCTCTGGCAATAACGGCACCTGCCCCGGTCTGGGAACCCTTGCCCATACGAACCGGTGCTATCAATATCGTTCCGCTGCCTGTAGCAGCCTGGTCTTCTATCAAGGTGCGGTATTTGTTCTTCCCGTCGTAGTTAGCCGTAATAGTGCCGGCGCCGATATTTACTTCATCGCCGATATCGGCATCACCCAGATAGCTTAAATGTTTTGCTTTAGAATGTCTACCAATATGTGTTTTTTTCGTCTCCGTGAAGTTCCCGATTTCTGCATGGTCGTCCAGGACTGTACCGGACCGAAGGTGGCTGAAAGGACCAACCTCGCAGTGCTTCCCGATAACCACACCTGAGCGTATTACCGTAAACGGGTAAACGATTGTATCACGTCCGATTTCCACGCCTGCTTCAATATAAGTATTCATCGGATCAATTATGGTAATACCGTTTTCTATAAACCTGTGGATTATTCGCTGTTGCATGATTTTTGATGCATTAAGCAATTCCATCCGAGAATTAATCCCCAGGCATTCCTCGGCCTGGAAGTCGCCTGAAACTATATAGCCTTCCACTTTTCTTTTCTTCTCTGTAAGTATATTAATCACGTCAGGCAGATAATATTCCCCGCTTTTATTGTGAGGCTTGATCTTTTTAAGAGCGCTAAAAACAGTCGCCGGGTCAAACACATAAGTACCCGAGTTTATTTCTTTTACCCTTTTCTGTTCCGCGCCCGCCTCTGATTCTTCCACAATACCGATCACATTATTATTGCTATCCCGGTCAATCCGGCCATAACCGGACGGATTATCTAATTGTGTTGACAGTATTGTCATCGCCGTGTCTTTAGACTTTTGATGAATTTCTATCAGCTTATTCAGTGTTCGCGGCGTAATCAATGGCGCATCACCGCATAAAACCAGCAACAACCCATCCCAATCGCTCAGGAATGATTCTGTGGCCAGTAACGCATGACCGGTTCCGCGCTGTTCACCCTGGGTTACCCAGTTTATGTCTTCTTGTTTGAATGACTCCTCTACTTCTTCCGATTTATAACCGACTACGCAGTAAACCGCGCTTGGCTTAAGCGTTTTTACCGACTCAAGCACATGGTACAGCAAAGGCTTGCCGCAAAGCATATGAAGTACTTTGGGCTTATCCGAAAGCATCCGAGTGCCTTTGCCTGCCGCTAAAATCACAACCGCTAATTTATCCGCCATATTAGTACTCTATTTGATTATTTTGATTTATACGGAACGGCTTATTATAGGTTTGAGGCCACCGAGTGTCAAGAAAAAAAACTTATCCTTCGGACGTTGAGTCTTTTCCTGAATGGGACCCCGAAACCCGTTCAGTCACCCGGAAAGGAAGCCGCTTAACGGCTCCGGCCGCCTCTTCAAGGTAAGGGGACAGGGCAAACCTGCAACAGAATAAGCTCAAAGATCCGTTTGGCCGGGGTTAAAATATCTAATTTATTGAAGACCAGTTTTCAGGAAGGACTTCCCAGCAAGAGCTTAACAACAAGCGCCAGGACGATCAAAACCTTTGGTCCCCTGTAGATGCGAAATAACATCTATTAGTTTACTATTATCTCTTTCTGCTGTCCCTTTTTGCCATTATCATTTTCCACGAATAATTTTTCGGATGTAAATGGATTAATACCTGTATAATACATCAATGTTGAGTAAATTGACGGAGTTGGAGTAAATATCTGAACCTGTTCCGGAGTCATTTTAAGCTCTTCCCTAATAAATTTTCTCATCTGAATCATGTCTTTAACGTCACAACCCGGATGGGCGGCAATAAAGTAATATGTCAAGAATTGTTTCTTACCGAATTTTATATTCAGCCTATCGAACTCTTTTTTGAATTCCTGCAAATACCGCCAGCCAGCCTTAATCTTATCATAGGACCCGCCTGAGGGTTTGCCCCTATCAGCGGGACTGCCTGCGGGCTTGCCCATCAATCCCAGGATTTTATCTTCGGTATGTTCAGGAGCTATCTTCAACTGGCCTGAAATATGGTGATTAACCAGCTCTTCCATATACTCCGCGCCGTGCTGCTTGTCTTCCAACACCATATCATAACGTATGCCGGAACCTATGAATACCTTTTTAATTCCCTTTATCATTCTTAACTTCTTTAATAGCTCTATCTGCTTATTGTGGTCTATTTTAAGCGCTTTGCATATCATCGGGGACAAACATCTTTTATCATTGCACCCTCCGGCTTTAAGTTTACGTGCACACTCGATATAAAGCATATTTGCGGTTGGGCCGCCGATATCGTGTATATATCCTTTAAAACTATTCTGGCGGGTTATTTGGGCCGCTTCCCTGATAATCGATTCCTCGCTTCGAGATACAACGGTCCGGCCCTGATGCACGGCAATAGCGCAGAAGTTGCACTCGCCGTAGCATCCCCGGTGGCTGGTTATGGAAAACTGTATTGTCTCTATCGCTTTTACCTTCCCTTGTTTAAGACAATATGGATGTACCGCATTCTCGTAACTAAGCTCATATATCCTATCTAGTTCGGCAGTATTCAGGAGCTCGGCCGGCGGATTCTGAATCAGATATCTGGTATCCTGTTTCTGGCAAAGTCCTTGTGCAATAATCGGGTCATTATTGGCATAAAAAACGTTAAACATCTCAATAAATTTGCTCTTATCGCTTTTAACCTGCTCATGCGCAGGTAAAATCAGGCAACCATTTTTTGGTTCCGGTGCGATGTAGCAGATGCCATGGATATCCCGGAAATCTTGGCCTTTCTTTAGCCGCTCAGCCAAATCCAGCACCGCCCGCTCTGCCATACCGTAAATTAAAATATCGGCCTTGGCGTCAAAGAGTATAGATTTCCTTACCTTGTCATCCCAGTAATCATAATGCGAAATGCGCCTGAGGCTGGCCTCAACCCCGCCTAAGACAATCGGCTTGGTATTCTTAAAATATTTTCTTATTAGGTTTGTATATACAATACTGGCTCGGTCCGGGCGTTTAGTATTCTTTCCTCCCGGAGTGAAGTCATCATCACGACGCGGCTTTTTAAGCGCTGTGTAATTAGCCACCATCGAGTCCGCCGCACCGGCTGCCACACCCCAAAAAAGCGCCGGTTCACCCAGACGCATAATATCATTGTCACTGCGTGTATCCGGCTGCGCAATGATACAAACCCTGTATCCGGCATCCGCTAAAACATGACCTATCACAGCCACACCAACATAAGAGCTGTCTATGTAAGCATCGCCGGTAACCAGAATAATGTCCGGCTTATCCCAGCCCAGACGATCCATTTCCTGGCGGGTTGTCGGAAGAAACATATTTGCTAAAAATTATCTGCCGCTATTTCGTAATAGCTCTGCGGATGGGAGCAGGCCGGGCACAGTTTAGGCGCTTCTTTGCCCTCGTGCACATAACCGCAGTTACGGCAACGCCACCTGACCGCCTTATCTTTCTTAAATACTTTGCCTTCGGTAACATTCTTTAGCAGTGCCCGGTAACGCTTCTCGTGTTCGGCTTCCACCTCGGCAATCTCCTTAAACGCGTCGGCAACCTTGGTAAATCCCTCGGTCCGGGCTATCTTCTCCGCGGCGGGATATAATGTCCCCCACTCCATCTTTTCGCCGTCGGCTGACGCCTTCAGGTTTGCCGCCACATCGCCGACAACACCGGCCGGAAATGATGCGCTGATTTCAACCTCGCCGCCTTCCAAGAAATTGAAGAATATCTTGGCGTGTTCCTTCTCGTTCTCGGCGGTCTCTAAGAATATGGCGGCTATTTGCTCATAACCTGATTTCTTGGCCGCGCTGGCAAAATATGTATAACGATTGCGGGCCTGTGACTCTCCGGCAAATGCGGTTAACAAATTCTTCTCCGTCTTGCTTCCTTTTAATTTCATATTAATCCTTCCTTTCTATAAATTTATATGAACTTCTCAAATCGGTCTTTCTTAACCTTGCATATAGGACAAACGTCAGGCGGCTCTTCCCGGGCGCACAAATATCCGCACACCTTGCAACGCCAGACCGGCAAGGATAATTTGGCCAGTTCCTTTTTGTCCGGGTTCTTTGGTTCCTCCATTGCTTTCTTCCTTTCCTCGGGCGTCGGTCGGCGTTCCGGAATAGAAATCACCTTCTGTTCGCCCTTAGCTGCTTTCCGGGAAACATAAAGCGCGCAATAACAAGCGCTGTATTGCGCCACATCCGCATCGCGGTAATCGCAGGGGCATATAATATCCAGGTCTTCGGACTTACGGCCGGCGGCCAGGCGGCACGGACAGGCCCAGTAGCCGTAGCGCCGCTCGTTTATTATCAAGCTGTTTACCAGAGCATTGGCAAATTCCGCATCCGGATTCAGGTAATAACCCGATGCCTCAGCCTCTTTTTTCAGCTTATTGTAGAGACTGTCCACCTCCACCTGCGTGACGTTTACCTCCGGGCTCATTACTTTAATACCTCCTTTATCTGGGACTCATCAAAACCTACGATACACTTTTGGTTATTCACTATCAGATTGGGAAACGACATCTTGGGGTTCCACTTCTTTATCTCTTCAGCGGCCTTGTCCTTATTCTCCCCTTCCAGCAGGTCCACATCCACATAATCATATTCCACGCCCAAGCTGTTGAGTAATTCCTTGACCCGGCGGCACCAGATGCAGGTGCTCAGGGCGTAAAGCGTCAGGTTCACCTTTTTATTTCCGTTAACGTGCTTCATTTCTAACATATATTCTCCTTTATTAATTGTTTGTCCTAATTTATACCATTTTCCGCGGGACTGTCAACCTAAATCATCACCCTGTTTTTTTACCAGCCATCGCTCCCGAAAACAATAAATATTGACAACCATCTTTAGATTTGCTATATAATACGGTTTAGAAAATAAAATATCGGAGGATACTATCAGATAAGGCCCATTAGAGTTACAGCCCTGATTATTCATCGAGCATGTAACTGACTGGCTATAAAGAAAGGCAGGATAAAATTATGGCAAAGGCAATAGGAATTGATTTAGGAACCACGCTCTCCGTAGTAGCAGTCCGTGAAGGCAACGAAACCACGGTTATAACCAACGCCGAAGGCGGCCGGTTGACACCTTCGGTCGTGGCCTTTACCGATAAGGGCGAACGCCTGGTCGGGCAATTAGCCCGGCGCCAGTCCATTACCAACCCGACTAACACCATCTATTCAATAAAACGCTTTATGGGCCGCCGTCGCAACGAGGTAGCTCAGGAAGAAAAAATGGTGCCTTACAAAATCATCGGCGGACCGGATGAGCTGGTCAAGGTCGAATCCCGCGGCAAACAGTACACCCCGCCGGAAATATCGGCTATGGTGCTGGCCAAGCTCAAGGAAACCGCCGAGGCATACCTGGGCGAAACCATAACCGACGCGGTCGTCACCGTGCCGGCTTATTTTAACGACAGCCAGCGCCAGGCCACCAAGGACGCCGGCCGTATTGCCGGACTGAATGTCCTGCGCATTATAAACGAGCCTACCGCGGCGGCTCTGGCCTACGGTCTGGATAAAAAGAAAAACGAAAAGGTCGCCATCTACGACCTGGGCGGCGGCACATTTGATGTCTCCATCCTGGAAGTGGGCGACGGCGTTGTCGAGGTCCTTTCCACCAACGGCAACACCCACTTGGGCGGCGATGATTTCGACCAGCGTCTTATGAACTACATCGCCGAAGAGTTCCAGAAAAAGGAAGGCATCGACCTGCGGCGCGACCAGATGGCGCTCCAGCGCCTGAAAGAGGCCGCGGAAAAAGCCAAGTGCGAGCTCTCATCATCTCTCCAGACAGAGGTCAACTTGCCCTTCATCACGGCCGATGCCACCGGACCAAAGCACCTGACTATGACCATCACCCGGGCCACTCTGGAAAAACTCATCGGCGACCTGCTCCGCTCGTCGCTGGAACCCTGTCGAAAAGCCCTGGAAGACGCCAAACTCAAAGCCGAAAACCTTAATGAAATCGTCATGGTCGGCGGCTCATCCAGAATCCCCATGGTCCAGGACCTTTGCAAAGAATTCTTCAAGAAACAAGAGCTCAACAAATCCGTTAATCCGGACGAGGTAGTGGCAGTCGGCGCGGCTATCCAGGCCGCTGTGCTAAAGGGCGAGGTTAAGGACGTGCTGCTCCTTGACGTTACCCCGCTGACTCTGGGCATCGAAACCCTGGGCGGTGTGCGCACGGCATTGATTGAACGCAATACCACTATTCCAACATCCAAAAAAGAGGTCTTCTCTACCGCGGCTGAAAGCCAAACAGAAGTGGAAATCCATATCTTGCAGGGCGAGCGCGATATGGCCAGCGATAACCGCACCCTGGGCAGGTTCCGTTTGGCCGGCATACCGCCCGCGCCGCGCGGCATACCCCAGATTGAGGTGGCTTTTGACATCGATGCCAACGGCATTCTCAACGTGGCCGCCAAGGATATGGCTACCAACAAGAAACAATCTATAGTGATTCAATCCTCATCCGGCCTGACCGAAAGCGATATCCAGCGTATGGTCAAGGACTCCGAAAAGTTCGGCGAACAGGACAAACAACGCCGGGCTCTGGCCGAAGCACGCAACCAGTCCGACCAGCTTATTTACTCCACCGAGAAAAACCTGGTTGACCTGGGCGATAAGGTATCCGCGGAAGAAAAGACCAAAATCCAGGCCGCCTTGGAAAACCTCAAGAAGGTTAAGGACAAAGACAACGTTGATGAAACAAAAAAAGCAATGGAAGACCTGACCAAGTCCAGCCACACCCTGGCCCAGCGTTTGTATGAAGAAGCCGCCAAGGCAAAGGGCGGAGCAGCCGCAGGCGGCGCCGAAAGCGCCAGCGGATTCGCACAAGGCGCAGGCGCACCGCCGCCTCAGAACGAGGAACCGACCTCAGGCGGTAAAGGCAAAAAAGGAAACAAGAAATCCGGCGGTGATGATAACATCATTGACGCTGACTTTGAGGCCAAGTAGCAACAAGACCACGAATGAACACGAATAAACACTAATATAGGGGCGAGTAAAACTCGCCCCTTTTTTACAGTATTCTTTGCGCCCGGTGCGGTTTTATGTTTGACTTACATATATGAACTCGGTTAAGACTATTTCAGCCTGCGTAATTATTGCGGTTATTTGCCTGACTTCTCCGTTTTCCATAACCGCCAAGGAATCCGACTGGCCCGGCGCCAGGCAGGAATTCCAGGATAACTCAAGGAACAACAACGATAAAAAACGCGTCGCTTGCACGGCCCGGTTGTCCGAAAACATCACGCCTAAAACGGACGTTGAGGCGGCAAAATTACTGCTTGACCAGCTCACCGCCGAAATGGCCAGAAACAATGACGGCAAAAATGAAGAAAGGGTTAACATCGACGTAATTAACGCCTGCGTCAGCGGCTTGCGCAAAATTACAACTGATAAGGCAATAGAAAGTATTATCAAGAAATCCGCCGACCCCAAGACTAACTGGCGTATCAGGTTTTACGTCATCCGCGCCATGGGCAGCATCAATAACCCGGCCGTAACCCAGGCATTATCCGACTTACTTAATGAGAAGGAATCGGCTCTGCAAATGTCCGCGCTTGACGCCTTAACCGAACTGGCCTGGCCGGAGGGAATTCAAGCCGCCTGCAACCTGCTGGCAACCAACACCGCCTGGGAGGTCAAGCTCGCGGCAGTCGGATACCTGCGCAAAATAAAATCGCTCGACAGCATCACTCCGATGAAACAGGCTATCATCCGCAATAAGGATATGGAAGCCCTCATCCTCTCGGAACTGCTCGACCTGATAAAAGAACTGTCTAAGGATATCCCGCCGGAAACCCAGGACCAGGAAGATCCCAGCCTGACCAAATCCGTCATTGACCTGGGCCAATATTATAAGATAAAAATAAATTCCGACCGGATTGTCTTTATCCTTGATATCTCCGGCAGTATGGGCTGGGAGCACAGGGAACCTACCGTCAAGGAAGTCGAAACAAAGAAAGAGGAAGCCAAACCCAAACCGGTCACCACCGGCGAGCCCGAAAAAGAGCCGGCGGCTCCGACCGAACCGCAGGTCCAGACCGTTCCCGAACCGCTCCAGAAGAAAAAGAAAGAGATAGACAGCCGCATCCCAAAAACCAGGATAGACGCCGTCAAGAAAGAATCCGTCAATGCAATTTATTACCTTGACCCCAGAGTCAATTTTTCCATCATTTTCTATAACGGCGACATAGAAGTCTGGAAGAATGACTTAGTTCCGGCCACTTACGAAAACAAGATGGACGCCATAACCGCTATTGACGGCAGGGGCCCGGGCGGCGGCACCAATATCTATGACGCCATAGAGGCCGCTTACAAAATGGTCAAATCCGCCGGCAACGCACCGGCCAAACCTAAGGATGAACCCAAGGCCGAACCAAAAAAAGTGGTCAGCGGCGATAAAAAGGGCCAACCGAACATAGATAAAATAGTCAGCGGCGCCGATACCGTTTTCCTGCTAACCGACGGCCAGCCTACGGTCGGTAAAATATTACTGCCTGACGATATCATCAACAGCGTCCGCAGATTAAACGACCTCCGCCGCATCAAGATAAACACTATCGCCGTAGGCGCTTCGGACTCGGCTGATGAAAACACCACGGACCAGCTGCTGGTCAATATCTATCTGATGCGCCGGATAGCCGAAGTCACCGGCGGCTCCTTCGTCGATAAAACCTATCAGATTAAAAAACGATAAGACGATAAAGCAGGGTTCACTGAGATATGAAATTATTAGAGCAGCTGCGCAATAAGGTCGATACGGCGCTGGGCCAATACCTGCCGGCCAAGGGTTTATTTCCCAAACCTATCCACCAGGCCATGCGTTACAGCGTTATGGCCGGCGGCAAACGGCTCCGGCCCATCCTGGCGCTGCTTACCGGCCGGATGCTCGGCGCACCGGAAAACAAGACAATGCCCGCCGCCTGCTCGCTGGAACTGGTGCATACATATTCCCTGATACACGACGACCTGCCGGCTATGGACAACGACGACCTGCGCCGCGGCAAACCGACCTGCCACAAGGTCTACGGCGAAGCCATGGCCATCCTGGCCGGCGATGCCCTGCTTACCTATGCTTTTCAGCTTATCGCTGATAAAACCGCGGATAAGAAATTAGTGCCGGCTCTGGTTTCGGAACTGGCTGTTGCATCCGGCTCAACCGGAATGATTGGCGGCCAGGTGCTGGACATCGCCGCATCAGGCAAAAATAACAGGTATTTCAAATCTTTGGATTCCCTGAACCTCTGCGGTGAAATCCATCTCCGTAAAACAGCAATGATGATAACCGCATCCTGCCGGATGGGCGCGATAATAGCCGGCGCTGATAAGGCATCCTTGGACCGGGTCACCGGCTACGGCCAGAACTTAGGGTTGGCATTCCAGATAGTGGACGATATCTTGGATGTGGTCGGCGAAAAGAACCAGTTAGGCAAAACCCCGGGCAAAGACCAGGCACAGCATAAACTCACCTACCCGGCCCTCAAAGGAATTAAATCCGCCGAGGCCGAGGCCATCAAATTAATAACCACGGCTAAATCCAACTTAAAACCATTCGGCAGCAGGGCAAAACAACTAACGGAATTAGCTGATTACATTGTCTCAAGGCAAAGTTAATCATTCCCTTTTCCCAACGGCAGCGTGACAGTAAAAATACTGCCCTTATTCGCTTCGCTCTTGAGCGATACCTCGCCGTTAAGCGTCTGGATGATATGCTTGACAATAGACAACCCCAGCCCGGTGCCGCCCATCTCCCGCGAGCGTGATTTATCCACCCGGTAAAACCGCTCAAATACCCGGGGCTGGTCTTCAACCGGTATGCCGATGCCGTTATCCTTCACGGCAATGGTGACGCTGTTTCCGTCGGACTTTGCGGCAATCTCTATCCTGCCGCCTTCAGGCGTATATTTAACGGCGTTATCAACCAGATTGGCAATGGCTTTCCGTAACAATTCCGGTTCGGTATGAATCACCGGTATATCCGGCTGAATATTTTCGTCAATCGCCTGTTTCTTGAGCGCGACCGCCGGCCTAAAATCAGCTAACACCGGGTTAATTATGTCTCTTATATTTACCGGTTTAATCTGTCCGATGCCCTTCTGGTATTCCAGCCGGGAAAGCTCCAGCATATCCTGGACCAGATTATTAAGCTGGTTGACGTTCTTCTCAATAATATCGATAAATTCCTGTGTCTTATGAGGGTCGTTTTCCGTGCTATCCTTAAGCGTTTCCACATAGCCCTTGACCAGCGATAACGGCGTGCGCAGTTCGTGCGAAGCGTTGGCCACGAAATCGCGCCGGAGCTGTTCGTATTTAGCAGACTCGGTAATGTCACGGATGACGATGATAAAGCTGTTGCTATCGCTGACGCCGCTTTTAACTGGCATGCAGTAAATTCTGAACTGGCGGGGCGAAACCAGGTCAGCAATATCGGCATCTATCGGGTTCCGGTCAGGATTAGCCAGACATTCCTTAACGAACTGCACGAAACGGTCGTTTCGAACTGCCTCCCAAAGATATTTACCGGGCGCATAATCAGTATCAAAATCCAGCATTTCACCGGCAGTTTTATTGGCAAAAATAACTTTCTCCGTCTTACCGATTGCAATAATACCTTCACGCACTCTGGAAAGAATAGTAGCCAGCTTGGCTTTTTCGTGGTTTATTTCCGCAAATCGGTGCTGCAGTTCCTTATTCATCGTATTAATGGAATTAGCCAGAGCGCCGATTTCATCTCCGGACGTAACGGCAATCTGCCGGCTGAAATCGCCCTTAGCGATGCTCTCGGCCGCGGAAACCATCTCCCTGACCGGCCTGACAATCCGGCTGACCAGCCATAGACCCATTAATACTGCAAACAGAAATGAAACCAGAAATGTAATACCCACTGTGCTATATACCCGGTTGGTAACAAGGGACACCTGTTTCAGCGGCAGTGCCGCGCGGATAATCGTATCGCCCGGCCGGGCCGGGTCAAGCGGGATGGCCACATAGAGCATATCAATAGCCAGTGTATGGCTGTAACGGATATTCTGGCCCACGCCGCCGGCCCGGGCGATGAGCACCTCAGGCCGGTCGTTATGGTTTTCCAGCGTTGAGTGGTCGCGTTCGGAATCCGCCAGCACATTACCGCTTTTGTCGATGATGGTTATCCGGGTATGGATATCGTTGCCCAGTTTAGTTACCCGGCTGTTGAGCAGATTCACGTCTGTTTTACAGTCATTGATGACAGACCGGACGGCATAAGCGGTATTTTCCAGGTGTTGCCTGACCTCTTCCCGGTATGACTGCGAAAATATCTCTATCGCCACCAGGGAAATCAACCCCAGCGAGATAATAATCAGAACGACATAGGTAAAAATAAGTTTCCGGAAAAGGCTGTTCTTGAACATAGTTATTCCAAGGAGGTAAATTTATATCCCACGCCCCGGACGGTTTCAATAAGCTGTCCGGATTTACCCAGTTTCTTGCGCAGAGACGCAATATGGACGTCAATGGTCCGGTCAATGACCATGGCATCGTCGCCCCGGCCGGCCGATATCAGGTCATCGCGTGAAATCACCGCGCCCCGGTGGTTAACCAGATGCCAGAGCAGGTTGAACTCGGTGTTAGTCAACTCTGCCTTTTTACCCTTAATCGTAACGGTCCGGCCCTTGTAATCAACGGCCATATCGCCTATCTTAAGCATCTCCTTGAATTCGCCGGCCTCAAAGCGCCTCAGCACCGCCTTGACTCGGGCCACCATCTCGCGCGGGCTGAATGGTTTGGTAATGTAATCATCCGAACCGAGTTCCAAACCCAATACCTTATCCGTTTCTTGAGCTCGGGCCGTTAGCATTATTAACGGCGTCTGGGCTATCTCGGCGGTTGCCTTCACCTGTTTGCACACCTCCCAGCCGTCCATCTTGGGCATCATTATGTCCAGCAGGATTAAATTCGGCTTGTGCTTACGGGCCATGGCCAGCCCTTCCGCCCCGTCCCGGGCACTGATGACCAAAAATCCCTCCTTGCTCAGGTGATGGTCCACCAGTTTGACCAGGTCCTTTTCGTCGTCGATGACCAGAATAGTTTTCATTTACGTTGCTCTTCTTCATGGTGATGGCGGACATCCCGGCCCTGCACCATATAAATAACCTCTTCGGCTATATTCGTAGCATGGTCTCCGATTCTTTCAAGATTTCGCGCTATTAAAATAAACGTTAAAGAGCGTTGAATTGTCTCAGGGTCAGAAATCATATAGGTCAACAGTTCCCGGAAAATCTGGTCCTTATATGCATCCACTTTATCATCCGAATCCAACACCAATTGCGCCAGGTTCACATCCCGCCTGACATAGGCATTCAAACTTTCAGCCACTGTTTGCCTGACCGTATCCGCCATCAGGGGAATAATGACAAGCGGTTTTAACGGGGGATACTTAAGTAAAAACGTTGTGCTTTGGGATATGTTAATTGCCTGGTCGGCGATGCGCTCGAGTTCGCCGGTAATTTTGGATGCGGCTATCAAAAACCTCAGGTCTGCCGCGACCGGCTGCATCCGGGCAATAAGCGTTATGACGTTTTCGTCTATCTCTATCTGGAGCCGATTCACTTCTTCTTCACGCGGCCCTACATCTTTAACAATAGAAGCATTGCGCTCGCTCAAAGCTCTGATGGCAATTTTAATCATCTCCTCAGACAGCGTCGCCATCCGGATTAGTTTCTCGTTAATGCTGCTAAGTTCTTGGTCAAAATGTCTTTCCATAAATTCGTCCTCCTTTTAATATAATTTCATTATCAACATACCAAATTATTTAATTATCCAAACCTTCCGGTGATATAATCTTCCGTTTTCTTGTCTCGCGGCTGTGTAAATACCCTGTTAGTTTCGCCGAATTCTATCTCTTCGCCCAGCAGGAAGAACGAGGTATAATCCGAAACGCGCGCCGCCTGCTGCATATTATGCGTAACTATTATTATCGTATAATTCTTTTTAAGCTCGCGAATTAGCTCCTCTATCCGGGCCGTTGCCTGCGGGTCAAGGGTAGAACAGGGCTCGTCCATCAAAACGACCTCTGATTTGGCGGCAATCAGCCGTGCGATGCACAGCCGCTGTTTCTGTTCCAAAGACAAACTCAATGCCAGCTCGTGAAGTTTGTCCTTCAGCTCATCCCACAGAAAAACCGCCCTTAAGCTCCGTTCCACGACTTCATCGCAATAATTCTTGCTGGAATCGCAGTGAATTTTCTCAGCGAAAATTACATTCTTATAAATAGAAAGAGGAAACGGGTTGGGCCTTTGGAATACCATTCCCACTTTCTTGCGCAACGCGACCAAATCGGTCTTGGGGTCAAGGATATTCTTATTATCTATCATAACCTCACCGGTGGTGCGGATGCCTTCGACCAGGTCGTTCATCCGGTTCAGCACCCTAAGCAAGGTCGACTTGCCGCAACCAGAAGGTCCGATAATCGCCGTGATGGCTTTTTCCTCGAAGCCGGTATTGACATCCTTCAATGCCTGGAAATCGCCATACCACAAATTTAAATTATTGACTGATATCTTTTTCATTTATCCGAATTTTCCCCTGATATAACCGTCGGTTCGTTTGTCAAACGGCGCCGTAAAGATTTTATCGGTTTTGTCCAGCTCAACCAGTTCGCCGGACAGGAAAAATGCTGTCCGGTCTCCAACCCGGGCGGCCTGCTTGACATTATTTGTTACCAGAACTATGGTGTAATACTTCTTTAATTTCAACATGGCCTCCTCCACCTTGGCTGTAGAAATCGGGTCAAGCCCGGAACAGGGCTCGTCAAACAGGATCACCTCCGGTTCGACGGCCAGCGTCCGGGCGATGCACAGCCGCTGTTGCTGTCCGCCTGACAACTTGAATGCCGATTCATTAAGCCGGTCCTTGACTTCATCCCAGATATAAGCATTATTCAATGCCCGCTCGACAATCTCCTGGAGTTTTTCCTTATTCTTTATCCCGTGCATCCGGGCGCCGTAGGCCACATTATCAAATATTGACAAAGGCAGAGGCAACGGCAAGGCAAATACCATCCCTACTTTCTTGCGTAATAATTCCGTATTAATATTCCGGATATCTACGTTGTCAAGCTCAATAATTCCTTCTGTTTTAGACGATGCCTCCAGATCGTTCATCCGGTTAAGCGCCCTGAGAAAAGTTGTTTTTCCGCTGTTTGACGGCCCGATAATGCTCAATATCTCATTAATCTGAATCTGCATGGTGATATTCCGCAATGCCTGCATCGCGCCAAACCAAACATTCAGGTTTTTAATATCAAATTTTACCATTTCTTGTTTTTCCTCAGCTTATAACGGATAATAATGGCGATTAAATTGACAAACAACACCAGTGACAGCAAAACCAAGGCTGTGCCATACCTGATTTTCTCATCGACATTCGGCACCTGGGTTGATATGACATAAAGATGATACGGCAAAGCCATAACCTGGTCAAAGATTGACTTTGGCAATTGGGGCAGGTAAAAAGCCGCCACGGTAAAAAGAATCGGAGCGGTTTCGCCGGCCGCCCGCCCGATTTCCAGAATCGTGCCGGTCATTATGCCGGGAATAGCATTGGGCAGGACAATATGCCGGATGGTCTGCCATTTGCTGGCGCCCAGAGACAAGCTTACTTCGCGGAACGACTGGGGCACGCTTTCCAGCGCCACGCGGGATGCCGCAATGATTATGGGCAGGACCATAATTCCCAATGTCAGCGAACCGGCCAGAATCGACGCGCCGAATCCCAGGAAAATAACGAATAACGCCATTCCGAAAAGCCCGAATATCACCGAAGGCACTCCCGACAGGTTGACTATGGCCAACTTGATTATCCTGGTCAGTAAATTATCCCTGGAATATTCGCTCAGGTAGATTGCCGCCAGAACCCCTATCGGCAAGGCGAAAGTAATTGAGCCTGCCACCAAGCAGATTGTCCCGATGATAGCCGGAAAAATACCACCGGCGCGCATCCCGTCTCTGGGCATGCTGAAAAGAAAATCCCAGCTGATGGCCGGAGCGCCCTTGATAACAATGATAAAAACAATCAACCCGACCGGGATTATTATTAAAAGAGTTGCCGCCAGCAAAAAGAAAAAGGCTATTTTCTGGGTTATTTTCGGGTTCATCATCATATTCTTTTCCGGTGCAGGAATAAATCCGCCGTTAAATTAATGCCAAAACTGATTATAAAAAGTATCAGCCCTATGGCGAACAGGGCAAAATAATGCTCGCTGCCCACAACCGATTCGCCCATCTCAGCCGCGATAGTGGCCGTCATCGTCCGGACCGGCTGAAGGAACCCATTAGGAATACTGGCGGCGTTGCCGGTAATCATCATCACGGCCATTGTTTCGCCCACCACCCGGCCGACGCCCAGCATAACCGCGGCCAGGATTCCGGGCGAGGCGGCCGGCAAGAGCACCCTCCAGATAGTCTGCCATTGCGTGGCGCCCAGAGCCAGGGCGCCTTCCTTATAACTCTTGGGCACGGAATAAAGCGCGTCTTCGGCAATGGAAACTATGGTCGGCATGGCCATAAAGGCCAGCATAATCGAGCCGGATAACGCGGTCAGTCCGGTCGGCAGGTGAAAAATGCTTTTAACCAACGGAACTAAGGTGACCATTCCGATAAAACCCAGCACCACGCTGGGTATCGCAGCCAGAAGTTCAATGCCGGCTTTGAGGATATCCTTGATTTTGGCCGGCGCCACTTCGGCGATGTAAATCGCGCAAGCCACGCCGATGGGAACGGATATAATCGCCGCTCCGATGGTCACCACCACCGAACCAAGAATCAACGGCAGAATACCCAATATGGGCGGCTCCGAAATCGGATACCACTTACGGCCGGACACAAAGTCGCCGAAACTAACGTATTTGAAAAGCGACAAGCCTTCTTTTAACAGAAACAACAGAATCAGGACAACGAATATTATTGAGGCAATGCCGCAGAGAAAGATGAGGTTCTCAATAATAAATTCTTTTATCTTCCGCATAGACGCTTATTTTATCGGTTTATCCTGAACCGGTACGAAATCCAGCTTTTTAACAATCTCCTGTCCTTCTTGAGAAAGGCTGAAATCTATAAATTCTTTAGTCAAACCCCTCGGCTCTCCGTTTACGTAAAGCAATAACGGCCTGGATATGGGATATTTGCCGCTGACCACATTCTCAAGGGTCGGCGCTTCATACTCTGATTTCTCATCCTTAGCCACCGATATCGGTTTCTGTTTGGGCGAGATATAGCCCATGCCGTAATAACCGATGGCGTCAGGATTGTTAGCCACTTCGTCGGCAATCGCCTGTGACGAAGGAAGCATCAAGGCGCTTGAGGCAAATTCCTCCGGACCGGCGGCATTGCCTTTGCGCAGGATATGCTCCTTAAAGTAAACATGCGTGCCGGAGGTAACCTCGCGGGACAGGATGACAATCCGGACGTCTTTACCGCCTACATCTTTCCAATTGGCTATTTTGCCGGTAAAAATATCCGCCAATTGAGCAGAGGTCAACTTATTGACCGGGTTTGACGGATGGACTACCACGGCCAGTCCGTCCAGAGCCACCTTGATTTCATTAGAATTTACTCCCTTTTGCTTTGCCAAGGTGATTTCTTTCTCCTTGATATTCCTGGAACTCATGCAAATATCGCAGGTGCTGCTGATTAAAGCCGAAATTCCCGTGCCCGAACCGCCTCCGGTCACGGCCAACTGTTTTTGGGGATTCTTCTTCATAAATGCCTCGGCCCAAGCCTGAACCAGATTAACCATTGTGTCAGACCCTTTTATCTGGATGCTGGTCTTTGTTTCGTTTTGAGCCTGCTTGGCCGCGTCATCACGGCCACACCCCAAAATACCCATCGCGCCTATCAGCCCCGCTATCAATACCTTTTTCATCATATATGCTCCTTTCACAGATTAAGATAATCTTTACTCGCTGGTATTATAGAAAATACTTGTTAAGAAATTATAAAGATTGGGTTAAATATTGATAAACCCTATACAGTTAAACCACAGACGCTGTTATGAAAACAGTATCGCGAATTCAGGGACAATTAAATTATATCCAGTTTCTCAGGATAAGATAACATAAAGCCGAAACCACGGCCGCGGCCGGGATGGTCAGAACCCAGGCCCAGACAACCTTTTGAGCCACGCCCCAGCGCACGGCGCTTAATCGCCTGGTCGCGCCGACCCCGATGATGGAACCGGTTATGGTATGGGTGGTGCTTACCGGTATCCCCAGAAATGTAGAGGCAAAGAGCATAACCGCGCCGGCCGTCTCGGCGCAGAAACCGCCCACCGGCTGTAACTGGGTTATTTTCTGACCCATTGTTTTTATAATGCGCCAGCCGCCCAACAGCGTCCCCATCCCCATGGCCCCGTGGCAGGCCAGGACAACCCAGAACGGCACGTAAAACTCCGGCCCTAATTTACCGGAGGTAAACAGCAGGATGGCAATAATGCCCATTGTTTTCTGGGCGTCGTTACCCCCGTGCCCCAAACTATAGGAAGCGGCGGAGATGAGCTGGAGCCGCCTGAAAAGCTTATCCGCCTTTCCACGAACCGCATTACGGAATAACCGGAGCACTACGGCCATAAAAATAAAACCCAGCACCAGCCCCAAAATCGGAGACAGGACAATAAACAGGCATATCTTCATAACGCCGCCCATTATCACGGCGCTGAAACCGGTATGCATAACGGCCGCGCCCAACAAACCGCCGACTAATGCGTGTGAAGAGCTGACCGGCAGGCCAAGATACCAGGTAACCACATCCCAGACAATCGCGCCCAGCAGAGCCGCCGCTATAACCGCCACATTTATGGCATCCGGATGAACTATGCCTTTGCCTATGGTATTGGCAACGTGCAAGCCGAAAAAAAGGAATGCGATGAAGTTAAAAAAAGCCGCCCAAACAACAGCCGCCCTGGGCGACAAGACCCGGGTCGATACCACCGTGGCTATGGAATTAGCCGCATCGTGGAGCCCGTTTACAAAATCAAATATCAAGGCTACTGCTATTATTACTATGATTATGGTCATCTTTATTCCCCCTTTCAGGACTTATCATTAATTACCCATATCCTTTTTCTAAACTTAATGTAATATAGGCGTGTTAAGGAATGATAAAGATTAGGTTAAATATTGATAAAGGAAGGAAAGGCGAGGATCTGAACCCGGTAATCGTTTGAAGAGGAAATATGAAAGTTCGCCGAACTTTCAGCCGGGATTATCTTCAGCCCGCGCCCGGCGCGGCTTTGTCATTTGTCCCGGCCGGTTTTACGCCTAACAGGACGCTCAGCGCCTGCCGGACTGCTTCCGCCGTATACGGGCCGTGGCCTGCGATATTGCCCTGTTTATCGATAACAAAGTAAAACGGTATCGGCTCAACGCCGTATTTCTTGCTGATAGAATTATCATTATCCCTGATTACCGGCCCCTGCAGTTTAATCTCCTCGTAGAACTTGTTGACCGTATCCTGATTAGGGCTTTTTTCTATGGTAACAATAGTCGCCCCTTTATCCGGGAAATCTTTCTCCAGCGAAACTATGCCCTGGGCCGCCTGGCGGCTGAACGGGCAGTCAACCGAGGTAAAGAAAAGCACGGTCGCGCCCTTGTCCGGAAAAGCATCCAGATTAACGCTTTCGCCGTTGAGATTCAGCGCCTGGAATCCCGGCGCCTTTGAGCCGACAGCCGGCAGAGGCGGCGTATAAAACTTCTTCTGGCCGCCGGCCGGTTCCTGGAGCATCTCGGCCAGCATGGTCTTCAACTGCGCTTCGTCGCACCCGCCCGAATAACGCACCGCGCCGTCACGGTCAATCACATAGAGCGTCGGATAATAGAAAAACTCCAGGCGCTTGGCCGCCGCCCGGTCGTCGTCAATCGCGTGATAGTAACCGTGTTTCCAATCGGTCAAAGGCTTGTATTGGCTGTCCGGGATAGGCACGTCCAAACGGCCGATTTTGATATCGGCCGGGCAATCCTGCGACATTTTGGCTAACACCTCGGTTGCCTCGCCGGTCTTGGTACAGCCCTCAATCCCCAGTAGAGCCACCACCAGCTTGCCCTTCTGGTTAAACACAAAATCCACCGGCGACAACTCCCCGGCCAAAGCCGGCGGCGTCACCGCTGCATTTACAGGCGTTGTTTGGGATTCAGGCGGTTTCTTGCTGTCACAACTCATAGCGGCGGCAAATAACAATCCGGCCAGGCATAAAACTGCAATGTTTTTCATAGGCATAAACTTCCTTTCAAGAAATCAAGGCATAAAATATTTATCTTTATCATGGAAAATAGCATAGAATTACATTTGTGTCAATAAATTCACCCCGCATCGGCACCTAGTGTTTTCCGAATTAAATTCGAATTACCGGTAAATAATCATTGACAATAATCATTCCAGTGATAAATTATATTATTAGGTACTGTACCTCATAAAACAGAGTGATTTAGCAATAAATATTATTTTCTCTAACAAATTTGGGCGTCTCATGTATCTAATATTAAAGAAAGCTGAATAAAAGGCATCGTAAAATATGGCGTGTATCACGCGGAGGGAAATGATATGAGAAAAATATCGGTATGTTTATTTGCGGGGTTATTTATCCTCTTGGGAGTCTTTATACTGGCCGACGAGTTATCGGACCAGTGGCAGCAAACCCAGGCTGAATTATTAACTGGGATAAGATGCATGGGCGGAAAGCTGGGACTGAATCCCCCGGATGTCGTATGCGATGTCGCGCACATCCAAAAAGCCCCTAAATGCATCACCTGCAACATTATTTTGAAAGGTTATAGATGCCGCAATTGCGCCTCTATTAAATGCGAAAAATGCCTAAAGAGACTCCATCTCCTCCAGAGAGACGAGCTTAACGATTATAAATGCCCCTGCTGCAAAAGCGGCAGTCTGGAACCGGCAAAGCTCCTGAGGCCGGACAACACCTGCTATAAATGCTGGGACAAGCCGAAAGATGTGGATGTCTGCGTTAAAACCGTCTATATTTGCCCGAGCCACAAGTTCCTGGGTTCATTCGGGCAGAATTATAGGCTCTGTAAAGTTCAGTGCTCTTCCGAACAAAGCCGAAACCGCAAAACTTGCGGCAAACCTGTAGAAAAATTCTGTGAAGACCTTGCTGAAATCGAATATATATACATATGCCCGAAATGCAAGAAAGAATACAAAGAGCCGGGCAAATGCCAGGAATTTGGATGTAAGGAAGCATCTTTACAGAAAAAAGGCAGATGCACCAAATCGGGAGATTTTCCTCATGTAAATGAATCTAAATGGGAAAGCATAATAATGACCCTGTCTTTCCGGGAAGAGGGGAAATTGGATACAGATATGTGGGCCAACGAAGGAAAGTAGGCGCTTAGGGGAGCAGGGAATCAGGATATTAGGATATCAGGACACTATACATAAAAGAAAAAGATGAAAGAGGAAAGGGACTTCCATTTCTCATTCAGGGTAAGTGACACACCTTATTCCCTAATATTAAAAAAGGAGGACTAATTATGAAAGCAGGATTTATCTGGGGTGTAATAGCTATCTTGATTGTGACGGCGTTTGCGATAATGACAGTTTGGCGGGGAACGCAGCCCCAATCCAACAAACCCGTTTGGCGGGCAACAATAAATATTCAATGCACAAAACCCGCACCCCTGGCTGGCCAGGCCGCGCCGGCCGGATTTACAAAATCCGGGGTTAACCCGCAGGGCTACCAGGAATACCGCCACGACCAGACCGGAATGGTCTTCGTCCTGATTCCGGGCGGGCAATTCCTTATGGGAACCGATGACGGCCGTGATAACGAAAAACCCGTCCACGACGTATGGATAAGCAGTTTCCTTATCGCCAAATACGAGACCACCCAAGGCCAATGGCAAAAGGTGATGGGGTATAACATATCAAGCTTCGGGGGAAGCGATGATTATCCGGTAGACTACGTTTCCTGGAACCATTGCGACGAATTCTGCACTAAAACCGGCTTAAGACTGCCCACCGAGGCCGAGTGGGAATATGCCTGCCGGGCCGGGACCAAGACCAAATTCTACTGGGGCGATGAGCCGGATAACGATTATATGTGGTACAGCGCCAATTCAGGCGGAACCACCCATCCGGTAGGCCAGAAAAAACCCAATGGTTTCGGTCTATACGACATCACCGGCAATCTCTGGGAATGGTGCCAAGACTGGTGGCAATCAGATTATTACAAAACATTTAGCCCCTCCGCCGAAGGCGGATCCGCCTCTGGCGGAAGGGAGAACCCCAAGGGCCCGGCCGGCGGCCAGGCGCGGGTCCTCCGGGGCGGTTCCTGGGACTTCGCCGCCGAACAATGTCGTTCGGCTTACCACAGCGGCTCCAGCCTTCCCGAGAACCAGAATCCCCACTACGGATTTAGGTGCGCCCGGAGCTTGGACTAAAACCTGAAGTCTAATGAACGGCACTCGGATATATTAACATGACCGACGACAAGGTTTTAAATATCACCAACCTGGTAAAGGAATTCGGGCCGATTAAAGCGGTCAATGATATATCCTTCGCCGTCGGACGCGGCGAAATAGTCGGACTGCTCGGCCCCAACGGCGCCGGCAAGACCACCACCATCAATATGATACTGGGCATCCTCGAACCCACCGCCGGGTCGGTCAGGATAATGGGCAAGGACCTGGCCGGACACCGCTCCGAGCTTTCTGGGCTGATGAATTTCTCCGCCGTCTACGCCCATATGCCGGCCAACCTGACCGTATCCGAATGTCTGCAGGTATTCGGGCTGCTCTATAAAGTGCCCCAGCTGAAAGAGCGGATAAAATCACTGCTGAACGAATTTGACCTGGAAGGTTTCGCCCAAACCAAGGCCGGACTGCTCTCCTCGGGCGAAGCCAGCCGGCTCAACCTGGCCAAGGCCATTATCAACCAACCCGGCCTGCTCCTGCTTGACGAACCGACCGCCTCGCTCGACCCGAGCATCGCCCAGCTGATACGCCAGCGGATAAAAGAATACGCCGCCAAAACCGGCGCGGCCATACTCTGGACCTCGCATAATATGAATGAAATAGAAACGGTCTGCAGCCAGGTGCTGTTCCTGTCGCACGGCCGGATACTGCTGTCCGGCAACCCCCGGACGCTCCCGGCTGAAAACGGCAAAAAGGACCTGGAAGAGCTGTTTATAACCGTCGCCCGGGAACCCCTGACACTGGAGAAATAATAATGGTACGCAGATAAACGCAGAGGCTTCGCCTACGCAGATTAATATTATAAGGAATCCAGGAAAGCAGGAACTATAATCTTGGTTTCCTGGTCTCCTTATAGAAATAAACTATGAGTTTATCACGGACATACGCCATATTCCTGCGCCAATACTTCCTGATAAAAGGCAATCCCACCCGGCTGGCCGGGATTTTCGTCTGGATGTTCTTTGCCATCATCCAATGGGGCTTTATCAGCAAATACCTGGGCGCCCTCGGGCCGGCCACCTTCGGCTTTGTCACCGTCATCCTCGGCGCCGTCATCCTCTGGGAGTTTATGGGGCGCATCCAGGCCGGCATAATGACCTCGTTCCTGGAAGACATCTGGAGCCAGAACTTCTTCAACTACTTCGCCTCGCCCCTTAAAATAAGCGAATACCTGACCGGGCTGGTGCTCACCAGCATCTTCACCGGCGCGGCCGGGCTGGTGATAATGACCGCCATCGCC
>JAZDFB010000001.1:0-3677 GCA_043808305.1 Planctomycetota bacterium | reverse complement strand
GGCCAGTATCTGGCTGATGTCCCGCCCCTTAAAGAGCCGGGCTATCAGCTTGGTCAGCAGGTATGATTCTGAATTGGCGGCCAGTATCTTAATCAAGTCCTGCTCAAACCCGAACTCTTTGGCGGCCTCGTATACGAAACGCCCCTGGAGTATGGTATTGTCCATATCAAAGATAATCATTTTCTTGAGCGGTGCCAGCGTTTCCTTGATGGCCATTTCCATCTGGTCGCGGATGATGTTAATGGTGCCCAACGAATCCAGCGAGAAGTCCGGGCTAGTATGGGCGCGTTTGAGTATGGCCCGGGCTACCTGGCGCGACATCTTGCCTAACTCGCGCCATTGCTTCATCTTATTCTCTATCTTGCCGATATTTATCTCTTTTATCCGTGCCCCGATTTTGAGCATGTCCAGCAGTATGCCGATGTCGACTCCGTAATCGTTCTCAAACTCTATCTTTCGGAAGAATGATTTCTTTCCGGCGATAATGCCGCTCAGGGGCTGGCTGAACCTGAGCGCCTCGGGCAGGAGCAGGGTCAAAAGAGGCTTGGCCACCAGTTCCGTCACCCGCCCGGCCTGGCGTTCAAAGGTTGCTTTGACAAAATCCGCCTCATCATTTATAAGCGGCGCGCTCATCTTGGCCACCACATCCGGCGCATAGTTGCTGATGTCACCGTCCAGATAAACGATAATCTCGTTGCGTGCCACCAGCATTCCGTCCTTCATCGAGGCGCCTTTGCCGATTTTGGTAGAGGTAATCACGCTGGCGCCGGCCTCTTTGGCAACCTCGACCGTCCGGTCCATCGATTTATCATCGACCACGATGACCTCGTCTACGTTCTTGGCACTTCTGGCCAGCGCAACTATCTGGCTGGTGGTCTTTTCCTCGTTGAGCGTTGGAATAATTACTGATATCATAATTGTCTGATTTTATTCTTCATGATTTTTCATCCGTCTAACGGCTTTCCTCCTCATTAAGGCGGCTCGGGCAATGTGTGGTATCATCCGGATCTTCGCCCGTTCCTTCTATAACAAACCTTAATATTGCGGCAACCCCGACAGCCAACATAATGATGGTTATGCTGACAACTATGTAAATCTCTATGCTTTTCATAATATTAAGTGTTCTTATAATGCGGGTTGATTGTGGTTATTGGGCGTCAGAATACCGCCCGAGATAACAAACCGAATCGCATCATCAACCGTAATATTCAGCCTGATAATATCTTCTTCGGAGAACATTACCGTATCACCGGTAAAAGGCGTCGGCGTATTGGGAATAAAAACAGTAACCAATTTTTTGCCGGATGCGATCTTGACCTTGTCCAGGCCTTCGGATGTTATGAAGCCAATTGCGTAAACACCCAGACGGGGAAATTGCACCGAGACCACGGCCTTGAACTCATTTTTCTTGCCAAGGTCAAGAAAGGTATCCGTGAATTGTTTGGCATGCGGGTAGATAAAGCCTATCACCGGCAGTTTATGGAACAGATATTTTTCCAGTAATAAATATAACCGGCGGCCTAATGACTTAGTGGTAATATAGCCTATTAATAATATGGCGGCAAATACCACTGCGAACCCGATTAACGACGTTACTATCGCCGCATATTCGGGCGGCACCGACAAACTGCTTGATAATCGCAGTGAAGACAAAACCAATGCGCCAGCGGGTTGGGCAATATAATCATTAAGAAACCTGAATACCAGCAGGATAATGCATATCGTAATCAATGCCGGCAGAAGGAATACCAGTCCGGTTACAAGAATTCTTTTCATATTAAAGTATCTGGCTTAAGATAAACCTGGCCACAATCCATAGCGCGACGCCGGCGATAAACATAATGACGCTGTATTTAATAACCGGACTGTGCCCGGTTTCTGCTGGTTTATCCGTTGGCTTCTCGGCCTGAGGTTGACCAGCCTCCGGTTGGGGCGGGCGGTCTATCAGCCGCGCAAAGACTGTAAGAATTAAAATAACACCATAGATAATATCCAATATGCTCGGGAAAGCGGTCGGGTAGGCGGCCAGCATTACCGCAAAGATTATCAGGAATACCGGCCCAAGCAGTGTTGCAAACACCTTGATTAAGCAACCGCTCAGAGATGTGACATCCGCTTCTTTATTCACTTCTTTGATTATTTCCTTATTTGGTTCTTTATTCATTTGTGACTCCTTAGTTTATTTTTTCGCGGTTTTCTATCTTCAGACCAATGTAAATCCAAAATTATCCGTGGCTAATATTTAAAGCTGATTCGCAGGATAGGGTTACCCCGATTATTCATAAACCTCTGCACTACCATGCAGAGTGGCTATTGAGGTAATCGGGATTACCCGGCCGTAAGCCTCTCGGTCAGATTTCATCTTCCCTGCGAGGCTAACGGACATTATTCACACTGCCGCGTGAATAATCCGGGTTAAGCGCGTGGGGGGTCGCGCGGGATGGGTGGAAAACCGGGCCTGTATATTTCTCTGGCTCTGATTCGCTTGTTTTTGAATTGTTCGTGTGTGTTAACCATGGCTTTACAATACACCGAATAATTGTATTGTCAAGGAAATTATTTCGGTTTTGATTGACAATCCGGACGGGCGGGATTAAATAGCGCTTTTTAACCACAGATACACACGGATAAACGCAGAAAGGATATAATATAAGATGATAAAAGCTAAGTATGCCTTACTGACCGTTGCTATTATCCTAACTCTGGCCGGGCCGGCCTTGTGCGAGTCGGCGGAATCGGCTACCGAGGTGGGCAAGAACCTGCCGCTTTGGTCTATCGCCCCGTTTGTACTGATGCTCCTGTGCATCGCCATCATCCCCTTGGCATTCGGCCACTGGTGGGAAAGTAATTTTAACAAGGGCATTATCTCTATCCTGCTGGGCATCCCGGTGGCTATTTACATCAGCACAGTCAGCCCGCACGAGCTGATGGTTGTCGGGCTGGACTACATCTCGTTCATAATCCTGCTGGGCGCGCTTTATGTCATTTCCGGCGGCATCTATATCAAAGGCTCGCTGGCCGGGACTCCGCTCATCAATACCATCGTCCTAGCCATCGGCGCGGTGCTGGCCAGTTTCATCGGCACGACCGGAGCTTCGATGCTATTAATCCGCCCGCTTATCCGTGCCAACAAGGCCCGCAAGGACAAGGCGCATATCATCATATTCTTCATCTTCGTGGTCAGCAACTGCGGCGGACTGCTGACTCCGCTGGGCGACCCGCCGCTGTTCCTGGGATTCCTTAAGGGTGTGCCGTTCCTGTGGACGTTCGCGCTGTGGAAGGAATGGCTGTTCGTCTGCGGTTTAATCCTGATAATCTTCAACCTTTACGACCAGTTCAAGTTCAACCGCGAGGATGTTGCCACGCCGGGCGCGCTGACCGAGCAGGTCGAGCCCAAACAGAAGCTGGGCGTGGAGGGCTCCGTTAATTTCCTGCTGCTGGGCGGCATGGTGGCGGCGATATTCTTCGCCGGCGATCCGTTCGGGGCCGACCCCAAGCATCCCTGGCCGTTCGGCGTTAAGGAAGCGCTGATGATGGTGATGGCCATATTGTCGCTGGTTGCAACCAGAAAGAATACCCGCCAATCGAACAGCTTTACATTTAATCCGATTATCGAGGTGGCGGTGCTGTTTGCCGGGATATTCGTGACGATGATACCGGCGCTGATGATACTCAAC